>SMYD01000088.1 GCA_004356015.1 Acidobacteriota bacterium | reverse complement strand
TCCAGGGAACTCACCACCGGGCTTTCCCGGTAGTCCTGGCGGTGATCATCCCGGCGGAACTCCGTGTCGAGAGCAAACTGCAAGCGCCGGGAGGCCTTCCAGCGCATGTTCAGGAAGGCGCCGGTGCTGTCCAGATCCAGCCGCCGGGCCAGATTGATGGTCGTGGGCGGTGTTGCGGCGGGATCCTCGACCAGCACATAATCCTGGCCGGTGGCGGGATCGAGAAAGGTCGTGCGCTGCGACCTGTAGAGCCCTCCCAGAGCCACCGCGATCTGGCGGCTGGGGCTGCGGTAAGGCATCCAGTCAAAGCCAGCGCGCAGATTCACCTGCTGGTAGTCGGCGCCGCCGGTGGTTCGTTCGTGGAGGCGCAAGCTGCCGTGGAGTTCGATGAAGAAACCGGCCGACTCGTTGACGTCCAGATCGGCGACACTGTCCAGTCGAAGTTCGCTGAAGACGGCCGCCGTCCGATTGTCGGCCAAGCGCAGCGGATTGGAATCGTAGCCGACCAAAGTCCCGGCTTGTAGATTGACCGTGCGCAGCGCAGCGCGGGACGCACCGAGGCCTCCGGCAAGTAGACCTGCTACCAGCACGATCCTGAGGATCGTGGAATTGCGCCTGGCCGGAGTTTGCATGAACATAAAAATGCCCTGGAGTAAATGTATGCATTGTTGATAGAAAGAGTATGGCGATCTCATCATTCGTATATACAATGATGGCCAGTGACGAAATGGTGATCGATTGGTAGTAGTCGGGCCAGGTGGTCTCGATCGCCGTGCCGCCGTCGGCCCCGGACCCTTCGCCTGCGGGCTTCGCCCTCCTGGTGGAGTACTATCCCGGGGATGGATGCACCGCCTGACGGGTGTGGTCGGTGGCCTCCATCCGGTGCTTCCATCTGGAGCCTCATGACGCGAGTCACCCCAGGTTTCTCTCTCCAATCAACGCCCCTTCCCGGCACGCCGGACGCCGTCGTCGCCGCGATCTCAGGCAGCATCGACTATACGAACGCCCATGAACTCCGGCGCGGGCTCATGGCCGTGCTGGAATCCCGACGTCCGCGCGCCCTGGTCCTGGAAATGGGCGGTGTCGAACATCTCGATACGTCTGCCGCGGCCGTGTTGGTGGAACTGCTCATGGAGGGCCGGCGGCGGGGTTCTCAGGTGTTCCTCTGCCAGCCGAGCCAGTCGGTGCGCAAGCTCTTCCATTTGTCGGGACTGGTGGATGCGCTGGAGTGCTGTTGCGACTCGCCCGCCGAAGTCGAGAAAAAACTCCAGGCACAGGCCGGGGCCTGATGCTGACAGCCGTGGTGCGGGGCCTTGGTGCTGCCACGCGCCGGTTTCTGGTGGAAACCGGCGCCATGTGGGCACTCGTGATGGTCAGCCTGGATCGCATGTTCCTGGGCCCGCTGCGCGGAGAACGGATGCGCCTGGGGGCCACCATTGCCCAGGCGGCGCGGGCCGGCGCCGGATCCTTGCCGCTGGTGGCTCTCATTTCCTTTCTGGTGGGGGTCATCCTTGCCCTGCAGTCGCTTTTTCAACTGCAGAAGCTGGGGGCCCAGTCCCTGGTCGCCGACCTTGTGGCCATTGCCGTGACGCGGGAGATGGCACCCCTTTTGACGGCCATCATTGTCGCAGGGAGGTACGGCTCATCTATTGCCGCGGAGATCGGCACCATGAAGGTGTCCCAGGAAGTCGATGCCCTGACGGTGATGGGTGTGGACCCGTATGCCTTTCTGGTTGTGCCGCGCCTCATCGCCTTGCTGATAGCACTTCCCGGCCTGGTGATCTTTGCCGATGTCATGGGAATTCTGGGCGGCATGACGGCCGTGCTTCTGGTCTTGAACCAGTCCGGGGGGGCCTTTCTGAGCGATGCCGCCGCAGCGCTGGAACTTCGGGACATCTACGTGGGTCTGGTCAAGTCGGTGGCCTTCGGGGGAATCATCGGGCTGGTGGGCTGCAGACTGGGTCTGGCCGTGGGAGGTGGCGCCGATGAAGTGGGGCGGGCGACCACATCGGCGGTGGTACGATCCATCGTCCTGATCATCGTGATCGATCTTCTGGTCACGGCGGTGTTCTATGTCCAGGGCTGAGAACACAGGCCGGGTGCTTGTGAGAGCCCAGGGGCTCCACAAGCAAATGGGCGGCAGGACGGTGCTCGCCGGGTTGGATCTGGAGGTGAGGGCCGGTGAGACCATGGTCATCCTGGGACCCAGTGGCTGCGGCAAGAGCACTCTTCTGCGCTGCCTGGCCGGGCTTGAGCGGCCCGACCGGGGCCGTGTTTTTCTGGCCGGGGTTGACCTTTGCGCGGCGTCATCACGACAGGTCCGGGCCGCGCGCCGGCACCTGGGAATGGCGTTTCAGGGCGGGGCGTTGTTCGGTTCGTTGACATTGGCAGAGAATGTAGAGTTGCCCCTGGTGGAGTTCTCCCGGCTTCCCGCCTCCACCCGCCGGATCCTGGCACGTATCAAGCTGGGCATGGTGGGTCTGGAAGAAGCGATGGATCAACTGCCCTCAGAAATCAGTGGTGGTATGCGCAAGCGGGCGGCCCTGGCGCGGGCCCTGGCTCTCGACCCGGAGATCCTGATGTTCGATGAGCCTTCGGCAGGCCTCGACCCCATTACCGCCGCCGGCCTGGATCAGCTGCTTCTGGCTTTGAAGGCGCTCAACCCTGTGGCCATGGTGGTGGTCACCCATGAAATGGAGAGTGCTTTTGTCATCGCAGACAGGATGGTTCTGATGCATGAGGGCAAATTCCTGGTGAGTGGTACGCCTGCCCAGGTGCGCGCCAGCGATCATCCTATGGTACGCCGTTTTCTGGACCGCAGGCCCCCCGAGACCCTGGAGGGCGCCCACGGCCTGCGCCGTTTCTTCGCGGAGTCAACATGAAGCCAAGAGGTCCCAAAGATGATGTCCTCGTCGGTTTGTTCGTGCTGATGGCCGCAGCGGTCCTGCTGGCCGGCACTCTCTGGCTGGCCGGGCGGCCGCTGGGCGGATCCCAGCAGGTGACCCGCCGCGTGGCCATGAAGGATGCCGGCGGACTGCGGGCCGGTGATGAGGTTCGCAGCGCGGGCGTGACGGTGGGGCGCATCAATCGTGTGCGACTCAGGCCCGGGCACCGGTTCCCGGTTCTCCTTGAGATTGGACTGAGATTTGACGTGGAATTGCGCGCCGATGCAAGCGCCTATCAGTCCACCGCCGGCTTGCTGGGGGCACCGTTTCTTCAGATAGATGCCGGAGAGGCGGCAGAGGTCCTGCCGGCCGATGCCGAGATTCCCGGAGCGGCAGGACAGAGCATGGATGCGGCCCTGGCCCGCATGAACGAGCTTTCGGTCAAGGTGATGGACCTGGTGGATGAGACCAACCATCTGGTCCTTCAGATCAGCGAGCAGGCGGCCCCCCTGCTGGAGCGGGCCGGGATGGTGCTGTCCGAAGAGAACACGGCCCACGTGGCCGCTATTCTTGCCGGCCTCCACCGCACCATGGACACCACCCTGCCCCGTCTGGAAGCGGCCATGGAAAGGTTGGACGACACCGCCGTCAACGTGGACAGAGGTCTGAAGAGCCTGCCGGCCATCATGGATTCGGTGCAACGCCTCACTACGGATCTGGAAGCCTCCCTGGGACCTGACGGTGAACGTCTGACGCGCCTGCTGACTGCCGGCGAGGAGGGGCTGGTGGCAGTCCGGAATACTCTGGGCGTGGTCGGTGAAAACCGTCTCCAGATCGAGCGGACACTCCATGATCTGCAGCAGGCCGTGGCCAATCTGAGGGAATTCAGCCAGCAGGTCAAGGAACATCCATACAGTCTTGTGCGCATCAGGAACCTGCCGGACCGGCGTCCCGGTGATGGAGTTGAGAGGGAGAGACCGTGAAGAAGCAGACATGGACCGGCGCGGTTGCCATGGCGATCCTGTTAATGGTGGGCATGACGGCCTGCGGGTCCGCTCCGGCAACCCGTTATTACCTGCTGGACACCCGCAGGACGGTGGCGCTGCCGGTGTCGGCGCCTGCGGTCTGGGTTGAACCGTTCACGGTGGACCCGCCCTATGACCAGGACAGGGTCGTCTACCGGGTGGGCAGCGATGACGTGCGCGTGCGCTTCTATCCCTATGATCGCTGGGCTGTCCCCCTGCAGGACATGGTGGCAGATCTGGCCGCTGCAGTTCTCGACGGCGCGGGCGGCGCCCGTTTCCAGCGCGTCGCCGGCGTGAGGGTAGACAGCTTCAGCCTGAGAGGCCGCCTGGTGCGCCTTGAAGAGATCGACCTGCCGTCGGGTCCCCACATTCGTTTCCGCCTGGACCTGGCGCTGGCCGACTCCCATGGCAAGGTGATCTATCGCCGACGGGTGGAGAATGAGACCGCGGTATCGGCCACCCAGGTCGAGGGTGTGGTGCGGCAAATGCAGGCCGCTCTGCTGGCCGGTCTTGAGCAGGTGCGACCGGAAATAGCCGCTGCCCTGGCGGAGGCGGAGCCCGGTTCTTGATGGCCTCCCTTCCGCGTTATCGCTTCGGGCCGTTTCTACTCTCTCCGGCCCAGCGGCGCCTGCAGCGTGAGGGTCGGGATGTGTCTCTCATCCCCCGCTATTTTGATCTCCTGCTCTTGCTCCTGCAGCAGCGCCACCGCCTGGTGGACCGGCACGAAATCCTGGACCGGGTCTGGGCCGACGTGGTGGTCTCGGACGGTGCTCTCTCTCAGGCGATCCGCACCCTGCGCCGCACTCTGGGCGATGACTCGCGGCAGCCTGTGTTCCTGCGCACGGCGGCCCGCCGGGGATACCAGTTCATCCACCCGGACGTGCTGGAAGAAGACGACAGGAGTGCCCTGCCTCCCGGCTCGACATCGGGAGAGCCTGGCGGCCGGGATGCCGGCCCGGCAGATGTGTCCCGTTTTTCTGAAGAGCTGGAGGACCTGCTTCGAGAGGAGTGGCCGGATCTCCCCGGGTCGGCGCCCGGCCCTGTCCCGCACGGGTCCGGAGCAGCCATGACCCTGGTGCGTCTCCTCTGGTTT
>SMYD01000009.1 GCA_004356015.1 Acidobacteriota bacterium | reverse complement strand
AGTCGAAACGGACACCGCCAGCTGGCTGTGCCGTGGCCACCACAGTGTTCTGGACGCTGCCGGGCAGGGTCCAGAGGTTGGGGTCGGCAGCCGCGCAATCGCCGGAGTTGGTGTATCCGTCACCATCGCTGTCAGGGCCCGCGTTGAGGGTCATGAGGCGGGCGCGGTTGGGGATGACGACTTCCGGATTGCGAACCTGCACGTCCAGGATGCCGGGAATGGCATTGGCGGCAACGTCCACCGTCACTTCCAGAGTCGATGAACTGATGAAAGTGGTGGACACCACCGTGACCCCGCTGGGCCCTGAACCATTGACGGTGGGGCTCAGGAAATCGACCTGGGCGCCGGCGCGGAAGCCGGCGCCGCTGATGGTCACCAGCACACTGCTGGCATCCTGGTTGAGGGTCGCCGGGGAAGCGCCGGTGATCATCACCGCAGGGGCGATCTCGGTGCGCACCCTGTAGGGGATGTCGACCACGCCGCCGATAAATCCAAAATAGGTCTGGAAGTTGTCTTCGGTGAAGATGGTGTTGCCGGTTCCTCCGGTGCAGATGTTGCTGGCCGGGCCGGTGCAGTCATCGCTGCCATCGGGGTCGATAGTGCATGGAATGCCATTGTTGGAGCAGGCCAGATCAGAGACGTTGAGGATGACAAAATAGCCGTCGGCGATGGTGATGGTGCCGCTCTCCGGCTGCTTGACCACGAAGAACAGGTCCCGCGCCTGGTTCACGGTCACGTTGAAGCGGTCGCGGACGTCGACCAGTTCCGTCAGGCCGGTGCCGCCGTTGGCGCTGCCGGCGACAAGGCGCGGCGGATCGAAGACGATGGCCGGTTCGATGATATTGGGATTGCCGGGGTCGGCCAGCATGAGACCGCCCGTATACGCCTCATCGGAGCGGCCGTTCTTGGTCCAGATCCCCTCGATGACGTTGTATGGAGGTGTGGGCAGGTCACTGGCGGGAAAGCGCATGAGCCAGTAGTTGTCGTTGTTGCCCTCCTCGTTCAGGCCGAAGCCACCAAAGAGGTTGGTGGCGGGATTGATAAGATCGTGGCGGCTGACACCGGTTGGGTTTTCCCGCTGGGCGTCCGTCTTGCCGGTGTCCGGGTCCAGGTTGATGGCGATATCGACGCCACCGATGACGTCGCCGGGAGCGATACTGAATACGGTCGCCTCGTCCGGGTTGTCGCCGGCGGCGCCGGCCGTGGCTCCGTCACCTCCGGCAGCCGATTCGAGGGTGTTGTAGAACTCCCAGCGCTGGGGAAGAAATCCGAGGCTGCCGGCATAATCGGTGATGTCGCCGTCGGCCACCCTGCTATTCTGGACCGTGATGTTATAGCGGTTTTCCAGGCGTCCAAATCCCTCATCGGTGCCGTCCAGCCATTCGGTGTAGATGACGTAGTCGCCGGGCGGCAGGCCGTCCAGGCGGTAGTATCCCGCGCCGTGAGCCAGGAAGTCGGCGCCGTCGAGGACATCCACTGGATCCATGAAGCGGGACATGCTGAAGCGCGCGGCGACGGCATTGAGATTGTCGGCACGCAGGGCAGTGACGTGGACGCCGCCGGCTCCCAGTCCGTCCAGCGAGATGACCCCGGTGATGGTGCCGGTGTTGGCGTCATAGCTGGCATCCTTGTAGATGTGCCCCGCAGCCGAGATGTCGTCGCTGTGTACCGTGCGCGTACCACCGGCGCCGTCCCCGGGCGGGTTGGTGTCGGTGAAGGGGTAGAGGCTTCCTTCCTGGAAGAGTGTGTGGGAGAGGCTCAGCCAGTGGCCGATCTCGTGGGTGGAGATGCCCCATATGTCCTGGGTGTTGGTCGTGCCGTCGGCGGTGAACGTCGTGTCGAAGACCTCGTAGATGATGTCGCAATCGATATTGGTGCCGCGGGCGTAGGTGCCCACCGGCGCCAGAAGAACGTTGACGGCGCCGGCCCGGAGCCAGCCCAGGCCGTTGGTGGGGTTCCCGTCGGACAGTTCGGTGACGACTTGTTCGGTGGTGATGGTGGTGCAGGGTGCCGCCGCCACGAAGTTGCCTGGATCGCTGGGCGGGTTGAAGATGAGGGCGTTTGTGCCATCCGCGGCGATGGCGCTGACGGCGGTCGTTCCTCCCCACGCGAAGTCCAGCACGTTGTCAGGCAGGGCTTCCCATTGGTTGAAGGCGGCATCGATCTGGGGTTTGACGACGGCGATGGTCAGGCCCAGGCCGGCATTCTCGTTGAGCTTGTAACGGATGGGAAAGGTGCGGGGATCCCAGAAGGCGTTGATGATCTCCGTGCCTGCAGCGTTGACGGTTTCAATGTTGCCGCCTCCGCGGACAGGCGCCGGCATGAGGAAGGCCCCCACGGCCAGTGCCAGAGTCAAGGACAGTCCGGCGCGCTTCATGGCCGAACCCCGCCCCGGCGGGCCAGATCGCGCAGACGAGCCATGAAGGTGTCCACCGGGAGGGCGCCCGGCGAGAGGATGCCGGTGCGTTGCTTTATCTGGTCAGGCGCACGCCTGCGGCCCACGGCCGGGGAGGCGTCCACGGGGGCTGGCGTCCCGGCCATGTGCAGGGCTGATTTGCCAGTGCTCACGGGATGAACCACTTCGTTTCGCAGATCGGCTGGTGCACTGACGACCAAGAGCCCGGCGCCGCCGGGGCGCAGTCGCACGGCGCCCTGGAAGAACCCAACAGGCTGACGGCGGTCGTCACGGGTTGTGTAAATGAACAAGACCAGTTCCTCATCGCGCCTGAAACGGGGAGCGTCGGCCACCACCGTCGCATAACCCGAGCCAGGGGCTTCACCGCCAATCACCTCCATGTCGAAGATCTCCCCGGCTCGCATGGGTCCCTTGACCGTGTCCAGCACCTGAAACGAAGTCACCGTCCAGTGGAGGTGGGTCACCGGGTCGGTGCGCACCAGGTTTTCCAGGACGCGGGCGCGGACGACATCGTCGGATCGTTCCACCATATCGGGAAGGGTCATGCGCTGCACCGTGGTGGCGTGGACACTGGCGATGCAGGCCCCGGCCAGAACCAGCAGAGCGGCTCGGCGCAGGATGGTTCCGCGACGGGGGAGGCTGAAACGCGGCATGGGGAATCCTTTCGGAAGAGGGCCCGAGGCACACCTCACCACCGTGACCCATCTCACAATGTATACGAGTAGACAGATGCGGGGGCAACCTCGATTTTGCTAGATTCCGTCTGCCCTGGCCTTTACCCAGGCACCGGGGAGCGATCCGTGGCAGCGGGCGAGCTGGAGCCGCCTTGTGGGAGGGATCGTCTCTCAAATAGTATATCGACTTCATGTATCGACGCCGGGCAGGGGCGCGGGAAGGAGTGCTGGGTGAAGGGGCTTACTGTTTTGAGGACGGCGGCGACACTGGCGATTGTCCTCCTGGCGGCGGGTGCCATGCCGGTGCCGGGTGCCGATGGCAGGTCCGGTCCGCGGGTTGTGGTTCTTGGCTTCGACGGCGCCGACCATCGCCTGGTGGAAGAATGGATGGACAGCGGCGATCTCCCGAACCTCGCTCGTCTGCGTGACACCGGTGTCTATTCGCCCCTGATGCCCACCAACCCGCCCCAGACACCGGTCTCGTGGTCATCGTTTGCCACCGGGCTGAACCCCGGGCGAACGGAGATCTTTGATTTCCTCAAGCGGGTGGAAGGAACTTACCTGCCGGACTTCTCCATGGTGACTCCGACCCATCGAAAGGTGGGGTTCGGCCGCAAGAACCCCCTCTATCTCGGTGTGGGTGGTGCAGCAGGATTGGGCCTCATGGTCTTTCTCATGTCGGTCTTCCTGCGGGCGCGCGCGGGCCGCGCTCTCCTGGCCGGGCTGATCGTAGCGGCGGTCCTGGCCGGGCCGGGGTATGTCGTTTTCTCGCGCCTGCTGCCGCAGCGCACACCCTGGGCGGAGAATGGGCGGAGGGGCCGTGCCGTGTGGGAAATCATGGCGGAGGCGGGCATGAAGGCGACCATCCTGCGCCTGCCGGTCACCTTTCCTGCCCCGGACCTGCCGGGCGGGTACATGCTCTCCGGGCTGGGCGTTCCGGATATGCGTGGGGGCATCGGCACGCCGACGGTCTATACAACCGATGCCGGCCGTGATCCCGCCGACAATGAATTCGCCATCCGCGTGGTCATGCTGGATGACGGCACTCTGGACGAGGCCGGTGCCTTCGAGACCGATATTCAGGGACCGGACAACAAGCCGTTTTACGCGTATCCCATCAAAATGGCCGGGGAAGAGATCGAGTCCCGGACCGATCGGCGGCGGGCAGAACGCGCCATGCGCGAGAGTCTGGATGCTCGCGGCGTGCCCAAGATTCTGACCCTGCCGCTGCACATCAGCGTTGACAAGGACAAGGCGACCGCCACGGTCACGGTGGCCGGAGTGCCCCTCACGCTGGAGGTGGGCCAGTGGAGCGAGATGGTCCCGTTCACATTCCCTGTGAACTGGCTGGTGGATCGAGTGCAGCCGGTGAAGGGAGCGGCCCGCTTCCATCTCATGTCGGTGGAGCCGGAGTTGAACCTTTATCTGGCGCCGGTGAACTTTCATCCTGAGTTCCACCCGGTGCCGTTCACCTACCCGCCCAGCTGGTCCGAGAAGCTGGAGGAGCGGTTCGGTATCTACAAGACCATCGGCTGGGCCATCGACACCTGGACCCAGAGCGCGGGCCTGGCCGATGAATCCCTGATTCTGGATGATGTCGCTTACACCGAGAGCCACTTTGCCAGGATGATGGAAGCTCTCCTCGAGGAGAGCGAGAGCGATCTCTACGTCCAGATCTTCACCGGGCCGGATCGAGCCGCCCACATGCTCTGGCGCCTCATAGACACGGGACATCCGCTCCATGACCCCGTGCGGGCCGCAGAATTGAAGGATGCCCTGAAAATCGTCTACCAGCAGATGGATCAAATCGTGGGGCGCGCGCTGGAACTGATTCCCGAGGATGCTCTCTTCATCGTCTGCTCGGATCATGGGTTCGCGTCGTATCGCCGGGGCGTGAACTACAACACCTGGCTGGTGAAGAACGGGTTCATGAACCTGTCGGTCCCGTATTACGGCGAGACCAAGACCCTCGAGGACCTGTTCCACGGCGGCAGCTTCTTTGAAAACGTGGACTGGTCCCGCACCAAGGCCTACGCCATGGGTCTCGGGGAGATTTACATCAATCTGGAAGGCCGTGAACCCCAGGGGATCGTGCGCCCCGGGGCCGAGTATGAGCAGGTACGCGATGCCATCATCTCCGGACTTGAAGCGTTGGTGGATCCCGAGACGGGAGACAAGCCCGTGTTCAAGGTCTACAAGAGGGAAGAGATGTACAGTGAATTCAACGCCGCCATCGTCCCTGACCTGCGGCCTGCCAACAATCCCAACTACAGAGTGGAATGGCAGACGGCCCTGGGCGGGTTCACACCCGAGGTGATCACCGAGAACGACAAGCAGTGGTCGGGTGACCACTGCTCCCTGGAACCATCCTTCGTGAAGGGAATTCTCTTCATGAACAGACCGGTGAGCCTGGACGGGCCGCGTATGGTGGATATGGCGCCGACCATGCTGGCAGGCGTCGGAGTGGATCCGCCCCCCGGGCTGGATGGGAAATCCCTGCTGCCGGCCGGGAGCGGTCGCTGAGTCCTGTGATGAACGGCAGTCTCTGCAGGCGGGTTGTGGCCGGAACCCTTCCCGCTCTTCTGATGCTGGCCACGCTGGCCACAGCAGGCAGCGACGATGCGCGGGAGCGCCTGCGCCGTTTGCGGCGGGAAGCCGCGGCCCTCACCCAGGAGAATATGCGTCTGGGTGAGCAGGAGAAAAATATTCTCGGGCGGCTGGATGAACTCGCCGCGCGCCGGGATGTTGCCGCAGCCGAACTCGGGGTGGCCCGGACAGCGCTGGACCAGGTGAGCAGCGCCGCCGATTCCTGGGGTGAGGAGGAGTCGCGGGCCCTGCTGGGCGAACAGCGCGCGCAGCGGGAGCTCGCCACACGCCTGCGGCAGATGGAACGGCTCGGCCCGACAGCCCGGCTGGCCGCACTGGCCGCCGCTCCGAGCCCCGGCATGGCCATTGCCGGCTTGCGGGCGTTCACCGATGCAGCGGCCCTGAATCGGAGGATGGTCACAGCAGCTCGACGCAGTCGCCAGCGGGCTGTCACCGCCGCCCGGGAAGTCCGTGCTGCGCGCCTGGGGCTGCAGGCGGCCATGGCGCAGGCGCGGGCAGGGGAAGAATCGGCAGCCACAGCCACGCGTGAATATCAGGAACGCCTGGAGAAGATCCGTGGAGAAGCGCACCTGTTCTCCCAGGCGGCAACGGAACTGAATGGCGCCTCCGCACGGCTGCAGGCGTTTCTGGCCGGAGACCTGTCTGCCCCGCCGGACGGCCCCGATCCGTTGCGCCTCCGGGGGACCCTGCCCTGGCCGGCCAGGGGCGAGGTTCTGCAGGGTTTTGGGCCTCGCCGCCATGCCCGCTTCGGGACCCTGGTGCCCCACAATGGCATCGCCATCGCCGCCCCTGCCGGTGCGGATGTTCGTGCCATCGTCGACGGAAAGGTGATCTTTGCCGACTGGTTTCAGGGGTACGGGCGCACCGTGATTCTCGATCACGGGGCCGGATTCATGACGGTTCAATCACATCTCTCGGCCGTGATCGTCTCCGTGGGTCAGGATATCAGGCAGGGCCAGCTCCTGGGCCTGGTGGGAGACAGCGGCTCCCTGGAAGGGGTGCGCCTCTATTTCGAGATCCGCCGGGAAGGGACTCCCGAGGACCCGGAAGGCTGGCTGGGACATTCTCCCGGTATCTGAGCCCCCGGCGTTTGCCGGTTGCCTGGTGTAGACTCATACTTGGTGACATGGAGACACGGAAGGCATGAACATGCGGATAGGACGACATAGAGTCGCTCTGGTTGCCCTCTCGTTCCTGGTCCTGGCGTTCACCCTCGCGGGCAGACTGGTCGGTGATGACGGGCAGAGGGAGCAGACCTACAACGATCTGACCACCTTCACGGAAGTCCTCCATCTGGTGGACACTTCCTATGTCGATCCCGTGACCGAGAAAAAGCTGATGGCAGGGGCTTTCCGCGGCATGCTGGCGAGTCTGGATTCCCACAGTGGCTGGTTGAATCCTGAGGAGACCCGGGATGTCCTCGCTGCTCATGATGGTCGTATCGATGCTGGTGTCGAGACCACCAAGCGGGGCGGGTATGCCTATGTGGTGCGCATCATGCCGGGTGGGCCGGCTGACATGGCGGGCGTCAAGGCGGGTGAATATATCCGTACCATCGATGGCCGCACGACCCGTGAGATGAGCGACCTTCAAGTGCGCCACCTTCTGGCCGGGACCCCGGATACCCGGCTGCATTTGAATCTCTTCGGGGACCACCAGGGCAGGGAAGTCGAGTTGGAACTGGTTCCTTACGCGCTGGAACCGGTGTACGCCACGCTGGACCCTGGTGGCGTACTGGTGGTCACCGTGCAGACGATGGCACTGGGGCCCGGCACCGTGAAAGCTCTCGAACGTCTGCTGCGCAAGCCACCCGAGGGGACGGAGAAGGTCCTCCTGGATCTGCGCAACGTGGTTGGTGGGCAGGAAGATGATGCGGTGGCCTTTTCGGATCTCTTTCTGGACGAGGGTGTCATCGTTCGAGTGGATGAACGGGGTCAGGAGGAACGAGTTCTGTCGGCGCGAGCCGGCACCGTCTGGGACGGGCCTCTGGCACTCCTGGTGAATCACCTCTCGGCCGGTCCGGTGGAGATCATCGCTGCGGCGTTGGGCCGCAACGGGCGGGCTGAGCTCCTGGGTGAACGGACCTTTGGTAATGCCTCCCTGCAGCGGCTCATCCGTCTGCCGGATGATTCGTCGATTATTCTTTCCGTGGGACACTACCTCGACCCCAAGGGCGTGACCTGGCATCAAGAGGGCCT
The DNA here is from genome assembly GCA_004356015.1 of Acidobacteriota bacterium. Taxonomy (GTDB): domain Bacteria; phylum Acidobacteriota; class Polarisedimenticolia; order SMYD01; family SMYD01; genus SMYD01. Next base: position 12,364 of record SMYD01000009.1, on the reverse strand, counting down.
GGCTCCCGATGTGCCAATCGGTCACGATGAGAACGAGCCTGCCACGGACGGTGAGACTCCCGAACGCTCGTCCCTTGAACTTTCCAGGGAGCAACTCCAGCGAGCCATCCGGTACTTGCTGGACAAGGAAGCCAAGGAGAAAGCGGCTTGACACCAGATTCCCTGCGGGAGCAACTGCAGGGATTCCATCGCTTGCAGGCCCGGGAGGAACGGAAAGCATGGGGTCAGGCACGTCTGGCGCCCCTGCCGGCGGTGGATGATGAGTTCTCCGATCTGTTCAGGGACCAGACTCTTGACGATGTTGGAGAAGCGTTCCGCGGCGCTCGGGGGGGGCAGCGACGGTGGGCGCGATTCATTCTGGCCGGCTGTCGGCGCCGGGAGGACCGGGATGAGCGCCGGGCTCTGGCCTTGAGCCTGGAGAAATGCCGCCTCGGTGATGCCGGCCGGGAGAATGAAGCCGCCATGGAGCAGGCGCTGGCCCTGGCGGCTGCCGGGGAGCACCGGGAGGACGAGAATGCTTCTCCCGGGGATGACGCCGTATGCCGGAACTTGTTGGCACAGCGCGCCGGCTTGGAGGATCTCCGGCGCCATTGCGGAGAGGCTTCAGGGGAACTCAGGCAGGCTCTGCCGGCCGGCCGCGAAGATGCTGTCTGGCGAAGCTTGATCGAGGCGGCCGGCTTCCTGCGCCGGGGCGATGGAGAGATCCGGCGGACCACCGGCCTTGAGAGCGGGTGCCTGCCCGAGGCCATTCCTCAGATCATTCACCTTGTCGTCCAGCCCGGCGCCGGGCTGGAGGCCTGGGAGGGTCAGCTCCAGGCCGCAGGCGCTGCACTGGCCCTTGCCCACCTGCCACGGGACCTGGTGGCTGAAGACCGCTGGTTGCCTGGAGGAGGGGGGGCGGGAGTGTACGGTCGTCTGTGGGCGCGGCGTCTCCTTCAGCCGTCCTGGCTGGAATCCGTGGGAGTGACCGGATCACGGCAGGAAATCGTGACCGGCCAGGCGCGAAAACGCCTGGCGGCGCGTCTCCTGGATCTGGCTGAGGCAAGCGTCGCGGGGCGCCCGGGTCTGCTCCCCCCAGGCTGGAGCTGGCTGGCGTCCTGGCCGGCTGACTCGGCGGCGGCCATGGCACAACTCTGCGGCCTTCCGACTGCCCCGGCCATGTTGCGCGACGAGCATCTGGCCGCCTTGCTGGATCACGTCCTGCTGCGCCGCTGGGGACACCGCTGGGAGCGCAGCCGCCAGGGGGCCGACCTGTTGCGCCAGCTGTGGAGTGAAGGCTGGGCACGTCCCCTCACCGAATTGCTATCTTTTCTTGGAGAATTGGATCCTCATGGCGATGCGCTTCTGGAAATCTTCTAGGTACGTGCCCCCGTGGCGCCGCTGCCTGCTGCCTATTCTGGCCCTGGCCCTGATGGGAGCCTCGCCGGCCATGGCCGTCAACGGGGTCCCTCTGGCCGCGGGCGCCCCGGAAAAGCAGGAACTGCAGGGCGCTGAAGCCTACTTTCATTTTGCCATGGCCAAGCTGGCCCAGCAGCAGCAGCGCTACGACGCCGCCGTGGCTTTTCTGCGGGAGGCTGCCGCTGCGGATCCGGAATCGGCCGGCATTCAGGCGGAGTTGGCCGCCACGTATATGATCATCCGGGATTACCCGGCGGCGGAAGAGTCGGCCCGGCTGGCTCTGGCCATGGAGCCGGATAATTCTGCAGCCCACACCGTCCTGGCGCATCTCTATTACTCACGCGCCCGCCGGGGCATTGATTCGCAAGCCAACCGCCGCCGTGCCATGGACGAAATGGAGGCTTCCCTTCGTGGCCAGAACGAAGATGCCCCCGACGTTCTTCTCACCCTGGGACGGTTCTATTTCGAGCAGGGGAAGTTTCGCCGGGCGGCTGATTTCCTCTTGCGCTACCTGGAGACACAGGCGGCCCCGGCGCCCAACCCCCTCTTCCTGCTGGCCCGGGCCCATATTCAACTGGAAGACTATGACGGCGCGGAACGTGCGCTGGAGCAGATTCTGGATACCGTGCCCGACTCGCTGCAGGCGCTGGAAACACTGGTCAACATAGAGCGCCTGCGCGGTGATTTCGCCGGCAGCCTGCCACTCCTGGAAAAGATCCTCGCCATACGAGGTGGTGATGGATCTCTCTACAAGAAGATGGGCGAAGCCTATTTTCATCTTCATCAATATCCCGACGCCATCGAAATGTTCAATCTGGCCCTGAACGAAGAGCCGGGGTCGCCCTACAGTCTCTACTATCTGGCTCTCTCCCAGGAGCGATCCGGGCAGATGCCCAGAGCTCTGGAAACCCTCGAGCAGATGCATGTGCGCGATCCCGAGAATACCGAGGTTGTATTTCGCATGGCCCAGCTTCAGGAAAGGCTCGGCAATCCACGTGCCGCTCTGGAACTCTACAGCGAGTTGCTGGATCTGCTGTTGAAGGTGGAAGATCCGGATGATCCGCGCCGCACCGATATTTCCACGTTCTGCGCCCGCGTTGCCCTGATCCGGATGGAACTGGAGGAGTACGCGGCCGCTGCCCGCGGTCTTGATGCCTGTCGGAATGACCTGGACTTGCCGGCGCCCGGTCTCGGCCTGTTGCGGGCGCGCGCGCTCATCTTCGCGCGCCGCGATGAAAAGGCTCTCAGCGAAGTGCGTAAGGGGCGGGAGCAGTTCCCCCAGGACCCTCGCTTCCAGATCCTCGAGGCGGAGATTCTCCTTCAGACAGGGGATGAAGAGCAGGCCGGTCACATCCTGGATGCACGCCTGGCGGCAGCCGCCGCTGGCGATGGCGATGGCGCCGGTACGCGTGCTCTGGTTGCCGACGCCTGGTTCAACGCCGGCGCTCAGGCGGAGCGCCGGCAGGAGATCGAAAGAGCGGAACGCTATCTGCTTCGTGCCATCGGAATTGACCCCGAGCATGCGGCCGCCCTCAATTACCTGGGCTACACCTGGGCCGACGGCGATCGCAATCTGGATGAAGCCCTTGACCTGCTGCAGCGGGCCGTGGCACAGGATCCCGAGAACGGGTCCTACCAGGACAGTCTCGGCTGGGTCTACTATCGTCTTGGCCGGCTGCAGGAAGCCCGGGAACATCTCCTCAACGCCGTCAACTATGAAGCCGACGATCCCACCATCCGGGACCATCTTGGTGATCTGGAGCAGGAGGCTGGCCATCTGGACCTGGCCCTTTCCTACTGGCGGGAATCGCTGAAACTGGGGGCGGATGATCCCGCGGCCGTCAGTCGCAAGGTGCGTGACGCGGAGCGGTCCACCGCGAGACCGTGAAACGCGCCGGCTCAGGTTCTGCCCGCACCAGGATGGCGGCAGGCGGGCTGGTCGCTGTGCTGCTCCTGAGCGCAGGCTGTGCCGGTGCAGGCCGCCGTCCCCGCCTGCCCGCGCTTCCCCGGGATGCAGTGGCCCTGGCGGCGCGGCGGGCGCCCCTCATGCCATTCAGAGCGGACATCAAGGGCCGGGTGCGGAGCGGCAAGGAAAAAGGCCGCTTTCGGGCCGGCCTCGGTGCCCTGCCGCCTGATTTTCGCCTGGATATCTTTCATCCCCTGAGCGGATCCACTCTGATGAGCCTGGGTGTGCGCGAGGGACGTCTCCACGTGGTCTGGCCGGCCCGCGGCGAATGCCTGTCGGCTGCCGCGACACCGGCACTCATGGAGCGCTTGCTGGGCTTGCCCATCCCGCCGGAAGATCTTCTCCCGTTGCTGACCGGGCACGTCTATCGCGATGACAGGGTTGAAATACTCTCCCTGCGCCATCCCCCCATGGAGATGGCTGCGGGAGAAGGTCCTGCGCCGGGGGCGGGAGACCGTCTTCTGGTCAGGGCCGTGGACCCGCTAGGGGTGATCTGGGAGGCCGAACTGCTGTCCGAGCGCCATGGGATGGCCCTGCGGGGACGTCGCCTGGATCCTGCGGGCACGGACCTGCTGGTGGAATACCCGGACTGGCGGGAACAGCCACCTGAGAGTGGACCGGGGTTCCCCGGCCGGGTGAAATTCAGCGTCCCGGCAAGGAACCTTCGTCTGGATCTGGAGGTGCGGGACCGGGTCGGGACCGGACCGCCCAGGGGCAGCCTCCTGCCTGCGCTGCCGGAGGACTGTCGCATGCTCACACCGGACCTTCTCCCGCAGATCCTCCCCATGGGCGCAATCCCGGACCCCGGCGGTACCCGTTGACACTCTGGCGGGTCAGGACGGCCACCAAGATCAACCTCCACCTGGGCGTCGGTCGGCGAGCTGCTGACGGTTATCATCCGGTACGCACTGTTCTCCAGGCCATCGATTTCGGGGATGAACTCGTGCTGAAGCCCGCCAGGGGTGAGGCATGGACACTGGCGGTGGAGGGCTCCCCTGAGATACCGCGCGGGAAGGACAACCTGGTACATCAGGCCCTGAAGCTGCTGCGAGACGCAGCCCTGCGGCGCCATGGGCGGCCCCAGGCAGGCATCCACCTGAGCCTGATCAAGACGGTCCCCGCCGGCGGTGGCCTGGGTGGTGGCAGTGGCGATGCGGGCGCCACCCTTCTGCTGGTGAACGGGGCCCTGGACCTGGGTTTATCCCACAGGGTCCTGCTGGGAATCGCGCGCCGGCTGGGAGCAGATGTCCCTTTTTTTCTGAGAGGCGGCCTGGCCCGCGGGGTGGGCAGGGGGGACAGGCTGCACTCCCTGACACCTCTGCCGGCGCTCCACGTGCTCCTCGCGGTGCCCCCCTTCTCTCTGCCCACGGCGGAGGTTTATGGTCTGTTTGACAGAGAATCGTTGACTTTGGATGGTGCCGGGTTTAGGATGCGCCCAGCCTTGGGCCGGCTGCGGCGGAGGAATGCAGTGCCCATGTTCTGGAATGATCTGGAACAGCACGTCTTCCGCCTGCACACCGACCTTGCCGATGTCCGTGATGAGATGCGGAATGGAGGGGCGCTGGTGGCAGGCCTGTCCGGAAGTGGCTCCACGGTCTTCGGGCTGTTCGCGAAGCATCCGCAGTTGTCCGAGGCCCTGGAGGAGAAGGACCGGGAGGGATGGGAGTTCCACCGTGGCAGGACACTTGACGGGTGCAACTACCTGGCTCGATTCCGGTTTCTCTGAGACAGTTACCAGAGAGGTCAGCCGATGGAAATAACCGACATCCGCGTTTTCCCCGTCAACCAGGACAAGCTCCGGGCGTTCGTCTCCATCGTGCTGGATCAGTGCTTCGTGGTGGGAGATATCAAGATCATCAGTGGAGCCAGCGGCCTCTTTATATCGATGCCCAGCAAACGGCGCAAGGATGGAACATTCCGGGATATCGCCCATCCGCTGAACAGTGAAACCCGCCTGGCCATGGAAGAGAAGATCATCTCCGCCTACCGCCTGGAGGTCGGGGATAAGAGTGACATCCGGACCCTGGCACAGGAACCTGAAGAACACAGCCCGGTGCTGGATGATGCTTCCCCCGGCTGAATGGCGCACCGGGGCCCCGCCTCAGCGCAGGTGACCCAGGCGGCTGACGACGTGCTGAACACGTTTCCGGAAGAGGGGCGCATCACCCCTGCCCAGGGCATTCTCCGCCTCTGACAGCATCTCGGCCAGTTCCGCTTCGCCGCCGGCGGCGAGGCTGGCCCCGACCTCCTGAAGGTGTTGCCGGATGCGCTCCAGATCGCCCATGGCGAGGCTGTTGAGAATGCTGATGGCGTGTGTGATGCGTTCCTTCATGGGGGATAACCTGGCCGGGACGATGTACTTCGCACCCGGGGCTTCTGTGTCTTCCTTGACACCATGTGAAGTGAACTGGATAATTCACGACCTCCGCGCCACCTACGGCAACATCGTGATGGGAGATCAGATGGGACTCAGAAGATACTACTCCGCAGTCCGGTTGGCGACAGTGGCGAGCCTGTTGAGCCTCGCAGCCGTGGCCGGTTGCACGCAGAATTCCTCACCGGGCAGCAGTGGTCCCCTCATGGTGGCCGGCTTCGAGAACGCCACCGGCAATGAAGCCTTTCGCTTCTGGGACCCCTGGATAGCGGATATGTTGATCCGGGATCTCTGGCAGGCGGAGAGTCCGGTGGTCTGGCCTCTGGCGCGCACCTTGCGTGTGCGCGCCGGCGCCGGGGACCCCGGGAAGGACGCGGTTCTTGGCGCAAGCCGCGAAGCCGGCGCCGGTGTTGTCCTGTTCGGCCGGGTGAGCCGTGAAGGAGAGGGCTTCCTGCTCACGGCCGAATTGATCTCGACAACCGGCGAGGAACCCTTGGGCATCCTGTCCGAGAGCGCCTTGAACGCACAGGAGGTGCCGGCTGCTGTGGACCGGCTGCGAGACGCGGTCTGGGGTGCCCTGGGAGTGAAGGGGCCGGCGGAGCCCGTGACCATCACGTCTCTGACGACCAGCAACCTCAATGCATACGGGGAGTTCGTGGCCGGCGAGGTGCTCTACTACCAGCAGCGCTACCTGGCGGCCGGGGAGAAGTTCCGCGTGGCAGCGGAACAGGACCTTGATTTTGCCCAGGCTCACTACCGGAAAGCCACCGCGCGCCTGCGCTATTTCGTGGGTGACGACCTCGAAGCCCGCTCTTTCATCACCCTGGCCTGGGCCAAGAGAGAGCATGTCCCGACCCGGGACCGGCTGGCCATCGAGGGTTTTCGTGCCCTCATCTTCAGGGAATTGGACAAGGCCCAGGCGGTCTACCTCGAACTGCGCTCCCGCTACCCCGGTGACAAGGAGCAGGCTTATTACGCTGGGCTCGCTCACAGCCATGGGGAGCAGATGGAAGAGGCCGAAGCGGCTTTCTCCACCGCGGTTGCCATCGACCCTCGCTTTGTACCCGGCCTCACGGCTCTGGCCAACACCACCTTTCTGGCCGGCAAGCTGGAACGCGCCCGGGCCGTGGCGGCTCAAGGTCTGGAGGTGAACCCGGTGGAACCTGGACTGCTGGATGTCAGTGTGAATGTGGATCTGTTCCTCGGCAGGTTGGATGATGTCGAACGTCTTCTGCAGAGAGGTCTTGCCTCGCGTTCCACTCCCGCTCTCCGGCTGGCCGCTGGAAATCTGCTCCTGCTGCGGGGAGATGTCCAGGCGGCCAAGAAGCAGTTCCTGGACCTGCGTTCGCCTTTCTCCCTTGCCACCAGCGAGATCTACCAGGGTCGGATCAATGCAGGCCTCTCACGTCTCTCGGATAGCAGCCAGCTGCAGATAGCAGCCGGCAACTTCAACACCGCCGTCGTGGCGCTCTGGTTCACCGGTCTGATTCTCCATGAGAATGGCGACCCGGCGCTGGCGTTCGAGCAGCTCAACAAGGCGATCAACCTGGCACCGGATTTTCCTGACACCATCGCCGCCCTGGGTGTGCAGGCGGCGCGCGGCGGCGATACCAGCCGGGCCAGCCAGGTGCTGGCGGGATTGCGTCAATGGGGCGCGAAGGTGGATGAGAGCCTCTGGCGTCGCCAGGCCCTTTTCCTCGAGGGCGAACTGGCAGCGGCCCAGGAGGATACGGATCAGGCTGTGGTGCTGCTGACTCAGGCCAGAGATCTGGCGGGAGTGCGTCTCCTGGGCGGCGGGCTGATATCAGATCTTCCTCTCCTGACCGATGCGCTCGCCCGCGCGCACCTGGCAGGCGGCGATCTGGACGCTGCCGAGGCATTGTTCCGCGAGATCACGGAGATGGCGGCGGACAGGCTCTACTGGCCCTGGATCTGGCTAGGTGCCCACGTCCACCTGGCCGAACTGGCTGTGCGCGAGGGGCGTGAGGAGGAAGCGGGCCGCTGGGCAGCCGTGGTCAGGCAGTACTGGGGAGAGAAGCGGGACGAAAAGCAACCGATGGTGGATGAAGCTCTCGCCCGGCTCGACCGGATTCTACCGGTGCGATAAGAGACAGGTCGGCGAACCAGTCGCCGGGGAAGAGTGCCAGCGCAAAAAGACCAAGCAAAGAACCCCCGTTGGGGGTTCTTTCTTGAGGTTGATTTGAAAAAAACTCAGGAAGAAGCGGGCTTTCCGGCTACGAGGTCACCGGACCCTGTGCGCAGGCAGCGGCATCAGCTTTGGCGCAACTCACAGCGCGTGCTTCCATCTTCTCAGAGTAAATGATCCTTGGCTTCTCGTAGGGCTTCTTCATCTGAGACTTTTCCCCCTATTGTGGTCCAGAAAGTTGTGATCGGAAGTACATGAATAACTATACCGACAAAGTTTTGCAACCAAGATTTACCATCACGTTGGGGAGGTGTCAAGCAAAATAACGCATCTCTGGGCGTTTTTAGCACATGCCGCGTTGGCGGGGACGAAAAACCCTTGAAAACGGGCTTCCGGGGAAACTCGATTTCTTGCCCCCGAACTCATTCTCCTTGCATCCCGGCCTGCCAGGACTAGCTTTTCTGAAGGCCCCTGTGCGGGAGGCCAAGGGAGTAAAAACCGGCCATGGCCCGTCTCTTAGTTGCCGATAACAGTCCCTTTTACCGCAAGCTGCTCAGCGATGCCCTGGAGGAGAACGGGCACCGGGTGAGGACCGTTGCAGACGGCCTGGAAGCGCTGCAGGCCCTCAAGAGCGACGACTTCGATGCGGTCATCCTGGATCTCGTCATGCCTCGCCTCAGTGGCGCCAAAGCGTGCAGGCAGATCAAGGGATCTCCCGCAACCTCCGACTTGCCGGTCATCATCCTCTCGGGGTTGCGTGAGGATGAGATCGACGATGCCGAGGGGATAGGGGCGGACGCCTTCGTGGCGAAGATGCAGGCTGAGGCCATGATGGCCCATCTGACCGCCGCCCTGGAAGAACTGCTCACCGGCCGGCTTGAGACCACCCATCGCGGCTTCGACAGGATGCATCGCCGGGAGGTGGTCAGTGAGCTCCTGGAAGAGCGCCGGTCTCAGGACGCCATTCTGAGTTCTCTCAGTGAGGGTTACCTGCGGGTCTCCAGGGATGGCGTCGTCCTTGAGGCAAATCCGGCGGCCTGCCGCATGCTCTGCCGGAAGGAGAATTCCCTGGTCAACTCGAATCTGGAGGAGGTCCTCCTCTGTTCCAGGGAGGAGGTCGCCTCTCTGGTGGCTCCTTCCGACTCGCATCCAACCACCAGGCTTCAGTTTGGCGGCGCCATCATCGCGGTGGCCAGAAGCCAGCAGGAGGGCGAGGAACCTGAGAGCGGTCTGGTACTCCTGCTGACCGATGTGACCGGAGAGGAACGGGCTGAGGCTGAAAAAGTGGACCTGCAGGCGCAGGTCCAGAATGCGGAAAGGCTCTCCGTCCTGGGTGAGATCGTGGCAGGGGTGGCTCAGGAACTGAGTCATCCATTGACCGGGCTGCTGGGATACACCGAGCTTCTGCTCAGGTTGGCTCCCGACGAGCGCAGCAGGAATCGTCTGAAGAAGCTCGAGCACGAAGCACTCCGCTGCCGCAGGATTGTGGAGAACCTCCTCTGTTTCGCGCGCAAGCGCCCAGCCTATCGCCGCCCCCAAAGCCTGAACAACGTGGTCATCAGGAGTGTGCAGGCGCTGGAAGTGGCAGCAGCCAAGGCCGGTGTGGATATCCGCACCGAGCTGGCGTCCGATCTCCCGCAGGGTCTTTTTGATTTTGGGCAAATGGAACAGGTTCTGGCCAATCTCCTGGCCAACGCCTTGCAATCCCTGGCCTCGGTGCCCCCGGATCGTCGCCAGATTGTCGTGCGGACAGCATTCCGGGAAGGCCACCTGAGACTCGAAGTTGAAGACCGCGGCCCTGGGATCCCTGCTGCCCTGCGTGAGCGCGTCTTCGAGCCGTTCTACACCACCAGACGGCCGGAGGGGGGGACGGGTCTGGGCCTGGCTGTCACCTATGGGATCGTGACCGAGCATGGTGGCAGCATCGTCGCTGAGGACGCCGAGCCGGGAACCCGGATCCTGGTAGATTTGCCCGTTTCCCGCGGCGATCAGGCTGTGGTTCAGATCACCGATCGGGAAATACGAGACCCGTCGTTGCCATCGGCGGTTCTTCTGGTGGATGATGAACCGGTGGTTCTGGATCTCCTGGAGGACCTGCTGAGTGATTCCGGGTTCCAGGTCACCCGTGCCGATAACGGCGCCCAGGCACTTGAACTGGTGGTCGAACGGGAGTTCGATGCCATGCTCATCGATCTCAAAATGCCGGATATGGATGGCCGGAGGCTTTACCATGAGGTTTGCCAGCAACGACCGGCCATGGCGAGCCGCATCATCTTCACCACCGGTGACCTGGACCGCCCGGACCTGAGGACGTTTCTGGACGACACCGGGGCGGTGCTCCTGCGCAAGCCATTCAAGTTGGAAGAGGTGGCGGATACGATCCAGGCCATCACCGGCAAAGGCGCGGCGCCTGGTTAGCCGGCCGCCCGGCGGCCCGTGGTGCCCAGACCAGAACGCTGCAGTTTGCGTTGCAGGGTGGGGACACCGATGCGCAGCAGGCCGGCTGCCCGCATTCGATTCCTGCGGAGATGTTCCATGGTCACCCGGATGAGCTCTTTCTCAGGCGTTCCGGAGTGACCAGCCGCTCTGATCGGCTAGGGTGCGAAGGGGCTGGCTTCGCCGTTGCTGTCGCTGCCGCTATCGCCGGCCAGAAGGGCGATGATCAGGACGCCAAGTCCTATCCCCGTGCCTATGAGTATATTCCGCCTGCGCCCCGGATGAGTGGGGGTGGGCTTGTTCTCGTTTTCCAGCAGCACGGCGACGCCCACGACATTTTCTTCGAATTGGGTTGTGCGCTGCGGGACCTGGTCGGCTCCTTCCCAGTAAGCCTTCTCACGCAGGGAAAAGGAAAGGGTTTTGACCTCATCGACCCCGAACAACAGGGGCTGATTCGCTAGCCAAAGGCCTCGACCGGTGCGCACCGCGATGTCGTACCGCCCCGGGGGCAGGTTGGCGAGAGAGTAGCTGCCATCGGCGGCGGAAGGTTCGGCAACCTGGCTGGCGCCCGAACCGAGATTATGAAAGGTGACGATGGCCCCGGTGATGGGGGTGACTCCAGCCGGCCCCAGGATGCGGCCTTCCACCTGGGCCGCGAACACGGGTCCTGCCATGGGCAGCAGCAAGGCCGCCAGCGCCGTGGCCCACGTCCTGACCGGGATGGATCGCACTTTCATCCGCTATCTCCTCGCCACCGGCTTGTTCCCAGGCTGCAGCTACAGAACCATGTTCGGGGAGACACGTCAATCAGGGCCGGGAAGGGTCCCAGATCCGGGTCCGGCCGTGATGCGGGTTGATGGTCAAATCATTCTGGATCCTGTCTGCACCACCCACCAGGCCGGCCACGAATTCAGCCTCCATGCTGTCGATCAGGCGAGGTACTTCACCGCTCAGGGTGGTCTCTCCGTCGACCACATCGACACGGATGTACCCGGAAACAGGGAAGACCAGGGGGTTTTTCAACAAGGCCAGGATCGCGTCATGCAGGATCTTGTCACTCCGGGGGATGCTGCGGGCCGTTTCCAGGGAGACTCCCGAGAGATCCACCCGGCGCACACCGGGGATCCCCGAGAGGCGTTCTTGAAGGAACAGAAGGCGCCCGATGGTCCCTACGGTGCCGCTGGGGAGGGCTCGCCCGGAGACGACCGTCATGCGCAGGTTGGGCGCCCTCAGGTCGGAATGGAGTGCCAGGATGGATTCGATGCGCAGGAGCACGGTGCGGTCGGAGGGATCCCCCGTCCTCAGTTCGATCTGGTCGTCGATGGCGAGGACACCACGCTGGCCCGCCGCCAACCGGACTGCCTCCCGCTGGAGGTTCAGGTTGGGGACCCGGCCGCTGAGGGTGACCATCCCGCTGCTGGCATGGACCGTGAGCCGGAGTCGGCTCAGGGTCAGGTCCCGGTCCAGGGTGGTGCTGACGGCGGCAGCCAGATCCCTGTCGGTCACCGGGATAGGGCCCACCGAGGCGGGCACCCGCACGGATCCCATGGCCATCAGAGTGATGAACAGGAGAAACTTGAGGGAAGTTACTGTGCCCCGGGTGGAGATCGATTTCATCGGCATGTGCCCTCATGGCCAAATTTAGGTGCCGGCACCGGTTCGGGCAAGGGGAGCCGTCTTGCAAGGAATCCCGGCCGGGGCAATAATCTCCTCCCGGAGATGGTTTCCCGTGACAGGAGACGAGATGCTCAGATCTTCCCAGAATGCCCGCGTCCGGGCTGGCCTGCTGGTGCTGGCCACGGTCCTGCTGCTGCCGCCGACCATGTGGGCGCAGGAGGCGGACCTGCCGGCGCCGGAGGATGTGGTGGCCGTCTCGGCTTTTGTCTCGCTCAGTGGCGTTCATCCCGGTGGTGAAGGGATGCTGGCGGTGGTGGGGGATATTCTCGAAGGCTGGCATATCAATGCTCACATTCCCAGCCAGGAATTTCTCATTCCCACGACTCTGGCCATGGTGGCGCAGGACGGACTCGTGTTTCGGGAGCCT
>SMYD01000087.1 GCA_004356015.1 Acidobacteriota bacterium | reverse complement strand
GGTCTTCCGGGGGGTGGTAGATCACGAGATCGAGCAGGCCGTCGCCATTGGTATCCTGCACCTCGGGCAGGGGATAGCTGCGCCAGACAATACCGTCCCTGCCTGTGCGGTCGCCGGGGAGCAGGAGAGGTTCGCCTGCTGGGACCAGGTCCTGGCCCCGGGAAAGGTAGATCGAGAGGCCGTCGCTCGCCGGCAATAGAACATCCACCTGCCCGTCGCCGTCCACATCCTGCGTGAAGCGGTAGCCGGGAAGCAGCGATTTGGATCCCGAGAAAACCGGGGCCTGCTGGATCAGAGGCGAAAAAGAAAGCGGCTCCGAGGTGGCCCGAGGGTCGAAGAGAACGTCCGACAGCCCGTCATGAGTCAGAGCGAGGATGGGATGGCCGGATGGTCCTCTGTCGAAGGCGAGGATGGAGAAGGACAGTGCCTGGGGGGGCGCGGCAGGGATGTAGTGACCGTTTCCCTGGGCCAGGTAGAGTTGAACTTCTCGCCGATCCTTCAGGGTGGGAATGACCGAGACGATTTCCCACATGCGACCGTCCACCATCTCGGTGCGGTGGGAGCCGGTCTCACCCCAGTAGGTGTAGGCGGTGACGATGAGAAGATCCATGCGGCCATCACCATCGAGATCTCCCGGGATGACGGCCACCGGCGGCCCGTCCAGATGCAATTCCAGGGGCCGCAATTCAAGGCGCTGGGTCCGGGCCCCCTGGGTCGGAGTCGGGAGCAGGGTCAGAACGCCTGCCACCATGACGGCTGCCGCTCGTTGCAAGCCCGCAGGGCGAGAATTTTTCAGATTCACCCGATCCTCCTGGACCCAGTTTCGCATATCGGGACCCATGGCCGTATGGGAGGAACGGCCGGCGAAAGGGAAAGGTTCTGGCGCGCTACGGGACCAGGGTCTGGAAGGAAAGAGTGCCGGAATCTCCGGGGGCCAGAGGAGTTGTGATCGTCCAGCGGATGTGGGTGACCGGTGCTGTTTCCAGTCCGTCGTAGGAGATTCCCCCATCATGACTGAATTCGATGATTGTTCCGGGCCCCACCGCTGAGCCGGACACGTATGCGGTGGACGCAGGCACAGGATCGATGATGACGGAGTTGTAGGCGTCGGTGGAACCGGCGCTGGTGTAGACCACGGTGTACGTGAGCAGCTTCCCGGGCACGGTGGAAGCCGTGTTGACCGATTTTACCAGAGTCATATCGGCAGTTGACACCGTGAGGGTGTCCAGCACGCTGTCGGTGGTGAGTGGGCTCGCGGAAGATGAGGCGGTGATGGTGACCAGGGCCTGATCGCTCTGGCTGAGTCCGCCGGGGGCGGTGATGACCACCAGGAGATTGAAGGGAATCCCCGTGGCCATGGGGCCTGTATCAACGCTGCCATCACCGTCGGTGTCGGTGAGAGCGATGTCGCCTGGGCCCGGCAGGCCATCGCCATCCAGATCCTGGTAATAGCTCACAGTGGACGGTGCGAAGTCTCCGCTGGACCCATGGGCCAGGTTGAAGATGTCCGTGCCCTGTCCCGTGTTGATGATGGTATGGGCCAGGGAGGCTGTGCCGGCGGAGAGGATTGTGCGGCTTCTGTCCGGCTGGATGATGACCCCGGCAAGAAACGTCGAACCTAGGAGTCCGCCGGGGCCTCCCATGTTGTCATCGATCTGGGTAGGCAGATTGGAGCTGTTGGAAGATGCCGTGTGAAACAGGAAAGGTGTCCCGGGCAAAACGCCGATCTGGGACCAGGCGATGCGGGCTTCCATCTCGATACCTGAGGTGGAGCCGCCGCGAACCTGTTCCAGGAGGGTACCGCCGGTGATCTGCCCCGGCATGGTCCAACCGTCAGCCCTGCCCATGGCATCGGCCAGAGGGTCTCCGCCCGGGGCTGCGGCGTTGTACTGGTACAGGTAGGTGTCGGTCTTGCGGGTCTTGCCCCACCAGGACACATGGAACACCAACTCGCCTGTGCTCATGAGTCCGTCGGAGTTGAAGTCCAGGTAATACCAGAACATCTGCCTGTTCTTGGCACTGCCCACGCGGCGGGTATAGAGATAGAAATAGCTGCTGTCGTATGTCCATGCGAAGGTCGACAGATCTCTGCCGGTGGATTGTACCGGCGCATCCAGGTCCGGCAGGGTACCGCCCGGCCCGTCAAATGATGTCTGGAGCGGATCGGAGAGAACGGCTCCCCAGTCACTCATATCCCCGTCCACCGTGATGGTGGTCAGCACGGCGGCTTCCACAGTCAGGACCAGGGTAGCGGCCATGACCGCGATGGCCCCGCATTTCTTCAGTGCATTGGATCGCATCAATATCCCGGGGTTTGCAGTCCTTCATGCTCTGGAAGGACGACCCCTTTCCCCTTAAAAAATCTATTCCTGATTGTGACGGATGCAAACGGGCCGGTAGGTGCCTGTCGCGGCAGAAAACAGGCAGGTGGACTGAGCCCTCAGGAACAGGCGCCTGGCCCCTCATGGGCGCTGGAATGTCATCTTTCGCCTGCCTGTTATGATGTGTGTGGGCCTGGCGATGAGCCGGTTCCATGATTCAATCAGTCATCTGGTGAATCGAGGAGACTGCTCTTGCGGCCGTCAGCACAAGTGGTGGTTGGTTTCCTCCTGCTTGCCGGAGGTGGATGTTCGTCCTTGCCGAACACCGACTCCCTGGCAGGTAGCAGCATCCAGACGATCTCCGAGGGTGAGATCCGATTCCCGGCTGTGGTCAACGTACATGGGTTCGAGCAGGGCAGCATGCCGGGCTATCACGCCATCGTGTTCGAGGGGGGCCGCTCGGCAGGTTCGTCGCTGTTCGTCGCGGGTGTGACCGATGTTCAGGTTCTGGATGCGCTGGAGTCCCTGGGGGCCCGGCCTGGTCCCGGGCTCTCCATGGAAACGTGGGATGCCAGGCATGAACCCGAAAACGCTGCGCCGGAAGTCGCCATTCGTGGTCCGCAGGTGGAAATTCTCGTGATCTTGCCGGGTGGGGACGACCCGAAGACATTGTCTTCATTTCTGCTGGATGATGGCGGCCTGGGTCTCAAAATGCGCCTGGGAGGGAACCGTGAGAATATCTCCATCTGGCATTCCGGTTGTGTGGCATGCCTCTATTCCTGTCCAGGGAGCAAGATCGGAAACGCTGCTTATACGATCAGGGACTGGGTCGACGGCACGACCAGATTCCGCGTGAAACCCGGCAGCCTGCCTCCCGACGGCAGCGTGGTCGAGATTGTCCTGCGCCTGGTACCCCCGCCGGAACCTGCATGAGAGACCCCGGCAGGAGACTGCGTCTCCTGCTGGTCGGCGGGGGCCACTCTCACCTCGAAGTCCTGCGGCGGTTCGGACGAGGCTCGCTTCCCAACGTGGAGCTGCTCATGATCTCCGCGTACGCGGAGCACCACTACTCGGGCATGGTGCCGGGTTTTCTGGCCGGGCAGTACCGCGAAGAGTCCGTTCGCTTCCTGCTGGAGCCCCTGGTATCTGCCATGGGGGGAGTGTTTCGCCAGGGGAGTGTGGCCAGCCTGCACCCGGCGGATCAGGCGGTTGTCCTCACAGATGGCACCCGCGTTCCTTACGACCTGGTTTCGTTCGGCGTGGGCTCAAGGCCCGCCGGCAGCCAGTCCGCTGAAGTGGCAAGCCATGCTTCCGTGGTGAAACCCATGTCCCGGGTCGTGGAACTGCACCACCGCCTGCTGGCGGCCGCAAAGAGCGAGTCTGAGGGGGCCGGCAAGGCGTACCATGCAGGTGTGGTGGGAGGTGGTGCCGCCGGCGTTGAGATCGTCCTGGCCATGGATGCGTTCCTGCGGGATGAGGGCCGCCGCCGGGACCTGTTTCTGGTGGAAGCCGGGGAATCGATCCTGGAGGGATATCCTCGTGGTTTCCGCCGGCTCATCCTCAGGATATTCGCAGACCGTTCCATCAGGGTCATGACCGGCACAAGGGTGGCAGGTGTTGAGCCGGAGGCGCTTCTTCTTGCCGGCGGCCGAAGGCTTGAAGCTCACCTCACGGTATGGTTGACTGGTGCAGTGGGCGATCCTCTTTTTCGCACGTCCGGCCTCGCGGTGGATGAACGGGGCTTCATGCTGGTTGATGATGGTCTGCGCTCGGTCACGGACCAGCGTGTCTTTGGCGCCGGTGATTGCGTGACCCTGGAAAACTATCCTGATACTCCCAAGGCCGGGGTCTATGCCGTACGCCAGGGACCTGTTCTCTGGGAGAGCCTGCGGGCTGCCGTTCTTGGCGGCAGGCCGCCGCGTTACCGGCCCCAGGACGGATTTTTATCCATTCTGAACACGGGCGACGGCAAGGCCCTGTTGCATTACAAAGGCTTCATCGTCCACAGTCGCTGGGCGTTTTCCCTCAAGGATTGGATCGACCACCGCTTCATGGAGAAATACAAACGGCTGGTGCCGTCTTCCTCCTGACCCGGCGCCGCGGTTCATCTGCCCCGGTCTTTCACCTCGTTGGCGAGCTCCTGGACTCCGCTGCTTCTGTGCGGGTGGAGAGGTCCATGAGAGATTGCATCATGTCGACCTGCGAACGCCCATCCAGCCCTGCGGGTACGTTGAGACCCACCAGAGCCGCGATGGTTGGGGCTAGATCGACGGTGTGGATTTTCTCCTCGATCCGGCCTGAACCGAAACCGGGCACCATCAGGAGAACGGGGACGTGGGTATCGTAGGAATAGGGCGAGCCATGACTGGTTCCAGGCCGGGCATAGGGCAGGATGCCGGGCTTCATCTGCAGCATGACGTCCGGACTGCGCTGCGGCTGGTAATTGTTGACATAGAGTTGAAAGAACGCGTCCGAGTGATTCTCTCCTGCTTCCATATCCGTGGCTGTCCAGGCGCGGCGGACGGCCGGGCAATCTTCATAGATGTCGGCGAGCTGGCGTGCTACCTTGTGCAAATCCAGTCCTCTGGCGGCGATGGCGGCAGGGTTCAGATAGAAATCGTCCAGGAGCCAGTCGCCATCACCCAACCGCTCGCGCAGGCGTGCTCCTGCGGCCTGGTGGCAGAGAATGTCACCGGTGGTGAACCTGCGGCTCTTCTCAGGGAGCCCCGCGTGCAGCTCGGGCAGCGGGAGAACTCCATGATCCGAGCTCAGGGCCACCAGGGTTCGGTTCTCTCCAACTTCCCGATCCAGAAAAGACAGCAGTTCACCCAGCACAAGGTCCAGGCGCAGCAGGGTGTCCAGGACCTCGCGGCTTTCCGGGCCGTACGCATGTCCCACGGAATCCAGAGAAGAGAAACTCAGAGCCAGAAGATCGAGATGATCATCCTTGCCCAGGCTCTTCCGCTGGACGATCTCCCGGGCCAGATGCGCCAGATATCGATCTCCCGCAGGGCTGGCGTAATAGTCGGTGTAGAAGCCGGGTCCGGGGATTGCGGAAGGGCCGCCAAGGGCGCGCGGAAAGCCGGTGGTAAAGGCGCCCTCATCCAGTTTCACGATGCCAAAGGAATTGAGGTCGGCTTCCAGGGGGATCGGGCTCCAGGGTGCGGCGAACGATTGGTCGGGAATCTTGCGGTCATTGAACGCTGTCAGCCAGGACGAACTGCTGTCGCCGTAATAGGAGCTGGAGGTGAACTGGCCGGTGGCCTGGTCGTACCAGAAGGCGCCGTCGGCCTCATGCCCGCCCATGAGAATGGCGGAGCGATCCTTCCCGCTGGCGGCGTAGACCAGGCTGGCTGGGTCACTTTTCTTGAGCCAGTCACCCAGCGTGGAGCCCAGCAGATGGCCGGGAGAGCGGCCGTGAACAGTGTCGCCGACGCAGTACACGTCTTCCCTCTGCTCCCGGTCGAACCACTGGTTCCCGATGATGCCGTGATGGGCAGGATGCAGGCCGGTGACGAGAGTTGCATGCCCTGACGCCGTCAGTGTGCGGGCATGTTCGTGATAAGCCTGAGTGAAGAAGATGCCGTTGTCCAGCAACCGGCCAAGGCCTCCGTGGAAGAGGGGGCGAAACCGAGTGAGGTAGTCGCTGCGGGCCTGGTCGATGATCACCAGCAGGATCAGGCGCGGAGATGAATCGGATGGAGTCTCGCCCTTTGTGTCAGGCCGGTTCTCGCCGGCAACCTGCCCGGAGCAGGCGAGGGAGCATGCTCCGCCCAGGATGAGAAGGAGGCAGAGGGTGAGGGTCGATGGGGATGGTCGCGTACTCATGCCGGCCAGGTCATGGTGATGGAGCCGCGGGGTTGTCCCGGGGCTCGGTGACCTTGAGGATCTGGTCAACCGGCACGTCGTGGATCACTTGCTTTTGACCGCTGGGCCAGAAGATCTCCAGTTTGTCGACCTGGACAGCATCCCCCAGGCCGAAGTAGAGACGGGGGTCGGAGGATGACACGAACGAGCCTCCACCCTTGCGCTCCCTCAGTTGAGATGACCCTCCGGCTGAGAGAATCACTCGTGCGCCGACGGCATCCCGGTTGGAGACGGTTCCGGTGAGCTGGACCATGAGCCAATGTCCGGGAAGCGTGGAATCATTCCGCAACAGGACGGCCGAATCGTCCATGGTGGTCACCACGATATCCACATCGCCGTCATTGTCGAAGTCGGCGAAGGCGGCGCCGCGGGAGGAGTTAACCTGGGCCAGGCCATCGTCTACCGGGGGAGAGAAGAGCTTGAACCGTCCGCCCTGGTTGATGAACAGATGGTCTCGCTGGCGGAAGGAGGTGCCCATGCCCGACTCATCGACCCAGGGATAGGTGTGCCCGTTGGCGATGAACAGGTCCAGGTCTCCGTCACGATCAAAATCCTGGAATGAAACTCCCCACGAAAGGGACATGGCGGTCGGTCCCATGCCGATCACACTGGACTGATCCAGGAAAAAGCGACCTTCCACGCTCTTGTAAATGGTGTTCAGGTCATGGGAGAAGTTGGTGACCACGAGATCAATCCACCCATCACCATCGAAATCGGCCGCGTCGGTTCCCATACCCGCCTGGGGCTTGCCGTCAGCACTGAGGGCGGTCATGGATATCATCCCGGTGTCGGTGAAGGTGCCGTCGCCATTGTTTTTCCACAGGGAATTGCTCACGCTGTCATTGGCAACATAGATGTCCATGTCCCCATCCATGTCGAGGTCGGTGGCGACGACTCCCAGGGCATACCTTGGAATCTCGAGGAAGACGCCGGCCTCGCGGGTGACATCGGTGAAAGTGCCATCGCCATTGTTGCGGTAGAGGATGTCCTGGGCCGGTGTCAGGCCCCGGGGCCCGCAGACGCTGGGGATACCCATGAACTGGCAGTATGGTTTGTCAGCCTCCGGGGTGCCCTTCCTGGGGACGCTCAGGGTGGAGAAGTCGATATAGTTGCCCACATAGAGGTCGAGGTCGCCGTCGCCATCCATATCGAAAAACGCAGACGATGACCCCCAGCCGGTCCCTGCCACCCCCGCGGATGCCGTGATGTCCGAGAAGGTCCCATCACCATTATTGCGGAAGAGGACGTTGGCTTCCAGGTTGGTGATGTACAGGTCAGGATCACCATCGTTGTCCACGTCTCCCACGGCCACGCCGAATCCCCAGGACCTGTCTCCCACGCCGGCCTGGGCCGTGACATCGGTGAAGCGGCCGTCGCCATCGTTGCGGTAGAGAAGATTGGGCTCGCCCTTCCCGGGCTGCCGGTCATGGGTGGATCCGTTGATGAGATAGAGGTCCATATCTCCGTCCAGATCATAGTCAATCCAGGCGACGCCGCAGCCGATGGTTGCGGTGAGCCATGCCTTGTCATTCCCTGTCCCGCCGCTGACGTTGTGATAGGTGATGCCTGCCTCGGAGAGAACATCACGAAACATGATCTTCGGGTGTCCGGCCGGTTTGTCCTGACCCCTGGCCCATGGCATGGGCGAGGCCATGAGCAGAAGCAGGGCCGCAAAGGTGCGCCCGGCAGCGTGGATCCCTGAAGTCCTCTGTCTGGACGGGAGGGCGCTCATTCCATCCCGCTGGTCACGGGACGCTGCCGCAAGAGGAGCGCGTGCCGTTCAAATTCACGCTGGGCCTCCTCGGTCCGGTCCAGTTGCATGAGGGCCTGGCCGCGTGTGTAATGGGCTTTAGGGTGGTCGGGGACGAGTTCCAGAAGTCGGGCCAGTACCTGCTCCGCCTGCTCACTCTTGCCTCTGGCCACTTCGATGGCCGCAATCTGATAGAGGCTGTCGGCACGCGCGGCCTGCTCCTCGGCACTTCGGGGTTCGATCCGGACGATGGTCTGATACAGATCGGTAGCCTCTTCGTATTCGCCGTAGAACTTGTAGATGGCAGCCAGGTCGTAGGACGCCATGACATTCCTCGGGCGGGTCTGAATCGCCTGCCAGAGGTAGTCGATGGCCGCTTCCTTGTGCCCCATCTCGAGTTCCAGATTGCCCAGCCGGCGCAGGGTCTGCTCATGATCGGGAGAGGTGGCCAGGATCCTCTTGAAGGTTGCCTGGGCCTCGTTCAGGTGCATGGCGGCTTCAAAGGCTATTGCCAGATTGAAGAGTCCGTTGGTGGTAGGGCTCAACTGCACGGCCCGTTCAAAATGTTGGATGGCTTCCTGATGCTGCTCGGCTTCGCTGAGAATCCGGCCGAGCGCCTGGTGGGCGCGGGCATCATCGGGATTGCCGGCGATGGTTCGCCGCAGGGCTTCCACCTGGGGGGTTTCAGCAGCCCCAGCCGTGGCCGGAGGGGCTGGCAGGGGCTCCCGGGTCGGTGCCGAATCCTTCTCGCGGCAGTTGGCAAGGGTTAATAGCAGGGCGGTGGCTGTCATGGTCAAAATGAGCTTGAAACAAGACCGGCGAAATGGATGAAACGGCACGAGCCCTCCTCTGGAAATTGGAATTGTATTTTACAACATGTCCCGCCATCTCTTGACCAGGGTCGTCCGGGAGCACCGCTCATCGGCGCGCGTAGACTCCCACAGGTCAGGCCCGGTAGGTTCTCGGGCGCCAGGGATGTCTGGAACCGATCGCGTGTTTCCCGCGGCGGGAAGGTGACCATCTCTGGCCGCTTCCTGGTCCGGGTGGGCACCGCGCAGCGCTGACCCCAACTCCGGCGGCAAAGCAATCATGGCGCTGCAGGGTGATGCATTGGTAGACCATGTTTTTCTTCCCCGGGGAGAACCATTCCATGGTTCCGGACGTTTGAGAACTGTGTAAGATATATTGCGAGGGGCAGCGACGATCGTCTTACGCAGGCTGGAGGTGCATCATGGGCCGGATAATCAAGATTTTCGTTATTCTGGCGATTATTTCAGGAGTGGGGGCGGGTGGATACGCCTGGCTTCAGGGACGCGAGACGAACGAAAGTCTGTTCAAACTCATCGAGGTGTCCCGCGGGGAAATCACAGAAAAGGCGGTGGCGGTAGGTCAGATCGAGCCACGCATGGAATTCCACGTCAAGTCGAAGATCTCCGGGATTGTCAAGATTGCGGTAGTGGAGGTTGGCGACCTGGTCCAGGCTGGGGACCCGCTGCTCGAGATCACGCCGGATCCCACCCCCATGGAACTGGTGGAGGCAGAACGAACGGTCCAGATCGCCGAGGCCGCGTTCAAGCGGGCCACGGGGGACTGGAACAGGACCCGCAGCCTGTCTGAGCAGGGCATCATTGCGAGGGATGTGGTGGACGCCCGGCAGGAAGCATTTGAGCGCACTGGAATCGAGCTGGAGCGGTCTCGGGACAACCTGGCGCTGATCCGGGAAGGGCGACTCAGCGGCAGGGGCCGGAGGATGGAATCGGTGATCCGGTCGCCGGCGGAAGGGATCGTTCTGCGACGGCTGGTGAATCCGGGTGACCCGGTAGTGCCCTTGACCACCTTCCAGGAGGGGACCGAATTGATCACCATTGCCGATATGCGGGACCTCATTTTCCGAGGTACCGTGGACGAGATCGATGTCGGCAAGCTTCAGGTTGGCCTCGATGCAAGGCTGAAGATCGGGGCCCTGCCGGATGCCGAGATCACCGGCCGCCTGACCCGCATCGCCCCTCAGGCCATAGAGCGGGACAACGCCAAGCTGTTCGAAGTGGAGATCGAACTGAATCCCCAGAGCGCCGTATTCCTGCGGGCAGGGTATTCGGCCAACGCCGATCTGATTATCCAGGAGCGAACCGATATCCTGGTGCTGCCGGAGCGGCTGGTGCAGTTCGAGGGTGAGGGGGATGAGCAGAAGACATATGTTCGTTTCCCTCCGGAAACACCTGAAGAAGAGCCTCGGCGGGTCAATGTGGAAATCGGCCTGTCCGACGGTTTGAACATCGAGATAACCTCCGGTGTAGAAGAGGGCGATCAGATCG
>SMYD01000086.1 GCA_004356015.1 Acidobacteriota bacterium | reverse complement strand
TGCTCTCGGCGAAGACATACGCGTCCACACTGAGACCGGTGTCGGTGATACCGATGATCTGTGAGGCACCGTCGATCTCGGCCTCATTGTAAGGCCGGTCACCACCGCGGAACCTGCCGATCTCGATGCCCGAGTCGGTGTCCTCGTCCACGCTGTAGATCATCATCCTCTCGCTCATGGCGCGAATCCAGCTACCGGTCAGCGTCTCCAGGCCGGCGCGCAGGTCAGCGATGTCGATGGTGAAGGAGATGACGCCGTTGAAGGAACCCTGAACACTGGCTCCCATGGCTTCAAGACGGCTGACCACGAGGCCTTCGTCGGCGCCGGGGAACACCGAAGCCTGCATGTCCAGGATCGGGTTCAACGCCGTGAGTGCCGACGAAACCGGCGTGATGCCAACATCGTCAGACATGAAGAAGCCCGCGGGCCATGCTGTGACTGTCGCGCCAGCGCGAGCCAGCGATGCAGCGGCCAGTTCATCAATGCCGGTGACGACAATGGCGCTGTTGGGCACCTCGCCCAGCGGGGTGACCCCGGCCATTTTCAGCGCGTTGCGCACCGAGTCCATGGGCATGTCGCCGAAATGGACCAGAGCGACGTCGTCCTTGCTGATGGCCGTGTCGAGCGCGGCGCGGAACATTTGCGGACTATTGTCCAGACGGCTCAGACTAATGTAGCCCGAAGGGGTGGCGAACCAGTCACCGCCATGCCTGGCGGTAAGACGGGTGCCCGAGTTGAGGCTTTCCATGACCGGCGCGAATGAGCGGTCATACATAACGACCGGACTCATTTTGGCGCCAACTGCGTCGCTCTTGCCGGGCTCGTCCGAGTTGCTACGGAGCTGCAGGGACCGAAAACCGGATCCCAGATCAGCAGCCGTAACCGCAAGGGGGGCCGCGACCAAGCTAACCGCGACGAGGGTCAGCAGAAAGGTCCAGCGAAACCTAACGTGCATGTGACCTCCTCCTGGAGAAAAACAAACAAACCCACCGCAGACGATTCAATCCTCTTGTGAGCGGTGGGATGGGTTAAACAGAAAAACGGAAACCAAAGAAGACTCGATAAGACAATGTGGGCCACAGGGCCCATGAGAATAGACAGAAAAAGGCCGGGGTCCTCCGACTACGACGCGACAGGTCGCAGGAGTCACCACGGCTCTCACCTCCCCCTCCATGGCCGGATGAAATCCCCGACCTGGTGATGCCTGATTAAGGCAGTTTTCGTAATACGCCGAATTATACGGGGACTCCGGGCCGAGTCAAGCAAAAAATGCCGGAATAGCATGGCTTTCTGGCGCGCAGACGCGCCGTGTCGTGAGGCCTTCAAGGTTGCAGAACCTCCCCAGTGCCACTCCGGAACCCCGCCTTCCGGAACGCGTTATCCCCTGACGTACTTTCCTTTCTTACGGGGACATGGGAGCGGTGACAATGCAGCGTCCATCTCTTCTGCGGTACGGCGGACTGCAAAGCCGCGCTCCAACTCACGGATTGAGCTATAATTTGTTGTATCTAAAGGCTTTATATGCCAATCACTTGGCCGTGACAGCGAGGTGAATCAGGAGAGAAAGCCGAACGAAGAAGGTGGCCAGTAGCGCAGGACGGCCTTGCCCTGAATGGCGTCATGAGGGACGAGGCCCCAATGCCGGCTGTCGCTGGAGATGGCCCGGTGATCTCCCAGAACGAAATAAAGTCCTTCGCCCACCCGATGGGGTCCGAAGGATGTTCCGACCGCTGTTGCCGGGAGGAAGAACTCCGCCTGCCGTCGGCCATGGATCACGACCTCGCCCCGGCGCAGCTCGATGATGTCCCCTGGAATCCCTATGACTCTCTTGATAAAAGACTTACCAGGTGTATGGGGGGCCTTGAACACGATGATATCGCCCCGCCGGATCGTCTCGGGAGAGGGGATCCAGGGTTGGACCAGGATGCGTTCCTGATCCAGGAGGGCCGGAAGCATGGAACTTCCTTCCACCTTGTAAGGCTGGAGGAGAAAAAGGAGGGCGAAGAAGCAGGCCAGGAAAGCGAGCCCCAGATCACGGCAGAAGCAGCGGAGGGGTGGAGATGATGGGATCTGGGCAGGCATGGCACCGACAATATAGGCCGGTGAACGGCTGCTGCTAGGGCTGCAGACGGGAAAGGCGGGGGTCCAGCTTGTCCCGGTATTGATCCCCCAGGGTCTGGATCGTGGTGATGGCCAGGGTCAGGGCCAGGCCGGGGAAAAGTACAAGCCACCAGCGACCGCTGCCCTGGGCCTGGCTCAGGAGCCCTCCCCAGGAGGGGAGTGGTTCCGGTACCCCGAATCCCAGAAACGACAGGCCGGCTTCCACCAGCATGGCTCCGGCCATCTGGAAAGTTGCCGCCACCAGGACCGGTGTCAAGGAGTGGGGAAGTATGTGAAGGAACAGGACCCGTGCCGGTCCCGCGCCGGCAGCGCGCGCCGCCTCCACCAGAGGGGCCCGCGCCAGGCGCATGACCTCCGCGCGGGTGTACCGGGCCAGGCTGGGCCAGCGGGTCAACCCGATGACCACGGCCAGCAGGGGCACCGACGGCGGCAGAAACGACAGCACCGCCAGAAGCAGGAAGAATGTGGGAAATGCCAGGGCCACCTCAATGCCACGAGAGACCACGAAATCGGCGGCCCGTCCCGAGAAGCCCGCAAGCGCCCCCAGGAGGACACCGATGGCCAGGGCTACAGATGTCGAGACAAGGCCGACCTGAAGGGACACGGTGGTCCCATGGATGACCCGGGCCGCCAGATCCCGGCCCAGGGCGTCGGCCCCCAGGATGTGGCGCCAGGATGGCGGTGCGTAACGGTCCGCAAGGGACACCTGGCGGTAGGAGTACGGAATCGGCGGCGCCAGGCGCCAGCGTTCTGACTGTTGCGGGAGACTCCAGTCCCGCCGGCTCCAGCCCGGTTGCTCCAGGAGGCGTCCCAGCAGTGGAATTTCGCCCAGGGCCGGGAACTGCAAGCCCTCACCCCGCAGCAGGATGAGCGGCCTGTCGTTGGCCAGCAGCGGGGCGCCCAGGGCCACCGCCGCCAGCACCATGAGGGCCAGTGTTCCAAGTCTCATCTTGCGGCGGGGAATCATGATGCTCTTGCCGGTCGTCTGAGGCGCGGGTCGGCCAGGAGATAGAGGATGTCGGTGATCAGCGTCCCGGCGACCACCAGAGTGGCGGAAAGTACGGTCAACCCCAGAATCGTCGGGTAATCCCGGGTGAACAGGCTCTCATAGAGGAGGGCGCCCAGGCCCGGCCAGGCGAAGATGCGCTCGATGAGCACACTACCGGAGACCAGAGTCGGCAGCAGGAGGCCCGCCAGGGTGAGAAACGGGATCCAGGACTGGCCCAGGGCATGCCGCCACAGGACGCGGCCGGGACCCAGGCCGCGGGAGCGGGCCGAACGCACGCTCTCGCTGGCCAGTGCCTCCAGCAGGTTGGCCCGGGCGAAGCGCGCGACGAAGGCGAGACTGCCGTAGCTCAGGCAGAACACAGGCAGAGCCATGTGCCAGAGTCCGTCGAGCCAGCGGGCCGGCAGGTTCCAGGCCGCCGCCCCCTCGCTGGCAGGCCCGGCCAGGGGGAACCATCCCAGGCCCACCGCCAGCCCGGCCTGCAGCAGCAGGGCGACCCAGAACGACGGCAGGGCGTAGAGGGTCGAGAGGGTGAAGCCGGCGGCCCGATCGATGGCCGAGTCCCGCCGCGCGGCGGAGAGGGCTCCCAGAGGGATCGCCACGGTGAAGATGATGCCGAGGGCCGCCAGGTTCAGGGCCAGGGTGCGGGGCAGGCGCTCGAGGATGCGCGTGCGTACCGGACGGTGGTCCACCATGGATCGCCCGAAATCGAGGCGCGCGACGCGGCCGGCCCAATCCAGGTACTGCACCGCGAGGGGCCGGTCGAGGCCATAGCGGGTGCGCAGGGCCTGGATGGTGGCCGGATCGGGGCCGCGCGTTTCAACGTCCAGGCCCAGTGCCGGTTCGCCCGGCGTCAGGTGCAGGACGACAAAGGTGACCAGGGTGATGCCCACCAGGGTTGAGCCGGCCACCAGCAGACGGCGAAAAAGGTAAGCGATCAAGATCAGGGAGTCTCCGCTTCAAGTCTCCAGTTCAACGGGCCTGGATAACTTCCCCAGACGGAGCGAGGCGATCCTTCGACCCCTTGCAGGCGTCGCGACAGGCCTAGAAGCGTATCGCGGTAGGCCAAAAAAGTATTGGGTTGATCCCGGTGGATGATCTCCTGCACCCGGCCGTACATGGCGGCGCGCTCATCCCTGTCCACCAGACGCCGAGCTTCAGCGCACAGGGTGTCGACCTCGGCGTCTTTGTAGGAAGCGTAGTTGATGCCTGAGCCCCTTGCCTGGCTGGAGTGCCAGAAGTCGTAGCAGTCGGGATCCGTGTCCAGAACCCAGCCCCCGGCCATGGCAGCGAAGCGCCCCGCGTCCCGGTCGGCGCGATAGAGGTTGTACTCCAGTTTGTGGATCGCCATCTCGACCCCCAGGGTTCGCAGTGATTCCTGCAGCAGGGTCATGGCGCGGATCAGTTCCTGGTTGCCCACCGGCATGAGAAGAGTGAAGCTGAACGGCGTTCCGTTCCGATCCCGCAAGCCGTCGCCGTCATGATCCTCCCAGCCGGCGGCGTCCAGGAGCCCGGCGGCAGCGCGCCGGTCGAAGGGCCACGGCTCGATATCCGCACGAAATGACCACATGGCCGGGTGGACCAGTGACGTGGCGACCTGTCCGGCGCCCTGCAGGACATCGCGTACAAACCCCTCCCGATCCAGGGCCTGGGTCATGGCGCGCCGCACCCGCGGGTCGGTGAAGAACGGGTTGGAGCCATCCTGGTTCCAGGCGATATACCAGACAAAGAGCCGTTCCACCTGCGTGATGCGCACGCGTCGGGAGAGGTCCGGGTCGGCCTGGATCCGTTCCCGGTCCACCGGCCGCAGGGAGGTGAAATCCAGATCCCCTGCCAGGAGCGCAGCCACGCGGGTGGCGGGGTCGGGGAGCGGGCGGAAGATGATCCGGGGAATACCGGGCCGGGGACCGAAATAATCGGGATTTGCCGCCAGCTCCAGGCTCGACCCGGCCTGCCATTCCACGAACCGGTAGGGGCCGGTGCCCACGGGTGATCGGTTGGCCGCTGCTTCCAGGAAATCCTGCCCGGCGTAAACGTGGCGGGCGAGAATCGGGAGCATGGCCCAGACCTCCACGGCACGGGCATAGGGCTCGTTCCGGGAGATCTCCACGGTGTTGTCATCCAGGACCTGCCAGCCGGTCACGGTTTCGAAGTAGGGCCTCTTGCCGGCAGCCAGGGAGGCAGGGTCCAGCACTTTCTCCAGGGTGAAGGCCACGTCGTCGGCGGTGAAAGGCACACCGTCATGCCAGTTCACTCCGGGGTGGAGGTGGAAGACGACGCGCCGGCCGTCACCCTCAACATCCCAACTGTCCGCCAGCCGGGGAACGATGTTCAGGCGGGCGTCGAAATCGACCAGGGTATCGCCCACCAGCTTGGCGATGATCTCCGTGTTGAAGTCGCCCTGAGTGACGGCATTCAGGCTGGCCGGTTCGCTGGAAAGGTAGGCCCTGAGAGTTGGCGTCCCGCTCTCGGGAGTCCCGCACCCCGCCAGAGCCGCCATCAGGGTGACAGCGATGGCGGCGTGACCTTTCATGTCGCCCGGCCCTTCACAGTGGGCGATGCTAACACGGGTCGCCCTTCCTTACATGCGTGCCGGAACCTGGACGCCCATCAGGTCGAGGGCGCGCAGCATGGTGCGCCGGAAAAGATCCACAAGCAGGATGCGTCGCTGCCGGGTGGTTTCATCCGCCGCTGTCAGCACCGGGAAGCGGTGATAGAAAGTGCTGAAGGTCTGGGCCAGGGTGAAGACATGGCGGGCGATACCGGCCATCTCGCACTTCTCGACGCTCTCGGCGACCACGTCGCCCAGGCGGCCGCATTCCCGCGCCAGAGTCCACTCCCCGGCCGGCGGTTGAGGAGTCTCCGTGGTCAGCCACTGCTCCGCCAGGGCGGGAAGATCCGACAACCGCGGGCCGCCGCTCTCTGCCACCTTGCGCAGAATGTTGGTGGCGCGCACGACACTGTACAGGGCGTAGGGCCCGGTCTCCCCCTCGAACGACAGGACTTCATCGAAGTCGAAAGCGATAACACGGTTCCGGGTGAAGCGCAGCATGAAATAGCGCAGGGCCCCCACCGCCAGCGTGCGGGCGATCCCATCGAGTTCCTTCCTGTCCATCTCGGGATGACGCTTCAGCACTTCACTCGCGGCCCGCTCCACCAGCAGGTCCATGAGATCGTCGGCCTTGACGCCCAGACCCCGCCGGCCCGACATCTCCAAGTACGGCCTGGCGCGGTCCTCGTCGGTGAGGTCCATGCCCAGTTCCTTGGCGCAGTCCAGCGTCAGCGCCACCATTTCGTAGGCGAAATGGTGCGAGCGTCCGGCTTCGGCGGTGAAGCCCAGGGAGGCCAGTCCCTTGGTGACGACCTTCTGCGGATAGGCCTGCCGGCTGTCGATCACGTTGTAGACCCGGTGCCCGGCACCGAAGGACGGTGCGTGATTTTCCCCCCGGTCGCTGGTGGTCACCCAGAGGGGCCGGCCGGGGCTGTCATCCTCGTGCCGCCGGTAGCGAAAGTCGCAACCCAGCAGGCCGAACTTCCACAACTGGTAGGCAATGTCCTTGCCCGTGTAGGTGACCGTGCCGTTGGAGCGCACCAGAACTTTCTGGGTGTCGGCGATATCCGCGAACTCAGGGTCGTCGGCCAGATCCATGACCCAGCAACCCGCATTCTTCCCCGTATCAATCCGCTGCACGGCTCCCCGGGCGCGCAGCAGCTTGAACGCACGCGCCCAGAATTTGAGGCGCAGGATGTCGCTTTCCCGGGGGAGCAGGTCGTACCCGATGTCCAGCCGGGCCATGGTGGCCAGGTGGTGGCGGACGATGCGGGCGGCCAGATCGGTGGCCAGGTCGGCTGTGGCGTTGCCGCCTTCCTCCATGCGGTGCAGCACCTCGCCCCGGCGCGCCTTGAGTTCAGGCTGCTCCTTGTAGAGCGCCGTGACGCGAGCATACAGGTCCCAGCAGAAGGAGTCGAAGTGTTCATGTTCCCGGGCGACGACCGCCGGCGCCGGGACATCCAGATTCTCGAAACCCACGACCAGGTCGGCGACCTGCACGCCTGTATCATCAATGTAGTTCTGCACCTCCACCTGGCGCCCCAGGTAGCGCAGGGCGCGGACCAGAGTGTCGCCGAGGATGGCGTTGCGCAGATGGCCGATGTGGGCGGCCTTGTTGGGGTTGATGTTGGTGTGTTCCACGATGATCTTGCCCTCGTCGGCGAGAGCAGGGGGCCCTCCGGGATCGGCCAGGAGGCTGCGCAGCACGACCACCCGGTCCAGGAACACATTCAGGTAGCCGGCGCCGGCCACCTCGACCCGGGTGACGCCGGGCAGCGCCGCCACATCCTCCTTCAGGGCGCCGGCAATCTCCCGGGGTGACTTCTTCAGGATCCGCGCAAGTTGCAGGCAGATGGGAAAGGCGAGATCTCCCAGGGTGGTGTCCGGCGGCAGCGATGCGTCCACAGCCGGCGGCTGGATGCCGAAGCGGCGGACGATGGCGGCCGCGAGCCCCTTTTCGATCTCCTGTTGCAGCCGGGACAAGACAGGTTTCCTCCAGAGATGCGGGATGTTAACGGCCGGCAGGCGGCGCGGCAACACGTACCCACACCTGCAGGTGCGGGGATGAAAGGTCCGGGCGCGGCAGGTACTCGCGGTGCAGGCGCTCATTCATGAGAGGGAACCGGCGCAGGCGGGCCGCGGCATCGCCGGGGATGCCGGCCACCCAGGGGATCGGGTCAGAACGGCGTACGACGATGGCGGCCGGTGGTGTCGCATCCACCGCTGCCAGGAATTCCTGGCGCCATGCCGGCGGGGCCCAGGGTGTGACCAGGGGATAGGCAAACGGGAAACGTCCCGGGAAAGGGCGCTGCGCATAGAGATAGAAGGCCGGCTCGAATCCCCACATCAGGAGCGGTTCATGCGCAGGTGTGGCGGCCGCAACCCTCCTGGCGGTGGCGGCCAGTTCGTCATAGCCCATCCCCTGCACGCGGAACCGGGCCAGATGGGCCGCGCTGTCCATGCCCCCGGCGGCGCGGATCAGAGAGGCGTGCCAGCCGGGCCAGCCGGGCGCCGCACCCAGAAGCCCTGTGGTGATGGCGGCCACGGCGATGAGGAGCGCCGCCACGGTGGCGGCTGCGGGCCTCATGCGTGCCACCACCAGGCGGCC
This sequence comes from Acidobacteriota bacterium, assembly GCA_004356015.1. Classification (GTDB taxonomy): domain Bacteria; phylum Acidobacteriota; class Polarisedimenticolia; order SMYD01; family SMYD01; genus SMYD01. Next base: position 15,210 of record SMYD01000086.1, on the reverse strand, counting down.
GAGGGCGGCTGCGCCCACCCCGGCCAGAAGAGCCAGTGGCGGCCAGATGGCAATCCAGTGGTAGGGGAAGAACTTCCCCTGGGCCAGGATGGAGGCCATGGCCAGGGCCAGGGCGAGGGTCAGGGACCACAGTCCACGCACCATGGTCACACCGGTCCGGCAGGGCTGGCCGGCGCCGGGAAATCTGCGGTTCCAGGTGAGGCCCCAGCCCGCCATGGCCAGGATCCAGAGGGGCCAGGTCGTGCGTAGAAATGCCAGTCCCGTGATGCCTGCCGCATGGAACAGGACGCCGGGCCGTTCCCAGGCCAGTCGAGTGTAGTGACCGGTAAAGCTCACCGTCGCCTCGAAGGCCGCCGCCAGGGCTCCCCCTGCAAGCAGCCCCGACAGGGTGAACGCCAGCGGCGCCGCCAGGCCCAGGGCCGCGGCGAGCAGCAGGCGCCCTGCGGGAGCCGGTGTGTCGCCGCCAGGGTCGCCGACCCGGCGGGGGGGACGCAGGGGGAGGAGGACCAGGGCCAGCGGTAGAAATGAGGTCTTGAGCAGGGCCATGAGCCCGATCAGAAAGCCGGCTGTTGCCCAGCGCCAGGTCCGGGGGCGGCCGGCCGCCAGCAGGGCCAGGAGCAGCAGCGGCACGGCCAGCCGCTCGCCCTGGCCCAGGTCCCACCAATCGCCGGCGAAGATCCAGAGACCTGTTAGGATCACGGCGGCGGCCGCTCCCGCCGCCGCGTCACCCCATAGCGCCAGCAGGCGGGCTGCCGCCATCACCGCCACCGCCAGGGCCGCCAGATCCAGCAGGGCCGCGGCGCCGGGCCAGGCGAAGGCCAGGGAACCCGGCAGCAGATACGCGACGAACAGGCCTGGTGGTTTGATATCCCAGAAGCCCGTATAGGGCATGACGCCACGGGACAGGGCCCGTCCGGCGAGCAGGAAAACCGACTGGTCACGGCCCGGGGGGTAGAGGACCAACGGCGAGCCGGCAAGAACGGCAGCCATGGCCATGAGGAGGCTGCTGCTGCAGGGCAGACTGGAACGGTGTGGACTCACCGTGGGCAAGGCTATGAGCGGGACGGCAGGGTGTCAATTACGGTGCCGGCATGTGCTTTCCTTAGTGGCAGGACAGGCGGGCCCTGCCAGGGAGGTTCCAGTGATGATGCGAAGAGGGGCGCTGTGGCCGGCGGTGACTCTGGCTTTCCTGCTGCCGGCGTGCGGCGGCGGCGCGCCGGGCGAGCAGGTGGCATCCTCTGCGGCTGGGGGACCGGACCTGGCGTCGGCGCGCCGGGCTGCCGCCGCGGGTGACTGGGCCGCCGCGGAGCGTCACCTGGTTGCCGCTGTCGAGGCCGAGCCCGGATCGGAGGAGGCGTGGGTTGCCCTCGCCAATCTGCGCGGCCGCTCGGGTCGTATCGCCGAGGCGGCCGATCTCTTCGTCCACCTGGCCGATGGGCATCCCGCCAACGGTGTCTACGCCCGGCAGGCCGGGTCGTTTCTCCAGGCGAGCCGCCGTTCCGATCTGGCCGAGCCGTACCTGGAGCGGGCCTTCCGCCTGCGCCCCGGGGATCCCGATGCCGCTTACCGCTACGGTCTGCATCTCCTCTATGCCGGTCGGGACGAGCGTGCCGTGGCGGCCCTGACCCGGGGCGTGGAACTGGCGCCAGGGCGCGCCGATGTGGCCTTGAAACTGGCCCAGGCTCTGCTGCATCTGGGCCGTTTCGATGGCGCTCTGGCTGTCCTGGATGAAGCGCTGAGGAGACTGCCCGATGAACCTCTCCTGAATTTCCAGCGCGGGCTCGTCCAGGCTCGTGACGGCCATCACCAGGCGGCCGCTGTCGATTTCCGTCGTGTCCTGCGACTGGATCCCGGGCTGCACCGCGCCCGCTACGCCCTGGCGCGGGCCCTCCTGGCAGCCGGCGAGCGGCAGGAGGGTGCGGCCATGATGGCCGAGTTTGCCGCCGGCGAGGAGGAGCGGCGCCAGCGTCAGACGGCTCGCCTGGTGGAGCATCTGGCCCGGGCCGGTGGCGGAGATGACCCGTTGGAGCATCGCCGCCGCCTGCAGGATCTGGTTCTGGCCGATCCCGGTAATGGCGAGGCCCATCGCCTGCTGGCGGAGGCTTACGCCGGGGAAGGGGACTACCAGCAGGCGGCCGCGGCATATGCCCGGGCGCTCCATCTCGACCCGGCGGACACGCGCTCAGCAGAGCGGCGCCGGGAGATGTTGCGCCGTCTCGGCATGCCAGGGGAGGAGACCGGCCCTTGAGCGGCCGTGGCCTCACCCTTGCCGGGAAAGTCACCGCCGGGCTCGGCCTGAGCCTGCTGCTGTCGTGCGGGGATCTCCCGCCACGTCAGGAGACGGTGCCGGCGGAGGTCTTCCGCCTCATCGAGGTCGCCGAATCCTCGGGTATCTCGTTCCGGCATGTTTCGGGAACTCCCCACAAGAGCCAGATTTATGAAGCCAATTCAGGCGGGGCAGCCTGGCTCGATTACGATGGTGACGGACTGCTGGACCTGTACCTGGTCAATGGCGGCCGGCGGCTCACCGCCACCCGTCCACCGGCCGGGGAGGAGACCAGCGGTGCGCTTTTTCGGAATCGTGGTGACGCCGGCTTCAGTGAGGTGACTGCGGCGGCGGGCCTGCTGGACTGGCGCTGGGGCATGGGCGTGGCCGTCGCCGACTATGACAACGACGGCGACCCGGATCTTTACATCACCCATCTCGGGGCCAACGCACTCTGGCGTAACAATGGCGATGGCACGTTCACTGATGTCGCCGCCGCCGCCGGAGTTGCCGACCCCGGACCGGGCAGCGGGGCCGCCTTCGGTGATATCAACAGCGACGGCTGGCTGGATCTCTATGTCAGCAATTACGTGCCGGTTGAGCCTGACCGGCCTCTCCCAACCAGTGATGAGTTGTGCACTTACAGGGGCGTCTCCGTCTTCTGTGGCCCCAAGGGGCTGAGCCCGGCACCGGATCGGTTGTTCCTGAGCCGCCGGGACGGCACCTTCGAGGATGTCACGAGTACGTCGGGTGTGGGAAATGTCTCGCCCCGCTACGGCTTCGATGTGCTCTTTCTCGATGTGGACGACGACGGCGACGAGGATATCTACGTGGCCAGTGACGACAGCCCCAGCCTGCTGTTCATCAATGACGGCAGCGGCCACTTTCAGGAGGAGGGACTCATGGCCGGTGTGGCTCTGTCCGAGGCCGGCATGGCTCAGGCCGGCATGGGCCTGGATGCCGCCGACTATGACGGGGATGGCCTGCAGGACATCATCAAGACCAACTTCGAAACCGAGGCGTTCAATCTCTATCGCAACACCGGGAACGGCCTGTTCATTGACCGCGCCTTCCATGCCGGCCTGGCCGGTTCGGTGGCGCCGCTCGGGTTTGGCACCGTCTTTCTGGATGTGGACCGGGATGGAATTCTGGATCTGTTTTTCGCCAACGGCCATGTCTATCCCTGGCTGAAGGACGAACCGGGACCGTTCACGTATGCCCAGCCCAATCAGATATTCCGGGGTGAGCGGACGAGCGCCGGCATCATCTTCAGGGATGTCAGTGATGCCGCAGGTTCGGGAATGAGGGGTCACAAGGTGAGTCGCGGGGTCGCCGTGGGCGATTACGATGGCGATGGCGATCTCGACATCGTGGTCAACAACATGGACGACAAGCCCGACCTGTTGCGCAACGATACGCCTCCCAGGGGGGCATGGCTGGCCGTGCGCACCCGGGGCACTCTCTCCAACCGCGACGGCTATGGTGCCCGCGTGACCCTGGTTGGCGGCGAGGGGCGGCAGGTCCGCGAAGTACGCGCTTCGCGGGGTTACCTCTCCAGCTCGGACCCGGCTGTCTTCTTCGGCCTGGGAGAAGATCCCGGTGTGGTGAGTCTGGAGGTACGCTGGCCGTCCGGGCTCCTGGAGTCGTTCCCGGTGGAGAGCGTCAATCGCCGGCTGGAGGTGGTGGAAGGGGAGGGGATGCCAATTCGCTGAGCCAGCGCCGCCACGGGTCGCCGTCCGCCGCCAGGCGCAGGGCTGTCTGCGGCGCCAGATGCGCACCCCGGCGGAATGCCGCCATGGCCTCCCCGCTGCGCCCCAGTTGTTCAAGAGCCATGGCCTGTCTGAACGCGACTTCCGCGACCTCCGGTCTCAGAACGGCCGCCTGCTCGAGCAGGAGCAGGGCCGCCGCCGGGTTGCCGCGGCGCAACTCGATGCCGGCGAGGTTGGTGGCCGCCTCCACGTGCTGCCTGGCGTTCGCCTCGACCTTGTCCGCGAGGATCGAGAGAACCTGGCGGTATTCCGCGGCCGCTTCATGGTCGCGGCCATGCGCACTCAGGCTGCGGGCGTGGTTGTAGCGGGCCTTGGCGGATGTGGGAACGGCCGCCACCGTGGCGCGCCACAGTGACAGGTCATGGGCGAAGTCCCGCTCGCGATGCAGGGTGGTGGCGGCCAGCAGGCTCAGGATGAGCAGCGCCATGCCAAGCAGCAGAACCCTGAGGAGTACTGGCCGGGACGCCGCGCCTGCGGCCGCCATGACGGTCGCCCCCACAGCGGCCACGGCCATGGCCAGGCCGGCCATGGGCAGGTAGAGCAGGCGTTCAGCGAACACCGTGCCGATGGGCACCAGCAAGTTGGCGGTGAGGGCCTGTGCCGCCAGGAAGAACAGGACCCCCCAGCAGGCCGCCGGCAGGCGGCGGAGCAGGACCAGGAGCAGAGCCAGGGCCCCCAGGCCGGCGAGGGTCGAGGCCAGCAGGGGACCGTCCACGTCGGGTACGGTCACCGCGGCGTAGGAGTAATCCACCGACAGGGGATGCGGCCACAGGAAGAGCCATCCTCCGGAGGCCAGAAGACGCAGCGCCGTGAGGCGTCCCGCCCAGAACCCGGCGTGGGCGATGGGGTTGTCTCCCAGGGGCGCGGCCTGCAGGCGCATGAGACCGCCCAGGATACTGACGCGCAGGATCAGAACCAGGGCGGCCGGCAGCAGGACCGCCACCATGGCCGGCCATGACTCCCGCCACGCCCGCAGGCGGCCGCCTGCGGGCGCCTGCGTGTCCACGGGCCGCGCCCATGGCGCCAGGGCCATGAGGGCCAGCAGCGGCATCACGAAGCCGTTCTCCTTGGCGAGGCAGGCTGCCGCCGTCAGAATCGCCGCCAGAGCCAGCAGTCGCGGCCGACGGCTCTGCCAGCGCCATCGTCGCAGCGCCAGCAGTGTGCCGAGAGTGGCCAGAGCCACCAGGAGATCGGCCCGCCCCACCACGAGAGTCACCGCTTCGCTGGCCAGGGGGTGCACGCCAAACAGCAGAGCGGCGCCCAGCGCGGTCCCGAGTCTCATGGGAGATGCACGCCCCGCCGCCGGCATCCCCAGGGCGAGAAAGAAGACCAGAACGGTCACGGCGGCGTGAAGCAGCAGGTTGACGGCGTGCAGGGCGCGCGGCCCGGCACCCCAGGTTGTCTGCACGGCAAAGGTGGCCATGGTCAGAGGGCGCCAGAGAAGATCATGCCCTTCGCCCTCCCACCAGCCGCTGGTGAGCAACTCTCCCCATGCGGACAGGGACTGGACATGGAGGCGGGCGTTCTCGCGGATCAGTGCGCGGTCGTCGAACAGAAGATCGGCCGAGAGGGCCCGGAGATGCGTGCCGGCGGCACAGAGCGCCACCAGGAGCGCCAGGATCAGATGCGCGCGCCGCATGGCCGCATTCTGGCATACCCCCACCTTGACTGCCCTCGCGGGCCAGTCTCCTGATGCTCGGGCGGCTGGACGGGGTGGGGGAGCAGATGCCATCCTGATGATTGTGGCCGCCCGTGCACGCAAGCTCCTCTTCGCCACTCTGGCTGTCGCCCTGATCCTGGGAGGGGGTGAGGTCGTCCTGCGCCTGGCGGGCTTCGCCTACCAGCCCATTCCCGAGCGCATCTGGCTGGGACGCTTGAAGGGAGGGATCCCGACGGCCGAGGTGGTGTTTGACCGGCTGGTTCCGGGCCTCTTCACCCGGGATGGCCTGCTGTTCTGGAAGCCGGTCGCCGGCCGGCCGCCGTTCAACGCGGCCGGCCTCCGTTCCAGCCGGGAACTGCCGGCGGTGCGCCCACCGGGGGAATTTCGTGTCCTGACCCTGGGAGATTCCTGCACTTTCCTCGGCGAACCGCGCCCCTGGCCGGAAGTCGTTGAAGAGCGCCTGTCACGCCGTGCCGGCAGGCCGGTGCGGGTCCTCAATGCCGGCGTGCCGGCCTACTCCTCCCTGCAGGGCCGCCGCTTTCTGGAGAGCCGGCTGATCGAGTTGAGCCCCGACGTGGTGACAATCTACTTCGGATGGAATGATCACTGGCGCGCCACGGTGAAGGCCGACGCCGACTTCCCGGTCCGGGATGAGCGTATGGTGACCCTGCAGCGCCTCCTGTCATCCAGCCACCTCTATCAGGCCATGAATTATCTCATCAAGGGCCGCGTCCGGCCGCGCCCGGGAGACGCCGCCGCCGGCGGCGGCGAGGCCCCCCCGTTCGATCCGCGGCGGGATCTGGCCGCCGCGGCAGGCGGACAGCCATTGCGCGTACCGCCGGCTCAGTTCGAGCGCAACCTCCGGGCCATGGTGGCCCGCATTCGCGCCGCCGGCGGCACGGCCGTGCTCATCACGGCGCCTTCCACTCTGTCGTCCGGGGCGATTCCCTCCTACCTGGTGGCCCATGGCTTCGTGACGACGGATGGTGAATCCATTCAGGTCCTGCATGAGCGCTATGTTGACCTGGTGAGGCGGGTTGCCAGGGAGACAGGCGCACCACTGGTGGATGCCGCCGCTGATTTTGAGGCCTCTCCCGATGGTGGACGCGCGCTCATGCGGCAGGACGGAATCCACTTGACGGCAGCGGGAATCCAGCGCCTCGCGGATCTTGTGGTGCGCGTGGTGGCTCCCCTTCAGGGAGCGCGGGAGTCCTCCAGCAGTCCGGCTGCCAGCAGGTCGCGGTAAAGAGCATTCCGTGATGTGCCCCGCTGGCGGGCCAGATGGCGCAGGGCCTCACGCCGCTGTCCACCGCAGGCGCTCAGGGCACGGGGCCATGCTTCGGCCAGTGAGATAGAGACTGCGGCCGGCTCTGTGCGCGCCGTGGGAGGGCCGATCACCACGGTGATCTCGCCTCGTTCCCTGGTTGCCGGCGGGGCGGCCGCCAGCTCGGGAAGAGATCCACAGCGAAATTCCTCATGGATCTTGGTCATCTCACGACAGACCACAGCCGCGCGGGATCCCAGAATCTCGGCCATGTCGGCCAGTGAAGCGCCGAGCCTATGAGGCGCTTCGAAGATCACCAGCGTGTGAGGCAGAGAAGCCGCGTCGCTGAGCGCCCTGCGGCGGGCGCCGGCGCGGGGCGGCAGAAATCCGAGAAACGTGAACGGCGCAGTCGGCAGGCCTGCAGCTGCCAATGCGGTGATCACGGCCGAGGGCCCCGGGATGGGGATGACAGGAATGCCCTCGGCACGGGCTGCCCGTACCAGCAGCAGGCCCGGGTCGGAAATTCCCGGCATGCCCGCATCGGTCAGCAGGGCCACGCTCCGCCCCGCGCGCAGTTCATCCAGGAGCCGCGCCAGCTGGCGGTGTTCGTTGTGAGCATGGTAGGGAATGGCCCGCGCCTTGATGCCATGGCGATCCAGGAGGCGGCGGCTGTGACGGGTGTCCTCACAAGCCAGGAGGTCGGCATGGGCCAGAACCTCCAGAGCGCGCAGGGTCACATCCTGAAGGTGGCCGATGGGAGAAGCCACGAGGTAGAGCCCGGCCGGCAGCGTCTCGTCAGTCACCGGCCCAGCTGTCCCAGTCCCGCGGGTAACGGAAGTCGATCCCTATGGTTCGGTGGGAGATCTTGGCGATGGGCGGTGTGCACCGCTTGTACTGGGAACGGCGCACCATGTCCCGGACCCTCAGGATCAAGGCCGGGTCGAACCCTTCCATCAGGAGGCGATCAGGGCCAATCCGTTCATCCACCATGCGAAACAGGAGCCGGTCCACCAGGTCGTAGGTGAATCCCAGTTCCTCCTCATCGGTCTGACCCTCCCAGAGATCGGCACTGGGCGGGCGCCGGATGATCGCCTCGGGCACGCCCATGTGACGGGCAAGCTGGCGAACCTGGGTCTTGTAGAGATCGCCCATGGGCATCAGCGCGCAGGCCGAATCGCCGAACTGGGTCGTGTACCCCAGGAGGAGTTCCGTCTTGTTGGAGGTGCCCACCACCAGCGCCTCCTGCCGGGCGGACAGGTCATAGAGAACCACCATGCGCAGGCGCGCCAGAACGTTTCCCGTGCGCACCCTGGCGCGCGCCGGCAGGCTTCTCAGGTAGGGGTCGGCCATGGGACTGATAGAGATTGTCTCCAGTCTGACGCCGGTGGTCGCGGCGATGCTCTCGGCGCCGGCCAGGCTTGCAGGGTCGGAGGCGCTGGCGGGCATGGCCACGGCCAGGACATTTTCAGCGCCCAGTGCAGCGGCCGTCAGGAATACGACCAGGGACGAATCGAGCCCGCCCGAAAGGCCGATGACGGCACGCTGAAAGCCGTGGCGGCGGAGGCCGTCCTGCAGGAAGCGGATGATGATCCGCCGCGCCGGCTCACAGCCCAGGCGCAGGTTCGTGATCTCAGGACCGCGGGCAGCGACTGGACTGGTAGTGTTTCGTTGAGTCATGAGCTTTGCCCAACAAATCGATTGAGATGGCGGGGATCACGCCGGAACCCTTGCCTGGCAAGAGTTGTGACCCGGTGGCTTTCTCTTGACGGGCTGCCTCGTTCATCGTATCTCATGGCCAACCCATCGACGAATCTTCGATATGAGTGTTGGAGAGAGGGGAGTAGTATCCAGCATTCAGAGCCGGGTGGGGCAACCTGCCCGGCTCACTTGTTGTCTCGGGTCGCCGCCGCGTCCCGGCCTGCCAGCAGGCGGCTCAGTTCCCGGTGGATCAGGTCCGGGCGCGCATCCCGGCGCATGGGATGGACAGAGCGGGCACGTTTGATCTCGCGCAGGTCCAGTTCCACCAGGCTTCCGGCATCGTCGATGTCAGGCAGTTCGGCCAGCAGCTTACCGTCGGGGCCGTAGACGAAGGAGCCTCCGGCGAAGGTATAGCCGTCCTCGCTGCCGGTGCGGTTCACGTAGATCACGAACTGGGCATGAAAGCGGGCAGCGGTCTCGCCGAGAAGGCGCCAGTCATGCTGCGAGCCGATGCCGCCATCGGTCGGTCCCCGCGCCGGGCCGCAGGAAGGGACCAGCAGCAGGTCGCAGCCATCCTGGGCCAGGAGCCAGGCCAATGCCGGGTGCCACATGTCCTCACAGATCAGCACGCCTGCCCGCGCCCCGCCGGTGGTGAAGGTCCCCAGGTCGCTGCCTGCTGTGAAGTATCGGCCCTCATCGAAGAGAGTGTACGTGGGCAGGTGCAGCTTGCGGTGCCGCCAGGCCACACGCTCCCGGCGCAGCAGGATGGTCGTGTTGTAGCAGCGGCCATCGCCGCCGTCCTCCACCAAGCCGAGAACAATGTCCAGACCCTGCGAAGCGGCGCGCAGCGGCGCCAGCACCGGAGCGGTCCCGGGATCCAGCGCCACCTCGCTGACCATGTCATGCAGCCAGTACCCGGTCAGGGACAGTTCGGGAAAAACCACCAGATCGGCATGTTGGCCGCGCGCCCTCGCCACCTGCTCCAGGTGCAACTCGCAGTTGCGCGCAAGATCGCCCAGGGATGGCGCAATCTGGGCGAGATAGATGCGGAGGGATTCTCGGCGATGGGTCAAGGGGGCCCCTGGCGAGAGATCTTACCACGGGCCGGGCAGGGGAATATGCTACTTTTTCGCCTGCGGAGGATCCCATGGAGCGTGCCCCGGCGGTGGCCGGTCTCTTTTATCCCGCCGACCCCGGATCGCTGCGTCGAACCGTTCTGAAATGTCTCGGCGAGCCATCCGCGGCGACGGTGAAGCCGGTGGCGGCCCTGGTGCCCCATGCCGGCTATCGTTATTCCGGGCGCACCGCGGGCCGGGTCTATGGGGCCATGACCATTCCTCCCGGCGTCATCCTCCTGGGCCCCAACCATACCGGCGTGGGCCGGCCCGCCTCGGTCTGGGTGGAAGGAGACTGGCTGACCCCCCTGGGGAGGGTGCCGGTGGACACGGACATGGCGGCGGCGCTGGTGGCGGCCCATGGCCATCTGGAGGCCGACACGCTGGCCCATGCCCGCGAACATGCCCTTGAGGTGCAGGTGCCGTTCCTGCAGGTGCTGCGCCCCGATGTGCGCATCGTGCCCATCGTCCTGGCCGACTGCGGCTACCCGCTGCTCCTGGAGATGGGGCGGATTCTGGCGGCGCAGATTCGCCGGAGCGGTGGCGACTGGCTCATTCTGATCTCCAGCGACATGACTCATTTCGAGAGCCGGGAGACCGCCCGCCGCCAGGACAGGCATGCCCTGGACCGGCTGGAAGATCTGGACGCTGCGGGGTTGTACGATACGGTTCGCCGCCACGGCATCAGCATGTGCGGCGTGGTCCCTGCCGTGGTGGGCCTGGTGGCGGCGACGGCCCTGGGCGCCGGCCGCGGCCGGCTGCTGGATTACTCGTGCTCCGGGGACGTGACGGGAGATGACAGCGACGTGGTTGCCTACGCGGGCCTGACCATCACATGAAGCGTTGCGCGGCGTTTCTGATCGGATTGGCCATGGTCATCCTGCCTGGTGGCGGTGATCTGGCAGGCGAAACCGCCACGCCGGCCATTTCTTCCGGCGATGACTTCGAGGCCCACGCAGACAGCATGCGTGCCATCACCCGGGATCGTTTTGAACTGAGGGGCAATGTCACCTTCAAGGCGGCAGGGATCGTGATCCAGGCGGACCGCCTCCTGTACGATCGCGTGACACACCGCGGTGAAGCCCAGGGGAATGTTCTGTACGCCCAGGCTGTGGGCAGGCTGGCCGGCGAACGGATCCTATTCAATATCGAGGAGCGCACCGCCGAGATGACCCAGGTCACCGGGTACCTGGAGCAGGGAATCATCTTTCGTGCTGCGCGGTTGCTGCAGATCGACGACGATCACATGCGCATCGAGCAGGCCATGTTCACCACCTGCACCCAGCCGGTCCCGTACTGGTCGTTCCGGGTGAGTTCGGCAGTGATCGTCCGCGACCGCTACGCGCACCTTTTCAATCCCCGTCTGAAAGCCGGACCGGTTCCTGTCTTTTATTCCCCCTACCTCCTCTTCCCCATCAAGGCGGATCGTGCCACCGGCCTGCTCCTTCCCCAGGTCGGATTCTCGGATCGCCTGGGGTCGTCACTGAGCAATGCCTTCTTCTGGGCCATTGCCCGCAACCAGGATGCCACCTTCTTCATGGACAATTATTCGGAAGGGAGTGTCGGTCTCGGCGTGGAGCATCGTCTCCTGCCCAGTGCTCGCGGCAGGAGTCAGTTCAGCGGTTACTTCCTGGACGAAAAGGGTCTGGACGATGTTGACGGTCCGGAGCGCGAGCGCTGGAACGTCCGCTATCGGTTGCAGCAGAAGTTCGGCCGCAAGGGGCAATTGCTGGCGGACTTCAATCTGGTTTCGGATGGCGACTACTTTCTGGATTTCAGCCGCGATCTGGATCGGGGATCGGACCCATCCGCCCTGTCCCGGGCGGAGTACGTCGTCGGACGCGGCTACCTGATCCTGAACATGCGGATGGAACGCCGGGAGCAGTTCTTCGGCGACGATACGGTTGTCCAGTCTCGGCTTCCCGAGGCGGAAATTCGCCTGCGCAGCCGGCGTCTGGGGAAGAGCCCTCTCTATCTCTCCATGGTGAGTTCCGCGGCCATCCTGGACAAGTCGGGGACGGGGTTCCCCACGGGTTCCTACGGGCGCGTGGATATCTTTCCCTCCATCTCGGCACCCATGTCACCCGCCCCCTGGCTCGACGTGACGCCATCTCTTCAACTGCGCGAGACCTATTACACCCGGGCCCTGGACCCTGATGATCCGGCCCGGTTCGGCGATGCACTGGCGCGCGAGTTCATGCTCTTTGATACCCAGTTTCTGGGACCGCGCCTGAGCCGCATCTTCTTCGATGAAAAGGGGAACGGCCGCTTGAAATCGACCATCGAGCCGCGCCTGACCTATCGCTACCTGCGTTCACCTGACTCCGAGGAGAACGCCCGGATTCTGCGTTTCGATGAGATCGATCTTCTGCCCGGTGACCTCAATGAGATTCAGTTCGGCGTGGTGAGCCGGTTGTTCGCCCGCAAAGTGGTGCGCACGCCGGCGCCGGCCGAGCAGGAGGGAGGGGAGATCCAGGGAGACGGGAGCCAGGCCTCCACCGCCGGCCTGGAGGCGCCCAAGCCGTCCTCCACGGGATTGCCGGGAGTGCTCCGGGAGGAGAATGACCTGTCCCTGCTGCCGTCGGGAGAGGAGAAGGCGGGCGTGAAGCTCACCAGCCCGGTTGAGATCATGAACGTCTCCCTGACCCAGCGTTACTCCTTTGACAGAACCCTGTCCACGGACGTTCAGTTCCTGGATCGGGACGGCGATGGTGTCGAGACCCTGGAGACACTGGCTGAGAGTCACCTCTCCTCCCTCATCCTCGATGCCCGGGTCAACCCCTCCCGGAACACCAGTCTGGATGCCCGGGTGGGCTACCATATCCTGGAGAACGCCGTCTCCGATGCCAGCTTCAGCGCCAGCCTGTTCCATCCCAGCTACGGTTTCCTCCGGGGGAGCTGGTTCTTCCGCAACGGCCTGGATGGGCAAACCCTCAACTCGTCGCGGTTGCGGGTGAACGGCGGCACCAGTTTTCTTCGGCACAAGATCTCGGTCGCCGTCTCCCTCAATTATGATGCCTCTCTTGCCCGGCTGCAGGATCAACGCTATCGAGTCGGGTACGATACCCAGTGTTGCGGCTTTGCCGTAGAGGTTCTGGACCGGGATTTTATCGGCACCAATCAGAGGGAATACCGCTTCGTGATCAACTTGAGAGGCATCGGTAATTTCCTCGACCTGCAGAACGGCGGGTCCGGGCAATGACCGTCACCCCGGCGGATCTTCGCCACTCCAGGCCGGTGGTCCTGGGTGCCGACGGCCGCGCCGGCGCTGCCATCGCCGAGGCCCTCTCGGCCCATGCCCACCAGACGGTGGCCGCCGGGCGCTTCGAACTCGATGCCACTGACTACTTCCGCATGTGCGGAGAACTGGAGCGGCTGGAAGCCGACCTGGTCATCAACGCCGTGGGCTGGGCCGATGTGGACGCTTGTGAGGCCGACCCGGCACAGTCTCACCTGCTCAATGCCGTGGCGGCCGGCAAGATGGCGCGGGCGGCCCGCGGGGCGGGGGCAAGATTCGTGCATCTGTCCAGTGACTACGTCTTTGATGGCGCCGGCGGGGCTCCCTACGCTGAATCGGCGGTGCCCAACCCCCTCTCCGTCTACGGGCGGAACAAGCGCGAAGGTGAACTGCTGGTCCTGGAGAGCCATCCCGAAGCTCTGATTCTGCGCACGGCCTGGCTGTTCGGCGGCCATGGCCGTCGTCCCGGCTTCGTGGAGAAGGTGCTCGCCGCGGCTCTGGCCGGCGGGAGCATCCCGGTGGTCCGGGACCAGGTGGGGTGCCCCACCGGGGTGGGCGATCTGGCCCGGGGCCTGGTGGAACTCCTGGCTGTGGGTGCCACGGGGCTGGTTCACGTCGCCAGTGCCGGCGGTGTCAGCCGGGCCGATTTCGCCCGCGCCATCCTGGATGAGACGAAGCGGTTCGACGTTCAGATCGAGCCGGTTCTGTCCGACTCCATGGGCGACAGAGCTCGGCGCCCCGCGGATTCGCGCCTGGACACATCGCTTTTCACCCGCTTGACCGGCGCCCCGTCCCGCCCCTGGCGGGAAGGGCTGCGGGAGGTCCTGGCCCTGCATCGCCAGGAATCCGCCGGCCTGTGAGAGTCCTGGTGACAGGTGGGACCGGGTTCCTTGGCCGGGAGGTGGCGCGTCTTCTCCTGGCCGGCGGGCACCAGGTGACGCTCCTGGTCCGCCCGTTCCGCGCGCCCTCGGATCTGGAGGCGGGACTTGTCACGGTGTCCGGGGATGTGACCGATCCGGCTTCTCTGGCAGCGGCTCTGGGTCGGGATGGCGGCTTCCAGGCGGTTCTCCACATGGCGGCGCTGGTGCAGATGTGGATGCCTGACCGCCGCGTGTTCGACCAGGTCAATGTGCAGGGATTCCTGAATGTCCTGGGGGCCGCGCGGACGGCGGGAGTCGAGCGTGTGGTCTACAGCTCATCGTTCATGGCTCTGGGCCCTTCCCGCGGGCGCCCCCGCCGGGAGGAAGACCCCCCAGCCGGCCCCCCGTTTCACAACGATTACCAACGGACCAAGTACCTGGCCGACCAGGTTGCACGGGAACGCATGGCCGCTGGCTGGCCACTGGTCACGGTCTACCCGGGGGTGGTGTATGGACCGGGCACCCTCACCGCCGGCGGCCTGGTGACCAAACAGATTCTCCTCTTCCTCACCAAAGGGCTCCCCGGCATCCTCGGGCCCGGCGACAGGCCGGTCTGCTACGCCTACATCAAGGATGTGGCCGCCGGAGTGGTGGCCGCTCTTGAGCGCGGGAGGATTGGCCGGGGGTATATTCTCGGCGGCGAGAACGCGACTCTCAACCAGTTCATGGCGACCCTGTCGCAGGTGAGTGGAAAGCCTGCGCCCACGCGTCATATCCCTTACGCTGTCGCCTGGTGGCTGGGCCGCCTGCAATGGGCGTGGGCTGAGATCAGCGGCCGGCCACCGGAATTGACCCACCAGGTCGTGAATATTTACCGTGAATCCTGGGCCTATGACGCGGCCCGGGCCCGGGAGGAACTGGGCTACAGGATCACGCCTCTGGCTCAAGGGCTGGCGGAGACAGTCGCATGGTTGCGGGCGGCGGGACATGTCTCCTGAGGCCGGCGGCATCGGCGGCACCGAGTGGAGACGCAAAGCGGTCCATATGGGGAGCGGCACTTTGGCTGCTCTCCTGCACTGGCTCCCGGCATGGGGCGCCTGGGCCCTGGGCGGTGCGGCTCTCCTGATGAATATCTTTGTCCTGCCGTCTCTCTCCGGGCACTCTCTCGAACGGGAGCAGGATCGCCGCCAGGGCGTGGCCTGGGGCATCATCTTCTATCCCCTGTCGGTGCTGATCCTGACCCTGGTGTTCGCCCGCCGCCTCGAGATCGCCGCCGCCGGCTGGGCCCTCATGGCCTTCGGTGACGGCATGGCGACCCTGGTGGGCAAGAGCCTGCCCCG
>SMYD01000085.1 GCA_004356015.1 Acidobacteriota bacterium | reverse complement strand
GGGACTGGCCACGTCGGACCGATACCGACTATCTCTTCGCCAGGTCGAATGGCCGCCCCTTTAATGACTGTGGAAGGGCCTGGCGTACCCTCTGCTCGGCTATCAGTGTCGAAGGCATTCGGTTCCACGACTTCCGGCACGCCTTCACGACCCGAATGCTGGAGGCGGGAGTCGATATCAGGTCCATCATGGCCATCACCGGCCACAAATCCGTGGTGATGTTCCAGCGGTACTCCCACCCTACGCTCAGTCACCTGCAGAAGGCAGTCGAGTCCCTTGATGCGAGTTCTACTCGTGTCAAATCTGGGGACAGTGACTCGGCGGCTGAGAAGGGGAGTATCGTAAGTCGTTGAGGCAGTGGTGGCTCCGGGCAGAATCGAACTGCCGACGCAGGGATTTTCAGTCCCTCGCTCTACCGACTGAGCTACAGAGCCCCACTTGAAAGGAGAAAATCTAGTCCACGGCCTCCGGTGTGTCAACGAGGCCGCCGGTGATGGTCCGCTGGCCAACCAGCCAGAGGATACCGACCAGCACCGAGGAGCCCATGAGCAGGCAGAGCCAGGGCGAGAGTCCGAAGGCACTGGGCAGGCTCCCCAGCAGAATGGCCACAGCGCCCACCAGAAGGGCGTAAGGCATCTGGGTGCGAACGTGGTCGATGTGATCCGAGCCGGATGCCATGGAGCTCATGATGGTGGTATCCGAGATGGGTGAGCAGTGATCTCCCCAGACGGCACCGGCCAGGACCGAGGAGACGGCCCCCAACAGCAGGGTGGAGGTCCTGCCGGCATCCAGGCCGCGCAGCCCGGCCATCTCGAATGCCAGGGGCACCACCAGCGGGATGAGGATGGCCATGGCCCCCCAGGACGTGCCGGTGGCGAAGGCGACGCCGCCGGAGATGATGAACACCAGAGCCGGCAGCAGCGGCCACCAGATGGCTCCGGAGACCATGTTCACCAGGTACTCGGCGGTATGCAGGTCGCCGCAGACAGCACCGATGGACCAGGCCAGCAGCAGGATGATGATGGCCTGGAGCATGGATTTCAGTCCGGTCATCCATGTGTCAAGGGCTTCCACCATGGACATGAGCCCCTGGCTCAGGGCCAGCATGGCAGCCACCAGGCATCCCAGGCCGGAGCCCCAGATGAGAGTCCTGTACGAGTCGGCGGCGGAGAAGATCGAACCCACATTCTCAAACAAGGCGCCGCCGACGAAGACCCGTATCAAAGGCAGGGTGCCCAGGGCATCGCCCTCGGCGGCCAGTCCGGCGCGGCCGGTCAGCCAGAGTCCCGCCAGAGTGACGCCGACCACCGTGGCAATGGGCAGCACGGCGTTGTACCAGCGGCAGGGGATGTTGTCCCGAGGCTCAACCTGGCCGGCATCGTAGTCGGCCAGGGGCTTGGCGTTCTCGGCCAGTAGCTGGCCGGAGGCGGCCCTCCTCTCTGCGGCCAGCATGGGGCCGAAATCTTTTCCGGTGAGTGCCACGGCCAGGCCGAACACCAGGGCCAGAATCGGGTAGAAGCAGTAGGGGATAGCGGAGAGGAACATGTGATACGGATCGATATCCGAGCCGATGGCCTTGAGTGCATCGCCGATGAGGCTGACCTCCACTCCCACCCATGTCGAGATGAGAGCCACCGAGGCGATGGGTGCGGCGGTGGAATCCACCAGGTAGGCCAGCTTCTCCCGAGAGATGCGCACGCGGTCGGTCAATGGCCGCATGGTGTTGCCCACGATGAGCGTGTTGGCATAATCGTCAAAAAAGATGAACATTCCCATGAGCCAGGTGACTGTCTGGGTGGATCGGCGGCCGGAGGCCCATTTCCGGATGGCGATAACGACGCCACGGGTGCCTCCGGAGCGGGACATGAGTGCCACCATGCCACCCAGCAGCATGGAGAAGATGATGATGGAAGCATGTCCGTTGTCGGTGAGGGCGGCCAGAAGGTAGTGATCCAGCACCCGCAGAGAGGCGCTGAGGGGGGCAAACCCGCTGGCCAGAAAGGCGCCGAGCCAGACGCCAGCCAGCAGGGCCACGATGACCTGACGGAACACAATCGCCAGCAGGATGGCCAGAAGCGGGGGAAGGAGGGTCAGAAACCCGTTCAGGGCGTAAATCTCCACGCTCCGGTGCAGGGTGCCGGCTGTCACTTCAAGGGTGACCGTTCCCGGCTCGGGGGCCATCAACTCATCGAGGACGACCGGAGCATTCCCTTGTGTCGTGGCTTCCACCACCGATCCGATGACGTCGCCATTCTGCACCACCCGTACCTCGAGGTGCAGGAGTTCGCCGGGGAGCACGCCTGCGGGCGTCACCGTGAGCGAGAAGGGCACGTTGGCGATGACCACGGAAGGCGTCTCGATCTGCAGATCGACAACCGCCGGGCCCTCGACTTCGGCATGGGCAGGCAGGGCCCACAGGGCGGCGAGCAGGGAGAAGGCTACAAGCAGAGAGGGCGCGGCCACGCGGCGCCGCCGCTGTGGCCACGCTGCACTGGACGGCCGCAAGTTCTTCAGTTCCTAGGCACCGGCCCGCACCCGGCTGCGCCCGCGAGCCGGAGCCACCGGCGGGGTCGGGTCAGAGGCCCTGGCCGCCTTGTCCGGCACGGCTGCCCTGGGAGAAACGGCCGCGGCGTCCGCCACTGTGGGCGAGCTGTCTGCGGAATTGTCGGCCGTGGGACGTGTCAGGCCCAGTTTCTCCCGCACCAGCTTCTCGATGGTGGCGGCCACGTCAGAGTTTTCCCGCAGGAAGAGGCGGGCATTCTCGCGTCCCTGGCCGATGCGCAGATCGCCATAAGAGAACCAGGAACCGCTCTTGTCGATGATCTTGTGCTCGACGCCAAGCTCCACGAGTT
Organism: Acidobacteriota bacterium; assembly: GCA_004356015.1. Lineage (GTDB taxonomy): Bacteria > Acidobacteriota > Polarisedimenticolia > SMYD01 > SMYD01 > SMYD01. Next base: position 28,795 of record SMYD01000085.1, on the reverse strand, counting down.
CACCCTCCCTGGAGATACCGTGGCCATAGAGGATGTCGAATTCGGCGACACGGAAAGGCGACGAGACCTTGTTCTTGACGACCTTGACCTTGGTGCGGTTGCCGATGAATGTGTCGCCTTCTTTGATGGCTCCGATGCGGCGGATATCAAGGCGGACCGATGTATAGAACTTGAGGGCACGACCGCCGGTGGTGGTTTCCGGGCTGCCGAACATGACACCGATCTTCTGGCGGATTTGATTGATGAAGATGAGGCAGGTTCCGGTCTTGGAGACGACGCCGGTCAGTTTGCGCATGGCCTGGGACATGAGGCGCGCCTGCAGGCCCATGTGGGAGTCGCCCATCTCGCCTTCCAGTTCGGCCTTGGGAACCAGGGCCGCCACCGAGTCGATCACCACCACGGCCAGAGCACCGGAACGCACCAGCATCTCGGTGATCTCAAGCGCCTGCTCGCCGGAATCGGGCTGGGAGAGCAGCAGGCTGTCGACGTCCACCCCGAGATTCCTGGCGTACTCGGGGTCCACCGAGTGCTCGGCATCAATGAAAGCCGCTGTGCCGCCATCTTTCTGTGCGCTGGCGACGATGTGATAGGCGAGGGTGGTCTTGCCCGAGGATTCGGGCCCGAACACCTCGATGATTCGCCCGCGGGGGACCCCGCCCACGCCCAGGGCGCTATCCAGCGCGATGCTTCCCGTGGATAGCGCTGGGATATCCGTGACGGGAGCGCGGTCGCCCAGGCGCATGATCGCGCCCTTGCCATACATTTTCTCGATCTGTGCGAGGGTGTTCTCCACCGCCCGTGCCTTGTCGCTCGCGTCCTTGTCCTTTGCCTGAACGGCCATAGGTGTTCCTCCGCTAGGGGTTCGGTACGGGTTGTGGCGAGTATAACACCGGCCCGTGCCCCTACTTTTGCAAAAACTTCGCTTCTTGTCCAGTGGTTTCAGCAGGGCAGGATGCAACTCTAGCCCAGAGACGCCGAGAAGGCAAGTTTCGTTTGACTTTCGTTGACTTTCGTGGTAGTTTTCCATTCCCATGGCCATGACCAGACGGCAGAAAGAGATCCTCGACTTCGTCGGCGCCTTCGTCAAAGAGAATGGCTACTCGCCCAGTCTCGAAGAGATCGCGGATGAACTGGGTCTGTCATCTGTGTCGACGGTTCACAAGCATGTGAGTCATTTGCTGGAGAAGGGTCTGCTCCGGCGCGGCTGGAATCAGAACCGTTCACTTGAGCCGGTGCGCTTCGAACGGCGTCCCAGGGCGGCGGTCATCCCCCTGGTGGGGATCGTTGCTGCAGGGCAGCCCATCGAAGCCATTGAAGACGTGGAGACCCTGGATATTCCTGAATCGTTCCTGGGCCGGGGTGAGACGTATGCCCTGCGGGTCGCCGGCGAATCCATGATCGATGAAGGGATTCGAGACGGGGACTATGTCATCGTCGAACGTCGGCGAAAGGCCCACAACGGTGAGGTCGTGATTGCCATCATCGATGGTGAGGAGGCGACTCTCAAGACATTCCGCCAGGAGGGCGCCAGGGTGCGGCTGATTCCGGCCAATAAGTCCATGAAGCCCATGATTTTCGCCGCCCGGCGGGTGGAAATCTCGGGCGTGGTCACCGGTGTGCTGCGTCATTTCCGCCGCTGACATGCCAACCGGTCCCTGACAGAGGCCTCGGATCGGGCTTGCCGCGCTTCCGGTCAGTAGCTCTGGCCGGAGAGAGTGTTGCCGGCCTCATCCTCGAGAATGAGCCGTTCTTCATCCATGGTGACCCGCAGCCGCCGCGTCCGGGGCAGTTGCCGGGTCCAGTTGCCATCCTTGTCAAGGTAGACGCCCTGCTCTGGCGTCAGCACCATGGTGCCGTCCTCCATCTCAAGGTGTCCTCTCTCGAAGCCGGAACTGGCCAGGTCGGGATCGGATCCTTCAAACTCCAGGGCGTAATGCTCTCCCTGGATCATCAAATACACCTGTCCGGGTGGCAACCCGCCTGCCGCCTCCTGCGCCTCGAGCTTCCAGTTTCCGTCCATGACCGGTTCCGGAGGGGTGGGCTTGTGGGGGATCATGAACGCCACTGCCAGAACGCCGGTGAATGCGAACAGGTACCAGAGTGAGCGCAGCATGGAATGGCCAACCCGGGGAGGGACATAGGGCCTTTTGAGGGGAGTGCTCATGGACGGTTCGCTTTAGTGACGGCCAACGGCGGGACGAAAAGATGGGAGAGGTCCTGCCGTCCGCCGACCGGAGGACCCCTCCCAATGGGTCCCCTTGAGGGGGAACCCGACGAAAAAGTTAGGGTCGCGCTCCCGGGAAGTCAACTCGGCTCCCAGGGTGGAAGAGGGGGCCGCTGCCCGACCGGTGGGGGGGTGACTGTGAACGTCCGGCGGTGGATAGGGGTCGGCCCGAGGCGCAGGAGGGCTCGCCGGTGGTCGGCAGTCGGATACCCCTTGTGGCGCTTAAAACCATACCCCGGATAATCCTTCTCATACTGTGCCATGAGGCCATCCCGGGTGACCTTGGCCACCACCGACGCCGCTGCAATGGAGGCGGAGCGCCGATCTCCGCCGATGAGGCTCTCCTGGGGTATGGCCAGGTCGGGAAGGCTCCGGGCATCCAGCAGCAGGTAATCAGGGGCTTGAGGCAGGGCGGCCACGGCACGGGTCATGGCCAGGAGCCCGGCTTGATAGATATTGAGGCGGTCCACTTCAGCAGGTTCAGCCCGGCCAACGCCGATCCCCAGAGCCAGACCCTGAAGCTGCACGAACATGGCCTCCCGCTGCCTGCGAGTCAGTACCTTGGAATCATCCAGCCCCGGCAGAATCGATCCGGGAGGGAGAATCACGGCGGCGGCGATGACGGGTCCCGCCAGAGGCCCCATGCCGGCTTCATCGATCCCGGCGATGCGGGTCAGACCCCTTCTCCACAAGGGCTTCTCATGGCGCAAAAGCTCCACGGCCCGCTGCCGGCGCTGCCTGTTTCTCCCGGCCTGGCGACGTGCCCGGGCCAGCAGGGACTGAACCCCCCGGCGCGGGTCGGTGGAGAGATCCCGAAGGACGTCAGCCGGTACCGGTTGAGCCGGATCCGCGAACCAGCGGGCACGAATCGCACTGACCGACATCATGACCATGTCCGTTCCCCGCCGGATGCTAACACCTTCCCCTCGGTCTGCGCCCGCCTGCAGGAAAGGTGTGCACCTCGGTTACGCACGCCCCGATCCCAGCCTGAGATCGCCGCCGATTCACCCGTTTCCACGACCGGCCGGACCCTGGCAGCCTGGATGTCAGGAGGTGGTCATTTCCGGCGCCGGTTGCCCATCTGTCGATTGCAGGCGGCTCAGGGCCGCCAGCAGGAGCTGGTGAATCCCGCCGAAGGGACCGTTGGAGAGGACAGCGATGACATCGCCCCGGCGGCAGGTGGTGGCCAGGTGGTGGACAATGTCGGGCACCTTGTCGATCTGCGCGGCATCGGTTCCCTGGCGGCACAGGTCTGCCGCCATGCGTGTCGGGTCGAGACGGTCCCAAGCAGGGATATCCCCGGCGTCGTGCACCGCGGCGATGATGACCCGGTCGGCCTCCGTCAGGGCGACGGTGTAGTCCTCCTGAAAGACCGCCCGTCGGCTGGAATGGGTGCGCGGTTCAAACACTGCCACGAGGCGGGCACCGGTATGGCGCAAGCGCAGTCCGCGCAGGGTTTCGCGCACGGCGGTCGGATGATGGGCAAAGTCATCCACCACGGTGACCCCGCCGACGCAGCCGCGGATCTCCTGGCGGCGTTTGATGCCTTTGAAACCGGCAAGGCCGTCGGCCAGGGTTGCGGCATTCACACCGAGGCCGATGAGAACTTCCACCACCGCCGTCAGATTCAGGAGATTGTGAGCGCCGACCAGGGGAGAACGGAATGTGCCGAAGCTCCGGCCTTGGCGGTGGACGGCAAACGTCATGCCGCCGGGGCCAGCCTCCAGCAGGGTGGAGCGAGTTCCCGGGCCATCTCCCAGTCCGTACCAGGTGACGGTCGCCTGCAGGTCCTCAGGCACTGTCGCGCGCACGCCGGCGTCGTCGTGGCAGGCGAGAAGGCGCCCGTGGGCGGGAACGAGCCGGATGAAGGAGCGAAACATATCCCGGAGTGACCCGACGTCGGGGAAGAGTTCAATATGGTCCAGCTCAACGCTGGTGAGGATTGCGATTTCGGGTCTGTAGTGCATGAACTTGGGCTGGCGGTCGAAAAAGGCGTTGTGGTATTCGTCGCCTTCGACGACGAACTCCGGGCCGTCACCCAGCCGGCTGGTTGCGGCGAAGTTGGAAAGGACACCGCCCACCAGAAATCCCGGATCCCGCCCGGCGGCGTGCAGAGCCCAGGCCAGCAGGGCAGCAGTGGTGGTCTTCCCGTGAGTTCCGGCGGCAACCACCGATGTGCGCCCCGCGAGAAAGTGGTCCGCCAGGGCTGAGGCCATTGAGGTGACCGGCAGGCCGCGATGCTCAGCCTCCAGGGCCTCGGGGTTGTCCGGTCTGGCAATGTTGCCCACCACGACCAGGTCGGGAGCCCAATCCAGATGACCCGGCGAGTATCCCTGGTCAATCTCGATGCCCAGCCGGGCCAGTTGGTCGCTCATGGGCGGATAGACATCCCGGTCGGATCCTCTCACCAGCCAGCCGGCGGCCTTGAACAGGGCTGCCAGGGAACCCATGCCGGTCCCGCAGATCCCCACCAGATGGACAGAACTCACCATGGGAGAAATCTATCATTTGCGCCCTTGACAGGCTTGAATCTGAGCTATACCTTGGTATTGCAATTGAGACGCAATCTTGATTAGGACAATCCCGGGATTCCTATCATGCCCCTGAAAGCCAAGATGCATCCTCCTCTGGCAGTTTCTTTGAAGGTTCCCCCCGCCGGGGAAGAAAATGCTCAGTTCCGGGCTCTGCTGCGGCGTGAGGGCCTGCGTATGACACCTGAGAGGTCGATCATCCTCGAGGAAATATTCAAGGTCGAAGGGCATTTTCAACCGGATGACCTTCTGGTTCGTTTTCGCACCAATGGGGTCCGGATTTCCCGCGCGACCATTTACCGTACCCTGGACCTCCTGGTGAGTTGCGGCCTGGTGCGGCGGGAAATATTCACCGGTGGTGTCCATTACGAGCGGGCCCATGACGTCGAGGGCCACGCCCATCATGACCACCTGGTCTGCATCTCCTGCAGTGCGATCTTCGAATTCCACAATAGTGAGATAGAGCGCCTGCAGGAGGTCGTTTGCCGGGAGTTCGACTTCGAGCCACACAGCCACAGCCACCAGATCTCCGGCCTCTGCGCCGGCTGCCGCCAGCGTGCGGCCGCCGTTTGAAGGAACTTGCGCGTTGGCCACAACTTCAAGAGCAGCGCCCGTCCCTGAACTGGCCGGGACCGAAGTCGCATTCCATGACCTTGTTCTGGTGGGCAATCCCAATGTCGGCAAGAGCGTGCTGTTCGGCTGGCTCACCGGGACTTACGTCACGGTTTCCAACTATCCCGGTACCACGGTGGAGATCTCCCGCAGCCGCCTGACCGCCGGCGTACTGCCGGATTGGAGTGACGGGAAGGCGGTGGACACTCCCGGAACCAATACCCTGATCCCGACCTCCGAAGATGAGAAGGTCACCCGGGACATCCTCCTGGACGGGGAGTATGGCGCCGTGCTTCAGGTTGGAGATGCCAAGAACCTGCGCCGCATCCTCCTCCTGACGGTGCAACTTGCCGAGATGGAGGTCGTCATGACTCTCTGTCTGAATATGGGAGATGAGGCGGCCCGGCGTGGTGTGTCCATCGACCACCAGCGCCTGTCGGAGATTCTGGGCATTCCCTGTGTGCCCACCATCGCCGTGCGCCGGCAGGGTCTGAGCGAGATGAGCCGCGCCTTGGAGGACTCATCGGTGCCGGCCTTTCGCGTGCGCTACTCCGAGGCCATCGAGGAGGGGATCGAGCGCACCATCCCCTTGCTGCCGCCGGCGCCCGTGGCGGCCCGTGCCCTGGCCCTCATGGTTCTGGCCGGGGATGAGACGCTCTCCGACTGGCTGCTCCGCAGGCTTGATGACGCCGCCATCGAGAGGTTGCGTGAGATCAGTGCTGCCACCTCCCGGGCCTACGGTGAGCCTCTGCGGGCTGTGATCGGCCGGGAGCGCCTGGCCTCGGTGGACCGTGTAGTGGCACGAGTGCTCACCGCCGGGCGACCCCGGGAACGGGCATTGACCCGCTGGATCGACCGCGCCACGGTGCACCCTGTCTGGGGGGCGCCGGTTCTCCTGGCGGTCCTGCTCGCGGCTTACTGGTTCGTGGGGGTTCTGGGTGCCGGTACCGCGGTGAACTTCATCGAAAACATCGTTTTCAACAAGTTCATCAATCCGGCGGTCATCGGTTTCTTTGACCGTTTCGTGCCCATTCCGCTGGTGCGGGATTTTTTTGTCGGCGACTACGGCGTGGTGACCATGGCCCTGACCTACTCCCTGGCCATCATCCTTCCCATCGTGGCCACGTTCTTTCTGGCCTTCGGGGTTCTGGAAGATTCTGGTTACCTGCCGCGGCTGGCGGTGATGGTCAACCGCATCTTCCGTCTCATGGGCCTCAACGGCAAGGCCGTCCTGCCCATGGTTCTCGGCCTGGGCTGCGACACAATGGCGACCATGACCACCCGCATTCTGGATTCCCGCAAGGAGCGGATGATTGTCATCATTCTGCTGGCTCTCGGCGTGCCCTGTTCTGCGCAGTTGGGAGTCATCATGGTGATGCTGGGTGGTCTGCCCCTCTGGGCCAGCGGTGTCTGGCTGGGAACGGTCGTCGGGACTCTCTTCCTGGTGGGATGGCTCAGCTCCTTGCTCCTGCCCGGGGAGAACTCGGATTTCATCCTCGAACTGCCACCTCTGCGCTGGCCCAGCTTGGGAAATATCCTGCAGAAGACTCTGGGTCGCATGGAGTGGTACCTCAAGGAGGCCGCGCCACTCTTCATCCTGGGTACCGTTCTGCTCTTCGTGGCGGATCGGACACGGGTGCTGGCCTACATCGAGCGCATTTCGGCGCCTGTCATCCACACGCTGCTCTCGCTGCCTCCGCGTACGGCTGAGGTGTTCATCATAGGGTTCCTCCGTCGTGATTTCGGCGCCGCCGGTCTTCTGGCCATGAACAGTGAGGGCTTGCTGGACAGCGTGCAAGTGGTGGTAGCTCTCGTCACCATCACCCTGTTCATTCCCTGCATCGCCAATCTCCTCATGATCGTCAAGGAGAGGGGGTGGCGGAAGGCCATGTTGATTTCTCTGTTCGTCTTCCCCTTCGCTCTGGCGGTGGGAACCAGCCTGAATTTCGCTCTCCGCGGGCTGAGGAGTATGCTATGAGCAGGCTCCCCCTGCACGCCGTGGCACCGGATCTCCCGCCCCCCAGAGAGCCCCGCCAGCCGCTGCATCAGTGTCCCCTGTGCGGTTTTCGTTTCAACGAAGGCAAGGAGGTTTGTGGCTCCTGTGGCCTGAGCGGCGGTTGCGAGGCAGTTGGCTGCCCCCATTGCGGATACCAGTTTCCCTTGGAGTCGTCCCTTCTGACGTGGCTGAGGAGTCTCAGGAGACGCCTTCTGGGTCAGGGTGTGCGACCCGTCTGAGGAGATTCCCATGCCCCATCCCATGACCGCTGAGCAGGAACTTGAGGAACTGGCCGAGGAGCTCTGGGCTCTCGATGAACGGGGTGTGCACCAGCGTTCGCGCATCGTCACCGGCTCCAAGCTTGGCCTGGAACTGGCGGTCGCTACGCTCGAGGAGATGAGTCGGCAGGAAATGGTCCGGCAGGAGAATGATGAGGTTCACCTCCTGCCGGCGGGAAAGACTCTCGGACGCACCGTCGTACGGCGTCACCGGCTGGCCGAGGTTCTCTTCCGCCAGGTTCTTGCAGTGGGGGAGGAAGAGACGGAGATCACGGCCTGCCAGGTTGAGCACATCCTCACCGAAGAAGTCACCGACCGGATCTGTACCTACCTGGGGCATCCCCCGACCTGCCCCCATGGGAAGGCCATTCCCAGGGGCGATTGCTGCGCGGTTTTCCGGCGGGATGTCACCCCGCTTGTGCAGCCTCTCAGCAATCTCTCCATCGGCAGCACGGCACGCATCGTCTTCATCGCGCAGGCTCTTCACGGCCGCATGGACCGCCTCATGACGCTGGGCATCCAGGCCGGGGGCATGATCCGGTTGCAGCAGAACCATCCCGCGGTGGTGGTCCAGGTGGGAGAGACCTCGGTGGCCCTGGACAAGGAAATCTGTAACGAGATCTACGTTCTTCCCCTGGAAAAGTAAGAGGTCTCCAGCCTCAACCTGGGAGCGCACGGAGTGGTCATGACGCCCGAATTATTGAGAATGAGTCGCAGTTGCATGAAGTTGATGTTCTGGCTCTCTCTGGGGCTCGCCGGTACGGTGTCCGTGGGGGCGCTAGAGACTGTCGAGCGCGAGGCCTATCTCATGGGCACCCTCTGCACCATCCTGGGTGAAGCCTCCAGCCGGGAGCAGGGACTGGCGGCCATCGAAACCGGTTTTTCCGCCATCGAAGCCACGGAGGCGCTCCTCTCGACCTGGCGCCCCGATACACCCCTGGCCAGGCTGAGGCAGGCCCAGTCTGGCCAGGCCGTGGAGGTCCCGCCTGAACTGGCTCGTCTTCTTGCAGCGGCCCGCGAGGCCTGGGAGGAGAGCGCAGGCGGGTTTGACCCGGCCATCGGCGCTCTCGTCCAGGCGTGGGATCTGCGTGGCCCGGGTCGGGTGCCGACGCCGGGCGAAATCGCCGGCGCATTGGCGAGGTCGGGTATGCAGAAGGTCGTGGTCGACACCTCCCGCGCCACGGTGACCTTGAAGAACGAGGGTCTCTTCTTCGATGCCGGTGGGTTCGGGAAGGGCGCGGGGCTGGCGCGCGCCGGAGACGCTCTCACCCGGGCCGGTCTCCACAACTGGCTCATTAATTTTGGCGGCCAGGTCCTGGTGGACCCCGACGGCCCCGGGCGGGACATTCCAGTCGCCCATCCCCGGGATCGGGATCGGCCGGTCGCCATCCTCCACTTGCGCGGGCTTTCCGCCGCCACTTCCTCACTGGGGCAGCGGCCGGGGCACATACTCGACCCGCGGAGCGGGCAACCCGCGGAGGATTTCGGCAGCGTCACCATCGTCGGCGCCGATCCCCTGCGGGTCGATGCGCTCGCCACCGGTCTCTTTGTGCTCGGCCCGGACCGGGGTCTTGCGCGGGCGGAAAGCCTCCCCGGTGTGGAAGCGCTTTACCTCCTGGATCGGGGTGACCACCTTGAGGCCCGGGCGACCACCGGGCTCCAGAAATACCTTGTGGAGATGCTCGTGTCCCCCTGGACCGAAAAAAATAAATCCCAACCTGTGATCAACCGCCCGGCCCTTGACGGCGGCTCTCACCGTTCTCCACACAGCAAATGAAGCGCGCCGGTTGTTCACCTGCGGTGACAACGGAGCGAACCAAGAATTCTGTACCATGAGGAATTTCCAGAAGGCAGAGTATCTCCGACATTCAGCACCCCGGCAGGCGCGGGCCGCCGCGCCTCTGCTGCTCATGGCGGCCCTGCTCATGCCGGGTCCAGCCGCCCTGGCCCGCGAGCTAGCCGATCGCGCCGAACCCACGCAGGAGGGCACCGTCAACGGCGAGGCCGATGTTGACACGCCTCCGGACGGAGGTGACGCGGGGCACTTGGCGGACCTGGAAGTCCGGATGCGTGACCTGGAGGCGGAGCTCGCAGCAGTTGCGCGCCGGCAGAAGACCGACCCTGACGCCCTCCTGGAACTGGAGCGGCGCCTTGAGATCCTCTCACGTGAGATCGAGAAGCTTCAGATCGGGAAAGCCGCAGTCATGGCCGACCAGCCCGTCCACGGCCTGGGCCCGGCGGCGTCCAAGATCTACCAGGCCGGGGAGGGAGTCAGCATCGGAGGCTACGGGGAGATGCTGTACGAGGGATTTGACAGCCGGAAGGATGACGAGTCACCCTCCGGGAAGACCGACAAGCTGGACTTCCTGCGGGCCATCATTTACCTGGGTTACAAGTTCAATGACCGCATCCTGTTCAACTCCGAGATCGAGTTCGAGCATGCCAGCACGGGCAAGGATGGCGAGGTCTCGGTGGAATTCGCCTACCTGGATTTCCTCTTCAAGGACCAGATCAACGCCAGGGCCGGCCTGCTCCTGATCCCCATGGGTTTCATCAACGAACTCCATGAGCCGCCCATCTTTCTCGGGGCCCGCCGTCCCGACCTGGAGCGCCGGTTGATTCCGTCCACCTGGAGAGAGAACGGGGCAGGTGTCTTTGGTGATCTGGGGCCGGTGTCCTACCGCGCCTATATGGTGGCCGGGTTTGACGGCGCCGGCATCGATGAAAGCGGGTTCAGTGCCAGTGGCTTGAGAGGCGGACGCCAGAGCGGGTCCAAGTCTCTCGCAGAGGATTTTGCCTTCGTGGCCAGGGCCGACTGGGAGATCACACCCGGTCTGACCCTGGGCGGCTCCTTCTATACAGGGGACTCGGGGCAGGGGGCTGTGGCCCCCACCACCGGCGAGAAGATCGACGCCAGGACCGAGATCATGGACGTTCATCTGGAGTGGCGCTGGCGCGGGCTGGAGTTCCGGGCCCTCTATGTGACCGTGGACGTGGATGATGCGGATCGCCTCAATGAGTTCCAGGACGACCGCGATGATCCTCTGACTCCTAGGCCTCTAACGGACTCCATCGGCTCGGAGATGGACGGCTACTATGTGCAGGCGGGATACGATGTGTTCTCGTTCCGGGAGACCCACCAGGCCTTGATCCCTTATGTGCGCTATGAAGAGTTCGATACTCAGAGCGAAGTCCCCAGCGGGTTCTTGCGGGATCCGGCCAACGATGTGGAGGTGATCACCTATGGTATCGCCTACAAGCCGATTCCCAATGTGGTGTTCAAACTTGACTTCCAGGATTTTGACAATGCCGCAGGCACCGGGACGGATCAATGGAACCTGGCTGCCGGTTTCCTTTTCTGAGGCCGTGAAAGTCTCTTCATCAACCGGCCCGGGCCGGTTTCGCGGCGCATCCTCCCCTCCTGCCAGGCACGGGACCATGACCCTGGTGGGAGTATTCCTTCTGCCGCTCATGGTGATGGCATTCGCCGGGAAGGCGCCTGCTGCGGTCCTGCTCAGCCAGGAGGAAGCCCTCGCTCTGGCCTTTCCCGGTGCCCGCGTGGAGCGCCGCACAGCTTACCTGGACGGCGAGCAGATCGATGAAGTCAAACGCCTGGCCGGGCCGGGTGTTGAGCCGGCCAGGGCCATGATGCCCTATTACCTTGCGACCCACGAGGGAGAGACTGTCGGGGTGGCTTACTTTGACACTCGGCGAGTGCGCGCTGAGGCAGCCACGGTGATGTACGTGGTGGATCCCACCGGACGCCTGGCACGGGTGGAAGTGATCGCCTTCAATGAACCGCGCGAGTATCTGCCACGGCCGGCGTGGTTGCAACAATTCACCGGCCGCGCTCTGGATAAGGATCTGGCGTTGAAGCGGGGAATCCGGGGCATGACCGGCGCATCCCTCACGGCCCGCATGGTGACTGCAGGCGCCCGGCGCATCCTCGCCCTGCATACGGTCATCGCGCCGCTGAAGAAGATGGATCCCCCGGCGAAAGCGGTGGTTCCGGCCCCAGGCGCCGGAGATGAACAGTGATCCGTCGTTTCGAACTCTGGTTCCTCTCCCTGGCCACTCTGGCGGCAGGGCTGACCGGCCTGCTTCTTTTCTACATGAAGGAATGGCTGGAACCGGTCGATCCGTTCAGTGCGGTGAATCACCCCTGGCAACCGCTGGTCCTGAAGGCTCATCTGGTGGCCGTGCCGCTGCTGGTCTTCGCCGTGGGTCTGATCTTCTCATCCCACGCGGCGGAGCGCTACCGGAGCGGGCACCGTACCGGACGGTGGAGCGGCACCGGTCTGATGATTCTGTTCGCGCCTCTGGTCCTGTCAGGGGTGGGTGTGCAGATACTCACCGACGAGGCCTGGCAACGGGGAGCCGTGTGGCTGCATCTGGCCACGGGCGCCGGTTATCTGCTGTTCTTTGTTGTTCACCGTCTTTGCCGGTGGAGTCCGGCGGCTCGCCTCAGGAGGCCCCTTGTGCGCCTTTCATCACGACGCACGGGGCCCTGAGGGGGGACGGAGGGGCCGCCCTTGGCCGGTGGCCTGTATCGCATCTAGAAGGTGAACTTGATCACTTCCCCGGCCACCGATGGCGCTTTCCCGTCGTCGGTGTTGGGGACATGGTCCGTATCCTTGCCCTTCCGCGAATCAGCCCAGACCAGAACCTGGCGGCGACCACCACCCACATCGGCCGCGCGCAGTTTCTCATTGCCGGCGGCAGCGATCAATTCCTTCAGGGGAACAACGAAGGTGAAATGTCCCTCGTCTCCCAGGAGGCTCCGGGACGACACCCCGGGGAGGCCCTTGAATGTGGTCACCAGCTTTCCGTTGCTCCCCTTGGCCAGGGTCGCGACCAGCGTGATATCCGCCGTGTCCTTCTTGCCAGGCTCATCGAACGTACTGCCCAGGCCTTCTTCGTTGAAGTCGATGAAGAGGCGCACCTCGGTACCATCCTGGAAGGTGCCTGCCGGGTCACCGAGCAGGTCCACGGTGGCGACCAGGTAGGGCTCGTCGATATCGTTTTCGCCTTTGATCTGGCGGGTCTCCAGGAAGAGGTCTTCAATATCAATGGCGCGCCCCACCCCACCGCTGCCGGTGGCGGCATCGTCCATCTCTTTCGTGGCCGCGGTATCGGGGAATGTAAGTCCCGTGCTGGGGCCATTGGCGGAGAAGTAGAGTGATTGATGGCCACCCCGATAGAGAATTTTGAGGACGGGAATCATGGTGATGGTGGTGCTGAGAGCTGGGAGAGAGCGCTTCAGATCCCAGGCGGTTGTATCCGCCGACAGCATCTCGCTGACGGGTATGGCACTCTCCACGAGTTCTTTTTCGGTCGGGGGATTGGTGGGGTTGGGGTAGATGTAGATCTGATAGCCCTCCACAGGGAGCGTGGCGCCATCTCGTGAGGTCTGGCTGGCGGCCTGCTCCCAGACCAGTGTGATCGCGTCCATGCCGTTCCGTTGCACCAGGGGTACAGGGATGGGAGAGAGGCCGCCCAGGGGGTGAATATCTCCCAGCGGTGAATTGTGAACCATGCTGGCGCTGTCGGCTCCTATCATGCCAAAGCATGCCGTCTGCCCGGTCACGGGCAGGCATGTCAGGGATTCTGGATTTCCCAACTCTCCACGGTCCACCACCTGGGATGCGGCAGCGAAATAGCCGATATGTTCCGGTGTCTCTGCAGCCCGAACTCCATCCCAGAGAAGGTGCCAGACGTGCCCGGGCCCGAGGCTCGCGGCCTTCGGGAAATTGCCCGTGTGGGCCCCTGCTGCCATATAGAGGCGCTTCCTGGGTCGGTAGGAAGCAAAGCCTCTGTTGGGCAGGCTGGGGCTGTTGACCTCTTCGGGGACATCCACGCAGTAATAGCGATAGGAGAGTCCGCATCCCTTGTCCCCTCCGCGCTGGCGTCCACACTCGAAGACATCTTCCTCGATGCGCCCGACGCTACCTGCCATGATCTCGTGGAGATCCTGGGCCTGAGCTGTTGTGGCCGGCCAACAGAGAAAGAAAAGGGCCGCGCAGCAGAAGAGCCGCCCTGCCGGGAATCCTGCGAGCACACGCTGTTGCTTCATGAAATCGACTCCAATGGGCCCTTCCCCTGGCCGCTAAAGCTCGAAATTTTAGCACAACAAGATGTCCCGGCCCTCCCAGGTGTTAAACTGGCGCTCTGGGACATGGTCTTGAACTTACTGGATATTGCTATTGCCACCGGATGTGTGCTCGCTGTTCTTCTTGGAGCGGCGCGAGGCTTGGCCCGCCTCCTTCTGGTCAGCGGCTTTCTGGCCCTGGGCTGGTGGCTGGCGCTCCGCTATCAGATTCCGGTCGCGCGCACCCTGATTGGTGTGGATGATGGACCGGGGTTGCTGGTGGGCTTCGTTCTCGTCTTTTTCGTGGTGGCTCTGGCCGGCGGGTTTCTTGGGCGTCTGATGGTCAAGCTTCTCCGGGCCGCAGAATTGCGCTGGGTGGATCGTCTGGCCGGTGCCTGCGGGGGGTTGCTGGTGGCGGTTCTTCTCGCGGCTGCGGCCCTCCTGCCTCTGGCTGCGGTCCTGCCGCGGGAGACTCCTCTGGTGGCCGATTCCATCCTGGCGCCGCACCTGCTCCGTCTGACCGGGTTGCTCCTGCCCCTGGTCCCCGTCGAGGTTCAGGCTGCGTATGGAAGCCGGCAGGGAGAGGTGGGAGCCCTCTTCGGCGGCGGCGGGGATCGGCCGCAAGGGCCCTGATCCCCCGGTTCCGGGCCGGCTCATGGGGGTGTATCTCCCAAGGCGCGCGGGGTTTGTGCAGCGCGGTCCACACATGTCGTTGACGGACGGATCCGGCCTCCATTACAATCCGACCGCTGCCCTGTCCCGTTGATATCCGTGAAGCGGTCCGTCTATCTTGCAAGACACCGCATGAACGGCAGGATCGATGCCGAGGGGGCGGCTGATAAGGGGAGATTCGATGATGTCATTGGGCAAGAGGTTCTCGCTTCCTGGACGGGCCGGTTTATTGGTGGTACTTGTCACCATGCTGCCGGCAGGCCTGCTGAGGGCGCAGGGATTGTCCGTGGCGGAGGCCGAACCCAACGATACGTTCGCCCAGGCGAATCTTCTCGCCTTGCCCAACATCAGAATCACCGGCGTGACGGATCGCCTGGGGGATGTGGATTTCTTTCAGACGGTCCTGAGCGAGGGGAATGTGATCCGCATCTTCGAGTCCGGGTTTACAACCGGATTCGACGGGCGGGTTCAGATTCTCAACGCCTCCGGCGTGGTCCTCGCCGAAATGTCGCGCCCTTCCACCAGTGGCACCCTGGTCCTGAGCTATATGATCACCGCCGCTTCTCCGCCGGGCGTCGGGTTTCTCCGTTTCACCAACGATTTCTTCGATCCGGAGAACCTGAATCTCGTCACTTGGGTGGCGGAGATCAGTCAGGGCAAGCTGGAGGTCGAGCCCAACGACACCATCGCCCAGGCTCAGCCGGTCAGCCTGGCGTTTCCCATACTTGGCGCGTTCCCGGCGCAGATCGGTATCACGGATGACCTCTATTCCTTCGCAACGACCAGTCCCGACGAGACCGCCGTCATCTTACTCAGCTATCCCCAGGCCACGAACCTGGACATGAAAATGGAACTTCTGGATGGCGAGGGAGAAATTCTCGGCTCGGCCCAGAGGACGACTGTTTCGGGTACCGGTGGGATAAAAAATCCATCGCTGGTCACCCGCCTGGAGCAACCGGGTACCTATTTTGTGCGCCTGACAAATCCGGGCGTCATACCGAGGGGGGATTTCACCGTCAGCTACACGCTCTCGATCTCCCTGAAGCAAGGGGCGTATGAAACCGAGCCCAACCAATCATTTCGGGAAGCCATCCTGATGCAGGTTGCTCCCGGGCAGGCGAGAGTGACCATAAGTGGCAGTATCCAAGCGCCCCTGGATGTGGATCTCTACCGGGTCAATGTCCCCGGCGGCAACAACCTGATCATCGACCTGGACGCCACATCATCCCTGGTCGTTCTGGACGGCGTCATCTCGACTTTTCTGGAGGAAGATCAGGGAATCTCTTTCGCCTCCAATGACAATAGTTCTGTGGCACCCAGCGGGTCGACGTTCGCTCTGGTCAACATGGATCCCTATGTCAGGGTTGTGCCGCCACGCGGGGGCCAGATCGTGTTCGGCGTGGCTGATATCGACGGTCGCGGCGGGGCTCAAGGGTTCGACTATGATCTCCACGTCCAGATCGCCCCGGTTTCAGGCACTGAGAATGAGCCCAACGATACGCCGGGGTCGGAACGGACCCTGGAGAGTGGCGAGCTGGTACGGGGGACCATGGGGACACAAGGAGACATGGACCGCTTTGTCATCGCCGGCAAGGAAAATGAGACCCTCCTCATCAACATCAACGCTGCTGCCCTTGGCTCGTTTCTGGATGCCCGGGTGGTGGTTCGCGATGGTGCCGGAACGGTTCTCATCGACAGGAGTCAATCATCCTTCAGTCTCGATCCGTTCGTGATTGTGGAGAGCCTGCCCCAGGATGATGACTACATCATCGAGGTCTCATCCCGGCCAGGTACCGGCGGCACAGGTGCCTCCTATTTCTATGAGATCAGGGCCAGCCTCAGCACGTCCATCCGGGTCGTGATTTCCGACCCTGATATCGATGGCTCCGGGCGGGTGGACGGATTTGACCTGGCTGACATGTCGCGGCGATTCGGGAGTTCGCTGGGCGATCCCCTGTTCTCCACGGCGGCGGACATCTTGCGTGATGGTGTCATCGATGGACAGGATCTCAGCGTTCTGGGCAATTTCTTCGGGTCTCAGGCTGCCTTCGGTGGGATCTCGGAGATCGTCGTCGATACAGCAGGTGATGATCAGCCGTTTTTTGGCCCTGCCAGCGTAACCGACGATCTGCTGGGGATTGGAACTGCCATCAGCGGGTCGGTGCTGGAGGTGTCGATCTTCTTCGGCAACACGGTGACGGCCAATACCGGTGGCATTCTCAGTCTGGATACGGATGGGAGCAGGCTCACAGGTAGCCTGGGTACACCGGATGCCTATGTGGAACAGCAGAGTCTGGGCAGTAACCTGGAGTTGTTCTTCGACACCAATCGCGTGGTGATCTTTCGCGTTCCGGATCCGAGGACAACTATCTTCCCGGCATTTGACGCCAAGGTTGGCGATGTGCGAGCACCGACGTTTCCCCTCACGACATCCTCGCGGACGCCGCTGCTACCGGAAGAACTGGCCACTCTGCCGGTGACGGTCAGCGGCAACCAGATCTCCTTTCAACTGGATGCCGAACTGTTGGGCGGGTCATCCGTTGCCAATGCCGCCGCGCTGGCTGTCTCGGTGGGTGATGTGGAGCCCACGGACCGCCTCCCTGACTCGGGGAAGATTGCCTTGCAGGTGCCGTTCGTGTTCGGAAGCAAGGTTTTGACCCAGATGGTGTGTGACGACAACCGCCGGATGCTATGCAGGAGTGACGCGGACTGCGGTACCGGCTGCGTGGACATGGACCTCCTGCCGGTGGATAGCGTCGGCGGAGCCCCCATCCCGCCAGGCCGCACCATGATCTACCTGCGCACGCAGGATGGCGGCCCCCTCTACAGGGATTGGGAAAAGTCGGTGCCGCCGTCTATCGCGCCAGCCGATCCCGGTACCGGAGGCGGCTCAGGCCAGCACAACGACACGCTGGACAGAATTTTCCCCCTGGGAACGAGAGGGTTGAAGGTGCAGGACAGCAATGTTCAGTGGTTCACGCGCGATATTCTCTATAATTTCGCCTTCCGGGATGCAAATTTCGATCCCCATACCTCCGGGGGATTGCCACCTCCCGATACGGATTACTATTACTTCGCCGGCGCGGAGAGTGACCAGGTCATTCTCCATGTGGAGACGGCGGATCAGGGTGCCTCGTTCAATTCCCGGATTGAACTGTTCAGTATTCCTCTGAGCCTGGCGTCCCTGGATCCCACGTCCCTGGCGTCCCTGGAAGTAGTTGCGGATGCCGATCTCACTCTCCTGGCCATGGCCGATGACCAGAGCCCGATCGACCTGGACCCTCGCCTGGAGTTCACCCTGCCGAGCTCGGGGATCTTCGTGGTCCGTGTGTCCGCGAGTCCGGCCCAGACTGTCTTCCCGGGGACGGAGACGCCATACACCATTTATCATCAGAGCCTGCGGCCGGATGAGTTCAGCATTCCCATTATCGCCCGGGGTTCGTTCTTCGGGCCGGACCTGGACAGGGTGACCGGCCTGTCCCTTTACCTCCAATTTGATCCCGCTGTGGTTCGCATGACCGGTGTGGATCTTGCGCAGGGGACGCGCAACTTCGATCTTGTCCGCAGTACGACCGGTAACCCTCGCAACACCGCCAATGCGCAGGAGTTCGTGGCGGAGCAGGTGCCCGGTACTCCCGGTCTGGTCCGCTTCGCCATCCGTTCCTACCGGGATACCATCTTGACGGTGCCCAACGGTCTGAAGAACGATGGTCTTATGGGCGGGGGGTGCAACCCATGTCCCGAACTGGTGATCGCCCGCCTGCGGTTCCGCGTGGTGGGAGTGGGGGACACGACCATCGAGATCGTGGACAATCCCACGGTGGTGGGAGAAACACTTCTCAACTTCGGCCTGGGAGAATTCAGAGACGGGCCCATCTGGCAGCCGTTCTTAGGCTATGGCCCGGGCGTGCAGATCTCGGTCACGCCGCCGGCCGCGGCCACCTTGGTACCCCCTCTCCCCGGGGGGGGAGCCCCTTAAGGCCCGGCCACGGCTATTTGTCTCAGCAGGTCATCATAGGCGTCGGTGATCCTGTCCCAGCGGAAATGCTTCTGCACACGGGCGCGAGCGCGGGTACCATACAGGCGCGGCCATTCAGGCCGGGTCTGGAGTTCTTCCCACACAGTCTGAAGGGCTTCCATGCCGCCGGGACCGAAGGGGATCCCGGCATCTCCCACCGTCTCCCGGTTCTCCGGGGTGTCGTGGTAGAGAACCAGACGTCCGGCGCCCATGGCTTCCAGCAGGACCGGGTGGGTTCCGCCCACTTCGCCGGCATAGAGGAAGGCGCGGGCATGGAAGAGCAGTTGCCGGTACTCATTGCCAAAACGGAACCCGGCAAACCGGACCTGGGGGCCCGCTTCCCGGCGCAGGGCTTCTTGATAGCGGCGGGCGTAGGGGGCACCGCCCACCATGACCAGGGGAAAGGGATGCTGCAGGCGGCGATGAGCCCGCACCACGGTCAAGGGCCGGTTCTCGGGCTCGAAGCGGCAGACGCAAAGGTCATAACCACCTTCCTTCAGGCCCAGTTCATCCAGAAGTGCGCGGCCTGCGGGGGTCGGCAGATCGCCGCCGTAGGCAATCTGGGCCGGAACGACACCATGACGCTCCCGGTAGTACCGGGCGATGAAGCGGGCATCGGCCACCACCCGGTCTGCCCAGGCGGCAGCAAGATGCTCCGCCAGGAGATGCACCCCGCGAGCCCCGCGTCCCCACTTGCGGCGCTGCCACTCGATGCCGTCGACGTTGAGAACGGTGGGAATGCCGGCTGCCCGCAGGAGAGGAAGGAAGCAGGCATTGGCGGTGTTGCACATGAGGGCCACATCGGGCCGCCGTTTCATGCAGTGGAGAGTTGATAGAAACGTATGACTGGCGGTCTCCAGATGTTTGGTGTAGATGGCCGGCAGGACGACACTCTCAACGCCTGCCAGAGGGGCCGAAGCGTAGCGACTCCGCCCGTAGACGGTGACCCTGTACCCCCTGGCGGCCAGCCGGCTGGCAAGTTGCTCGGCAAAGGTTTCAAAGCCGCCGTAACGGGCAGGTACGCCCCGTGTGCCGAGAATGGCCAGGGATAATCCATCTGCCTTTGTCGTGAGCGGGATGGGAATCGAGCTGCCTCAGGACCGGAGATCGAGAGATGCGGGTTCCCCGAACCAGCGATCCACATCCCAGTCGGTGGCCCGCCGTCGCGCCATGATGATGCGGCGTTTGCCATGGGTCTCTCTCAGTCGTACCACCACTTCCAGGAGGCCGGGCACCGAGGACCATTCCCGGAGGAGGACGTAGCCGATGACCGAAAAGTCACGGAGGGTTCCAGCCAGCCAGGTCCGGCGGAAGTTGGACGGCGTCTGATTCTTGAGGCGCAGCAGAAATCGGTTCTTCACCGAGTGCCTGTTGATCAGGGCCGGGACCTGGCGGCGGTTTCCGGGCCGGATGCGACGACGGTGAACGGCCGTGGCCGTGGGCGCGTAGATGGCGGACCAGCCCATGAGTCGGGCCCGCCAGGCAAGATCGGCGTCTTCCCGGTAGGCGAAGAAGGCTTCGTCGAGGATCTCGCCGCCCACCTCGAGATCTTCCAGCATGGTCCGGCGATAAACGGCTGCCGCCCCGGACACTCCGAAGACCTCCTCTTCCCGATCAAATTGCCCTCTGTCCCGCTCCCCGGCCCCCCGATCCAGGTGACGTTGGCTGCGGGTCATGATCATTCCGGTGGAGTCCAGAATCGGTCCGGCCAGTGGTTTCAGGGTGTCGTCCCCACGCCAGAGTTTTCCGGTGACGGCACCCGCCCGGGGGTGCCGGTTGAATGCGGCAAGCGTTTCCTCCAGGTAGGTGGGATGCAGGCGGACGTCCGGGTTGAGGAGAAGAACGAAATCGCTGGCCAGTTGCCGGAGGCCTTCATTGTGGCCGCCTGCATAACCCCGGTTTTGTGGCAGCAGGAGGAGGTCCAATCCCCCATGGCGCGAAGCGGCGCGCCGCAGCCAGGGAACGGTGCCATCGTGGGAAGCGCAGTCGATGAACAACAGGCGATCCGGTCTTCTCGTCTGGGCGTTGAGGCCGGCCAGGCATGGCTCCAGGAAGGGCCGTGAGTTGTAGGTCAGGACGTGAACTGCGACGGTCTGGGCCAACCGGTCAGACTCCTGGAAGCGATCTGGAGACAGGCGGTCGCGCGTGGGCCGCGGCCGAAGAGACCGCCTCCCCGGGGCGCCAGGGTGTCGGCAAGGCGCAGGGTGGCGGCCGGCAGGGTGAGGGCGTGGAGCATGGCCGCCGCTCTGCTGCCATGATGTTTGCGAGCGTAGCGGACCAGGTTATCGAACCAGGCTGCGTAGTGATCCAGCGGCTTCATGCGTCGCACACAGCCCCCACCCTCATGAGTAAAACGTGCCGCCGGGACGTGAAGGATGTCATGGCCGGCTTTTCCCAGGCGGTGGCAGAGGTCCACATCCTCGAAGAAAACAGGGTGGAACTGTTCATCGAATCCACCCAGGCGGCGGAAGATCCGCCGACGGACCATGAGGCAGGCGCCGGCCACCTGGGCGACCTGGCGAACCGGCCCATCGGGGCTGGGCGGGGCTTCGGCCGGCGCGCCCATGAGAAGGCTGCCAGCGAGACGAGCCGGCCCGGGAAGGTCGCGGGGGCCGTAGCGGGCCTGGGGAGAGCCGTCCGGATCCAGGAGCAGGCCGCCGGCGGCTTCGGCATTCTCATGGGCGGCAAGGGTGGTGGCCAGAGTCGACACCGAACCGTTCAAGGCACGGATATCCGGATTGAGAAAAAGAAGTGTCTCACCCCGGGCCACGGCAGCCCCGCGGTTGCAGCCTCCGGCGTAGCCGTGGTTCTCCTTGAGGGAGAGGAGGCGCACACGGGGAAATTGCCTGCTGACCATGGCGGACGTGTCATCGCCTGAGGCATTATCCACCACGATCTGCTGGCAGAAGGAGGCGTGGGTCCTGAGTGATTCCAGGCAGGCCCTGAGCAGGTCTTGAGATCGCCAGGATACGATGATGATGGAAATCTGCATGGAGGCATCCGACGCCACCCCGTGGCTCGTTCCACGGTGATGTGGCGGCGAAGTATACCAGAGCGCCTACAATGGCCTGGGAGGCGCGAATGAATCCTGCGGGGCGATCTCTGCACACGGTGCGCTGGCTGACCCTGGGGGCGGTCATGGCCGCCGCCAGCATCACAGCCATGGAATTGATGCTGGCCCTGGCCGTGCTGACCTGGTTGGCCCTGCTGCTTGCGGGACGGCGGCGCGACCTGCTTCCCAACGCCGAATTGACCATTCTTCTGGGCCTGCTGATGTCCTGGAACATCATCTCGGCCCTGGCCGCGGTGGATCGGCAGCAGGCTCTGGCCGGCCTCCCCTCCGGGCTCCTGCTCCTCGCGGCGCCCCTGGCCACGGCGGTTCTGGCCTCCCATGACCGTGAACTGATGCGGGCTTTGATGCTTCTGGAGGCCGGTCTCCTGGGCCTCTGGGCGATGGTTGAGCTGCTGTTTTTATGGGATGGGAACCCGCTGTTGCGGGTGCGTGGCCCCTTCAGTCATCACATGACCCTCGCGGGAGTCCTCCTGGTGATGGTTCTGCAGGCCTTGCCCCGGCCCGGCCTCTCTCCCCTGGTGGGTGAGCCCTGGGGAAGGCGGCTCGGCCGGGCGGCTGCCCTTGCGGGCCTGGGCGGCCTCACCGCCACCCTGACCCGCTCGGCGATTCTTGCTGTCGTGTGCGGCCTGGCGACCCTTGTCTTGACCTCACCTCACCCACGCTGGCGGCGATGGCGTCGACCCGGTGCGGTTCTCATGGTCCTGCTGGTGGGAACGGCCGTCAGTCTCCCGTGGTTCCCGGGTGGCGGGAACCAACCGCCCTCCGCAGCGGCGGCTTCCGTCACGGACCGGCTGCAGTTGTGGCGGGCCGGCGCCGCCATGGTTCGTGACCATCCCTGGCTCGGAGTGGGACCCGATGGCACGCGCCGGGTCGTGGCCGGCTACTTGGATCCGGATTATCAGCGTCCGGGGGTAGCTTCCCACCTCCATTCTGCCTGGCTGACGCTGGCGGCGGAAGGTGGCCTGCCCCTTCTGGCTCTGGTGCTGTTCTTCTACGGACGCGGCCTTGCCCGCGGCCGTAGTTTGCTGGCATGGGGACGCGACAGCGATCTGGTGCGTGGCGCGCTGGCTGCCCTGGCCGGATTCATGGTCATGGGTTTCTTCGAGGATAACTTTGATGACAGTGAGGTTTTTTTTGTCCATATGATGACGCTGGCGGTGGTGTGGCAGCGCCGGGGGCGAGGGGCCGCCGGGCGTGACGCCCCAGTCTGAAAGCGCGGGGCAGACGCGGCAACGCCGCGAGCTCACCGGCCCACAAGGCGGTATCCCGGCGCGGATGGAGGGGCCAGGTGAGCAGCCGCCGCAAGCCTCGGCCCAGCAGTCCCGGTGTCAGGCGGAGGAGGCCGGGACCGCCCAGGTGGCGGGCGGTGTACAGCAGGTAATTCCTCCCCAGGAGAAAAGCCTTGCCCATGGACCCCTCACCGCCGGTGGCCGAGCCCACATGCTGACAGGAGGTGGCCGGCTCCAGCCAGGTTTCCCAGCCCGCGGCTCGCAGCCTCAGGGAGAGATCGACATCTTCATAGTAGGCGAAGAAGCGCGGGTCGAAGATAGCGGGCGGTATCCCGGGGTCGGCCACCTGGGTCAGGGCCGAGCGCCGGTAGAGAGCGGCGCTGGCGGTGACGCCGGAAACCTGACAGGGCGGACCGGGGCCGGGGTCGGGTTCGTCGTAGCCGCACTGGAAAGCGCGGAGAAGCGCATCGAAACAGATGCCCAGGGAATCGATCCGGGTGGGGTCCACATGTCGCAGGATGCGGCCCTGCACCGCCGCTGCGGCAGGTGTGGCGGAGAGAAAGGTCGCCAGTGTGGAGACATAGAGAGGCGCCAGCGCGGCATCATTATTCAAGACCAGCACGAAGTCGTTGCCGGAGGCGGCCACGCCGGCGTTCACCGCTGCCGCGAACCCCTGATTCTCCGGCAGGGACAGGCAGCGGATGTGGGCATGGTGCCGGCCCAGCCACTCCACGGTGTCATCGGTGGAACCGTTGTCCACCAGGAGAATCTCCAGGGCCACATCCTGCTGGCGTGTCAGGGCCTCGAGGCAGAACGGCAGAAGATGGCGGCCGTTCCAGGTCGGAATGACCACGTCGACCCGCATCATGCGGCTGAACCGGCCATGGCCGCCGAGAGAGCCTGCCGCCATTGCGGGTAGACCGAGCGCCAGGTGAAATGTTCCAGGAAGCGCCTGCGGCCGGTGGCTCCCAGGCGGGCGGCTGCCGCGGGGCTTCCGAAGACAGTGTCCAGAGCAGCGGCCAGCGCCGGGATATCTCCGGCGGGGACGATGTGGCCATCCCGGCCGGCGCGCACCAGGTGGGGGAGGCCGCCGGCGGCGGCCACGATGACCGGGCGTCCCTCCCGCCAGGCCTCCAGGATCACCCGTCCAAAGGAATCGGCCCGGCTGGGTTGCACCAGGACAGCGGCGCCGGACATGATCTGCCGCCACCGATCCTCGCCGGGCCGTTCCACCAGCAGGGTCTGACGGCGTACTGCAGGCGGGAGACCGGCCAGCAGCTGGCTCACCTCCGGCCGCGGGTGTCCAGCCAGAACCAGAAATTCGGCAGCGCCGGCGTTCACCCGGCGCGCGTGCGCTGCCAGGAGTATGTCGGTTCCCTTGTCGGCGGCAAGGGCGCCGGCCTGGAGCACGTAGGGCCGGTGCCCGGGAGTGACCGGCGCCGTGCCGCCGGCGGTACGTGGCGTGGCTTCATCCATGAGGGCGGCGGGGAGAATCGTGATCCTCCCGCGGGCGACGCCCAGGGAGAGGAGTCCCGGGATCTCGGCGGGAGTCAGTGCGACCACGGTACGGGCGCTGGCCAGGAGGGCGCCGGCAGCCGGTCCCGCCACATGGCGAAGAGGTTTGACGTCCAGGAGGCCGGCGTGGAGAAGAGGCACGGCGACCCAGGGGATGCCGTGACGACCGGCGAAGCGCACAGCCGGCTCCAGAAAATGGGTGTGGGGCAGGACGCCGCCGACCATGAGATGGAATGGGCCATGCCGACCGGCAAGCTCCCGGCGGAGGTAGCGGCGGTAGCCACGGGTCAGGATGTGGGGAAAGCCCACGGCCGCGCGCCAGGGAATCGGCCCCCAGCGAGCGGCGGCTCCCAGAAGGCGTCCCTGCCAGGGCCGGGTCACACAGGAGCGGGCCGAGAACCGCCGCACCGTGATGCCCTCACGTTCCGGGTCGGCCACGTCCTGGTCGCTGTCCAGTCGGCTGGTGCAGACCACCACCTCGCCTCCATCCCGGCGCCACAGCTCCGCCAGGTCCGCGAACAGAGCCTGGCTGCCGCCGCGGCTGGGCGGATAAAGAGGTGGGCAGAGCAACAATCGTTTCACGACGATCATTTTAACCATGGTGGTGCGTAGAGTGTAGAGTTGCTGCATGGTTTCCGCGGTCAGGTCCACCTGGAAATTTCTGTCCGGCCTCGGCGGCGGGCTGGTCAAGTTGTTGGGGTATCGGGATCTTCTCTGGCAGATGATCCGGACCGATCTACGCGGCCGTTATAGGGGCTCTCTGCTGGGGTTGTCCTGGACAGTGGTCCACCCGCTGGTCATGATCGGGATCTATATCCTGGTCTTCTCCCGTCTCATGGGCGCCCGTCTGGCCGGCCACACAGATGCCCCGTACGCCTTCGGGATTTACCTCTGCGCGGCGTTGCTTCCCTGGAATCTCTTCACTGAGGTGATGGGGCGCAGCACGACTGTTTTTCTCGAGCATGCCAATCTGGTCAAGAAGATGGCGTTCCCCAACATTCTTCTCCACCTCTATGTGGCCGGTACGGCCGCCGTGCATGCCGCCATCGTCATGTGCCTCTTCCTCCTTTTTCTTCTGGCCGTCGGGCAATTGCCGCCTCTTGCGGCTCTGGCGGCCTGGATTCTGCTCACGGTCCTGCAACTTGTTCTGGCCATGGGTCTGGGGCTCGTGGCATCGACCCTGAATGTCTTCTTCCGCGATGTGGGCCAGATCGTCACGGTGCTCCTGCAGGTCGGATTCTGGTTGACGCCCATCGTCTACGTCGCGGATATTCTCCCATCTCCCGCGCGCCGGATGCTGCGCTTCAACCTTCTGGCCCGGATCGCCCAGGGTCAGCAGGAGGCCATCCTGAACCATGGTCTTCCCGGACCGGGCCTCACGGCCATTGTGGCGGTGCTGGCTCTGGCCGTACTGGCGGCAGGCCTTGCCTGTTATGCGGCTCTGCGTCATGGGATCCCCGATGAACTCTGAGTCCGGGGTGGCGGGGTCTTCCTCCCAGGCCGCGGGTTCGGCCGTCAAGGTGCAGGGTCTTTGTAAGGACTTCGCCTCCTTCGCCTCACCCTGGGATCGGCTGGTGGAGTGGGGCACCCTGGGTCGCTATTGCCGGCACGAGACCATCCCGGCTCTCACGGACGTGACCTTTGATCTGCGCCGGGGCGGAGCCCTGGCTCTGGTGGGAGCCAACGGCGCCGGCAAGTCGACTCTCCTGAAGATCGTCTCGGGCACCCTCTTTCCCACGGCCGGGCGTGTGGAGGTGAGTGGCCGGGTGGCGTCTCTTCTGGAGCTGGGAATGGGTTTCCAGCCGGAATTTTCAGGCCGGGAGAACATCGTTTTCAATGGTCGTTTTCTGGGCCTGAAAGATCATGAAATCCAGGATCGCATGGCCGATATCATTGCGTTCGCCGAGCTGGAGCATGCCATCCAGCGACCGTTGCGAACCTATTCATCGGGCATGTTGCTGCGTCTGGCCTTCGCCGTGGTGGCCCATGTGGATCCCGATATTCTCGTGATCGATGAAGCTCTGGCAGTGGGGGATGCCTACTTCACCCAGAAATGCCTGGTGCGCATTCGCCGCTTTCGCCGGGATGGCGTCACCCTTCTGTTCGCGTCCCACGATCCCCTGGCCGTGAAAAGCCTCTGCGATGAGGCGTTGCTGCTGGTGGAAGGCAGGTGCCTGGACTGGGGGTCGCCGGACTCGGTTCTGGAGCATTACAACAGCCTGGTGGCACGGGGGCGCAGCAGCCGGGCTATCCTGAACATGGAGGGTGTTCCCGCCCGGGTGAGCCGGCGGTCAGGCACGGAGGGAAATTCCCGCCGCAGCGGCAACTCCCGTGCCCTGGTGGCTGGTTTCTCCCTCACCGATGCGAGCGGCACGGCCTGCCGCAGCTTCATGGCGGGGGACGAGGGGATTGTGCGCATCCGGGCACTCTTCCTCGACCATGTGAATGAGCCCACGGTGGGTCTCCTGATCCGGGATCGTCTGGGCAACGATGTCTATGGCACCAACACCTGGCAGCAACAGGTCTCGACCGGATCCTGCCGGCCGGGCGACCTTCTGGAAGTCGGGTTTCGGATTCCCCTGAACCTGGGACCGGGTGAGTACAGTCTGACGGTGGCTCTGCACACCCTGGAAAGCCATGTGCACGATTCCTTCGACTGGATCGATCGGCTCCTTGTATTCAGGATCCTGTCTCCGCCGGCGGCCAGGTTCACCGGCACCGCCTTCCTGCGTCCCACCCTGGATGTCACAGCACCGGTGCCGCTCCAGGACCTCCAGACGTGGACCGGGACCCTCACGGCGGCTTTCGGGGGAGAGCCTCCCCGCATGTATCAGGTGGGAGAGAGCACGCCACCCTGGTTTTTCCAGGGCTGGTACCCGGCGGAGCGCGGCCAGGAGGACTGGTTTGCCTGGACGCGGCCATCGTTCGGTTTCATCATCGACCTGCGAGGTAGTTTCCTGGAGCTGGAAGTCGGTGCCCGTCCCGATTCCCGTGGAGACCAGGCGACCGAGGCTGATATCTCCATGGGCCCCGTCAGTCTGGGCCGGTTCGTAGTGGCCGGGGGGGCGGGCTGGACCAGTCTGCGAATTCCCATCCCACCGGAGGTGTCCGGGTGTGCCGGCCTGGTGCGCGTGACGGTTCCGGGCTGGCGGGCAAGTGCCGCGGGCGAGGGAGGCGATCCGCGCCTGCTGGGACTGCGGGTGCGCCGCATCCATGTCACCTAGAATGTCGTCATGAAGGCACCGCGGTCCATCACCCGCATCCAGGAGATCCGGGACGCTATCCGCGTTGAACAGGCACGCGCGCGAAGGACCGGCTCGCCGGCGTCATCCTGGTTCACGTCCAGTGCGGGACGGTCCTCCCTCCCGCGGCGCATCATGAGTGCGGTGCGGAGTTTGCCTTTTCTGGGCCGGGCGGCCCGGTGGGCTTACGGCCTCTACAGGGCGCCGGGGCGCATCCGCGATCTGCTCACCCTGATCCGCCTCGGGGACGATGAGGCGAAGCGGGCGCGGGCCGAACGGGAGGAACTGGGGGCGTCATTGAATCGGGATCTGGACTCCCGGCACCGGCTTCTTCAGGATGAAATCCAGAGGCTCCGCGGGACCTCAACCGAAGTGGCGGAGGGCCTGGCCGGCTTGAGGCGGTCCCTGGAGGACCATGGCGCCGGTGTCGGTGAACTGGGGGACCGCCTGCTGGCCGTGACCGACCGGGCCGCTGATCTGGGCCGGAGTCTGGGCGCCCTGCAGGTGGAGGTGGCGGGCATGCGGCAACCTCTGGCCACCGTCCAGGCGGAACAGAACGAAGAGCGGCGCCGGGAGAAGGTCGTGGCGGCCGTCTATCCGCGGCTGGAAAGCCATTTCCGTGGCCCGCGGGCTCTCGTCAGGGAGCGCCAGAGCATCTACCTGCCCTACGTGCGGGAGGCGGTGCCGACGAAGAACGGGTTGCCTGTTCTGGACCTCGGGTGCGGCCGCGGCGAATGGCTGGAGTTGCTGGTAGAGAACGGGTTCGCTGCCCGGGGCCTGGAACAGAATCAGGAATTCGTCAGGGAGTGCCGCGGCAGGGGCTTGAGGGTGGAAGAGGGGGAAGCCGGTCTCCTTCTCGCTGATCTTCAGGCAGGCAGCGTGGGTGCCGTGACCGCCTTTCATCTCCTGGAACACCTCCCCTTCGCTGCCTGGTTGGGGCTTCTGCAGGAGACGGTACGCGTTCTGGCCCCTGGTGGCGTGGCTATATTCGAGACGCCCAACCCGGCGAACATCCTGGTGAGCAGCGGGGATTTCTTCCTGGACCCGACTCATCACCGGCCCATCCCCAGCCTCCTTCTCTGCTACGTGGCGAAGAGCGTGGGACTCGCGCGCTGCAGGGTCCTGGAACTTCACCCACGCCGGGAAGATCCGCAAGCAGCTGCCGGGAGTAAAGAATCGCTTTTGGAGCGCCATTTGCTGGGTCCTCAGGACTACGCGGTGGTGGCCTGGAAGGACTAGACACTAGCAGCCCGTTGAAAAAGCACTGATTTTCATCCCTGAAAAATACTCGGGGACCGATAGCGGAAAAATATCATC
>SMYD01000084.1 GCA_004356015.1 Acidobacteriota bacterium | reverse complement strand
TTTAACGAGAAGACCACCGTGCACACGCTGGATAACGGGTGGACCTTCATCATCGTCGAGCGCCCGGTGGCGCCTGTTTTTTCCTTCGCGACGTACGCCAATGTCGGTGCCGCCCAGGAAATCCCGGGGATCACGGGCCTGGCCCATATGTTCGAGCACATGGCCTTCAAGGGGACGCCCAACATCGGCACCACCAATTACAAGGCCGAGAAGCGCGCCATTGAAGAACTCGAGGCGGCCTATCAGGCCATGCAGGCCGAGCGCCTGTCTCCTCAGTCCGATCCCGAGCGTCTGCAGCAGCTCCAGGCGCGCTTCAAGGAGAAGGAAGAGAAGGCCGACGAGTATGTCATCAAGAACGAGTTCGGCGACATCATCGATCGCGAGGGAGGCACCGGGCTCAACGCCTTCACCAACTCCGACGTCACCGGATACTTCTACTCGCTGCCGGCCAACAAGTTCGAGCTCATGGCCTATCTCGAGTCGGAACGCTTCCTGCACCCTGTCTTCCGCGAGTTCTACAAGGAGCGGGACGTGGTCAAGGAAGAGCGCCGCCTGCGCACCGAGAGCCAGCCCTTCGGCCGCCTGCTGGAGCAGTTCGTGTCCGCGGCCTTCATGGCCCATCCCTACCACCAGCCCGTGGTCGGCTACATGAGCGACCTCAATTCCATCACCATCACCGATGCCGAGGCTTTCTACCGGACCTACTACGTCCCTTCGAACCTGGTCACGGCGGTGGTGGGCGACATCAAGGCCGACGAGATCCTGCCCGTCATCGAGAAGTATTTCGGCCGCATCCCCGCAGGCCCCGCGCCGCCGGCGTTGCGCACGGTGGAGCCGGTCCAGATCGCCGAGAAGACCGTCATCCTGAAGGATCCCAGTCAGCCCATTTACGCGGAGGGCTACCACAAGCCGGCGGCGACCGACATCGATGAGCCGGTCTACAACGCCATCGACGACATTCTCTCCAACGGCCGCACCTCCCGCCTGTACCGCTCCCTGGTGCGAGACAAGAAGATCGCGGTTGTGGCCCAGTCGTTCTCGGGTTTCCCGGGCACCAAGTACCCGGGGCTGTGGATCGCCTTTGCCATTCCCAGCCGCGGCGCCAGCAACGAAGAGGTGCAGGCGGCCATCCGTGATGAGCTGGATCGCCTGAAGAACGAAGACGTCAGCGACGAAGAACTGACGCGGTTCAAGACCCGGGCCAAGGCCGATCTGGTGCGCTCCCTGCGCAGCAACCAGGGCCTCGCCAACAGCCTGGTCCGTTACCAGACACAGTTCGGCGACTGGCGCGAACTGTTCCGCTACATCGACCGGCTCGACGCGGTCACCAAGGCGGATATCCGCCGGGTGGCCAATGATGTGTTCAAGGATTCCAATCGCACCGTGGGCATGATCGTCACCGAGACAGCCCAGGGTGACAAGGACGAGGATAAGGGCAGCGCCCAGGGAGAGAGTTGATGAAGCACATGGAGCGCTTGCGCGCACTGGCCGGCATCACCGTTGCCGTGGCCATGGCCCTGAGCATGCCGATCATGTCGGTGGCCCAGGCCAAAAAAGTCAAGGACATCAAGTACCCCGCATTGCCGGCCTTCGCCGTCCCCACGCCCCAGCGCGTGGTTCTGGACAACGGGCTGGTGGTCATCCTGCTTGAGGATCATGAACTGCCGCTGGTGGACGCCACCCTGCGCGTGCGCACCGGCTCCCGCCTCGAGCCCGCTGACAAGGTGGGCCTGGCGCAGCTCACCGGCTCGGTCATGCGGACCGGCGGCACCACCAGCATGTCGCCTGATGACCTGGACGACTACCTGGAAGATCGGGCAGCCCGGGTAGAGACGTTCATCGGGACGGAACTGGGTGGCGCCAGCATGAGCTGCCTCAGCCAGGACCTGCCCGATATTCTGAAGACCTTCGCTGATGTGGTGCGCAATCCGGTCTTCGCCGAAGATCGCATCGAGGTGGCCCGCAACCAGGTGACTTCAGGCATCTCACGCCAGAACGACAACCCCCAGGGGATTCTGTTCCGGGAATTCCAGGAGATCATCTACGGCGAGGATTCCCCCTACGCCCGCAATGAGACCTATACCACCATCGCCAACATCACCCGCGAGGACCTGGTGAACTGGCATGGGATGTACTTCCACCCCAACCGCATGGTGCTGGGGCTGGTGGGCGACTTCGACAGCGACAAGGTTCTCGCCCTGGTGAAGGAGACGTTCGGTTCCTGGCCCAAGGGGCCCGATCCACCGCCCGCCGACGTGGCGTTCAGCAAGGTCCCGCGGCCGGGTGTCTTCTATGTGGAAAAGAACGACATGACCCAGTCCAACATCATCATGGGACATCTGGGCATCCGCAAGGACAACCCCGACTACTACCCGGTTGAAGTCATGAACCAGGTCCTGTCAGGCGGCTTCGCCGCACGCTTGTTCACCAACGTGCGCTCCAAGAAGGGCCTGGCCTACGCGGTCGCCGGCGGCGTCCGCAGCGACTGGGATCACGAGGGACTGTTCCTGATGTTCATGACCACCAAGACCGAGACCACCGGTGCGGGCATCGAAGCGCTCCTGGAAGAGGCCCAGAACATGACGGCCAAGCCCCCCACCGAGGAGGAGGTCACCAAGGCCAAGCAGGGCATCCTCAACTCGTTCATCTTCAATTCCGACTCGGCCCGCAAGATCCTCAACCAGCAGATCACCTACGAGTATTACGGCTATCCCCTGGACTGGCTGGCCCGCTACCGTGACGGGATTGAAAAAGTGACCATCCAGCAGGTGCGTGATGCGGCCGCCAAGTACATTCACCCGGCCCAGTTCACCATCCTTGTGGTCGGTCCCAAGGAAGGCCAGGACAAACCCCTGGAGACCTACGGACCACTGGCCATGGTGGACATCACCATCCCGGAGCCCGAGACCGTCAAGTTTGCTCTGACTGAAGAAAACCGCGCCCAGGGCACGGTCCTGCTGGCCGGCCTGCTGGAAGCCAGCGGTGGTGCTGCGGCCGTGGATGCGCTGGAGAGTATCGCCAAGACCGGAGAGACGGTTGCCGTCACGCCCCAGGGCGAGATGTCCATCAAGACCAAGGACGTTGTGGCCTTCCCCGACAGCATGCGCCAGGAGATGGTCCTGCCGTTCGGCACCATCATCACGGTGATCACCCAGGATGACGCCTTCATGAACACTCCCGGCGGCGTGCAACCCATGCCTGAATCGCAGCGGGATGACAGCGTGAAATCGATGCGTCGCAACCCTCTCTTCCTTCTCAAGGCTCGCAACGACGAGAATCTCGTGGTGGCCGCCATGGGCCAGGAAGAGTTCGCCGGCCAGGCCGCCGACATGCTCCACGTGGAGTACATGGGTGACACCGCCACCCTGGCACTCGACCCTGAGAGCAGCCAGTGCCTGGGGATGAAGTTCCAGGGCAAGAATTTCACCGGGGCTCCCGGTGAGATGGTCCAGGTCTTCTCCGACTACCGGGAGGTGAATGGACTGCAGGTGCCGTTCAAGGTGGTGTCCACCTACAACGGGGAACCGTTCCTCGACACCACCCTCACCGAGATCACGGTGAACGGGCCCATCACCGAGGACACCTTCGCCCGTCCCGAGGCCATGACCGCCAACAAGGACAGCAACTAGCTGAAGAGGGAAACAGCCGGCCGTAAGGCCGGTTGGCATATCCGAGGCCGCCTTTCCGTCACCGGGGAGGCGGCCTTTTTCAGTTCCTGGAGTCTTTGTTGAAGAAGTCGCCCAGGGTGGAGAATGAACCGGTGCCCGACGCCGCGCTCTTGCGATAGTCCTCGATCTGACGGCGCTCCTCCTGGCGATCGGCTCGCCGCAGAGAAAGCCGAATCCGCCGGTCCCCCTTCTCCGCGCGCATCACCAGGACCCGAAGGGTCTTCCCCAGGGAGAAGGACATGGCCAGGTCCGCGCCGCGCGGTGTCCCGGTCTCATTGGGCGGGATGACCCCGGTCTGGGCGTCACCGATACGCACCACAAGGCCGCTCTTGTCAATCTTCTCCACCGTGACCTCGATGACCTTGCCGGCACTCAGGGTCTTCATCTTGACCACATCGCCCGCTTTGAGGCCCTCGGGAGCAGGCGCCAGAGAGATGCGCTTCTTGGGAGCGTCCACCCGCAGGACATGAACCAGCATTTCAGCCCCGTCAGTCGCCATCTTCTCGTACTGCTCCCGTGCGCCCTGGGCGATCTCACTGATGTGAACCAGACCATCCACTCCCGGCGCGACCTCCACGAAGGCACCGAACTCGGTCATGCGAATCATCCGACCGGAGATGATCTGATGGGGGCGAAAGTTCTTGCCCACGTTCTCCCAGGGATCGCCTTCCAGAGCCTTCATGCTCAGGGACAACCGGCCGCGGCGACGATCGGTCTTCAGGACCTTGACCCGCACCTTGTCTCCAAGGGCCAGCTTATCGGCGGGACGGGCGAGGCGGGCATGGGTGATCTCCGAGACATGCACCATGCCCTGGATGCCGTCACCAATATCCACGAAAGCACCATAATCGCTGAGGCTGGCCACCGTGCCGTCATGTTCCGAGCCGGATTCGATCCGTCCCAGGGCCGCACGCGCAGCCTTGCGGGCTTCCTTCTCAAGAATGCGCCGCCGGGAGAGAGCGACGCGGCGGCCACGCTGCCTGTAAGAGGTGACATTGAAGGTATAGATCTGCCGGGCGTGAATCAGTTGATCCCGGGGCGGGGTCAACTCGATCTGGTTGAACGGGCAGAGGCAGATCACGCCGTCCACATCCACTTCATAGCCCCCACGCACGATGGCCACCACCTTGCCCTCGACAAGGGCTCCCGTTCTGGCGGCCTCACGAAGCTTCGCCCTGGCGTCATCAGGATCCGGGGACGCCTTGGTCTCTTTTTTCTGTTCCTGAGAGTGCTCGGGAGACTGGGGGCTGTCCTCAGACGGAGCCATCGGCAGAGCAACTTCGGGATCGCCGGCAGGAGGCTCCGCCGGGGTCACCGCCGCAGCGTCATCCACGGCGCCTTCCGTGCGATCTTCGGCGGCTGAGTCGGGATCGACAGATGAGTCCATAACAGGGCAAACCTCGCACAGGATGGGCTCAAGGTACTGCTTCCTGTAGAATACGGCAAGGGGAGAGTTCCCGGAGGCACATTGATACCCCTTCTGGCAACACATGAGCAGTTCGTTGATAAACTGCCTGCCCATGCTCTGGCGAATTCCTCTGCAGATGGTCGTGGTGCCGGTTTCCACCCTGGTTCTGGGCCTGACCATGATCCTGCTCTGCCCATTGGACCCCACACGGCGTCTTTTCCATCACCTGTCCCGGCTCTGGTCGGGCATTTTCTGTGGCAGCATGGGGGTCCACGTCCAGGTGGAGGGGAAGGAAAATGTCGACCCTCAGCAGGCGGCAATTTTTGTTGCCAACCACCAGAGTCTCCTGGATCCGCCGGTCCTCTTTTTCGCCATCCCCGCCAACCTCCGGGTCATTGCCAAACGCTCGCTCCTGCTGGTGCCCATCTTCGGGCAAGCTCTCTGGGCGGCAGGGATCATTTTCATCAACCGCCGGGATCGCAAGAATTCCATCGCCTCCATGAACCGCGCCGCAGCGCGGATTCACGGCGGCATGTCGGTGCTCATCTTTGCCGAGGGTACGCGCAGCCGTGACGGCCGTCTCCTGCCGATGAAAAAGGGGGCGTTCGTCCTGGCCATCAAGGCCGGTGTGCCGGTGCAGCCGGTGGTGGTCACCGGCACGCGGAACCTTCTCCCCCCGGGCTCGTTCTTCCCCCGCCCGGGCACGGTGCACGTCACCTTCCTGCCGGCCATCGCCACCAGGGGCCTGACCTATGACGACCGTCACCAACTGCTGGAGAAGACGGTACAAGCCATGCAGGACCAGTTGGAGGTGAAGGAGGCCGACGCGATGGAGCAGGTCGCCTCTTGAGCCAGCCACGGCGACTGGCGGATGTCGATTTTGCCGCGGTCATCGCCGCCGACCCACTGCTGAGCAAACTGGCCGCGCGCGCCGGCGACCTGCCGGGCAGGATCCTGCTGGTGGGCGGCGCCCCTCGCGATCTCTTCCTGCGGCGAGTTCCCCGCGACCTGGATTTCATCCTGGCGGCGCCCCTCAACGCCGCCGAGCGCTTCCTGGAGGATTTTCGTTCCGGCCTGGAAGGGCGCCTGCTCACCTTCGACCGCCAGGGTGTGCGGGAGCGCCGCCTGGTGGCGGGCACACAGGAACTGGACTTCGTCCTGGTGGAACCGGAGGGCCTGGAGAAGGAGATCCGGCGCCGGGATTTCACTCTCAACGCCCTGACGGTGGAACTCCCGGATGGCAGCCTCCACGACCCCTGCGGCGGTCTTGCCGACCTCGGAGCCGGCCTCCTGCGCCAGGTCACGCCGATGGCCTTCCTTGAGGATCCCCTGCGCACGTTGCGCGCAGTCCGCCTCCTGGCCGAAGGCGTAGCCTGGCGGCTGGAGCAGGATACCCGGCGACAACTCAAGCGTGCCGCCCCCGGGCTGGCTGCATGTGCCGGCGAGCGCATCGCCGTGGAGATGGACCGGCTGGCGGCTTCATCACATTTCGCCGCCAGCCTCGCCCTCATGCAGCGCTGGGGGCTGCTTGCCGCCGTGGCCCCCGAAGCTGCGGCCCTCACCGGCGTCACCCAGAACGAATACCACCACCTGGACTGCTGGCGCCATACGCTGGCCGCGGTGGCGCACACGGACAGGCTCGCGTCCCTGGCCGCTCCCCTGGCGGATGAGGGCGTGAAGCCGCTGACGCTCCCGGCCGGCGAAGATCAACTGGTGCTCAAGTATGCCGTGCTCTGTCACGACATGGGCAAGCCTGCCACACGCTCAACAGGATCCGATGGCCGGGTCCATTTCTATGAACATGAAAAAGTGTCGGTGCAGCGGCTGCGCGACATGGCGGCTCGCTGGCACTTTTCCCGCCGCCGCACGCGGCGCATCAGCGATCTCGTTCGGCATCACCTGCGGCCCGGCGCCCTGTGCCCCGGCGCCACCGGGAAGGCCATGCGCCGCCTGATCCATGCCGCAGGCCCGGACCTGGATCTTCTCCTGCTCCTCTCCCTGGCCGATAACGACGCGACCCGCGGCATCCATCATCCGGCCCGGCAAGCGGACCTGGAAGTGTTCTGCCGCCGGCTTCGCCTCGTGGCCGAGAAGGCCGGCGAGGAACTGATTGCCCCCCGTCCCCTGCTGAACGGGCACGCCATCATGCGCATCACAGGTCTGGCCGCGGGACCGCGCCTGGGATCGGTCGTCAGCGGCCTGTTGCGTCTGCAGGTGGAAGGCGAGGTCACCACACGGCGACAGGCGGAGACCGCGGTGCGGCGCCTGGCCGGCCTGCGGGAAGAGGACGATTCCAGGGACCCGGCTGACGCCTGAATTCCTGCTCGGGCAGAATCCCGCCTCAGTCCGCCGGCAGAGCAGCCCAGCGAACCAGTCCGGCCAGCAGCCAGCCCCCATGGCCCAGCGTCTGCCCCGCCTCCGCGGCGGCGGCAGCCAGGATCCGGCTGCCGGCAAGATCATAAACCTGGGTCAGATCCAGGAACGGCTCTCCTCCGGGGGGCGGCGACCAGGCCATCAGGTTGAGGTGGTCGCTGACCAGCACCAGATCTCCCGGGGCCAGGCCGGGACGGATGGCGCCGGCGGCACAGGTCAGGAGGATGCGGCCCACGCCGGCCGCCACCGCCATATCCACGGACCGAACCACCGCGCCGGGGTCCTGCCCCTCGTAGGCGTGCACCCGCCCCGAGTCCTTCGAGAACGGCCAGAGTCTCCCGGCGGTCCCCGTTCACCGCACCTCTCCCCTGTCGGTCAGGGCACCGGCTTCCAGGGAGCGGACCAGGTCGCGAGCCTCCTCCTGGTCCGGCGCCAGCTCCAGAGATCGCCGGGCCAGGGGAAGGCCTTCCCGGGCCAGACCGTTCACCAGACAGCCGTAAGCGGCGGCGTTGAGCAGGCGCGGTGAGTCCCGCCCGGCAGGGCCCGCTTCTCGGAAAGCCGCCAGCGCTTGCGCGATTCGACCGGTGCGGGCCAGTGCCAGGATGAGGTTGGCGCGCCCATCCTCATGCTCCGGGGCCACCTCCACAAGACGGGACCAGATTGCCGCCGCCTTCCCATAGCGATGAGACCGGTAGTACACGGATCCCAGGTAGAGAAGTGCCGCTTCCTGTTCGGGAGCGATCTCGACGGCACGGCCCAGGTAGTCACCCGCCGCCTCGAGATCTCCCTCCTGGAGTTCCGCGTAGCCCAGGGCGACCAGGTGGGGCAGCGAGTCGCCACCGCGGGCCGCCAGGCCCTGGCGCAGAGCGGGAACCACCGCGCTGAATTGCTGACGGCGCTCGTGGAAGGCGACCAGCGCCTGGGCGACATCCCATGAACCCGGGTCCCGGGCCAGTGCCTTTTCCAGCGCGGCGAGAGCCCTGTCTTCATCGCCCTCTGCCTCATCCAGGATGGCCCGTGCCAGCCAGGGGCCCGGCATCCCGGGCTCACCGGGATGCCTCTCCAGAAAGTCGCGCCCCTGGGTGATCTCCCCGGTCTCGACCCACAGCCGGGCCACCTGCGGGTAGACCTGGGTCGGAGGCCGTGGGATGTGGGCCAGCAACTCGGTTCCCGCGGCCAGCGCCTCCCGGGGCGGGGCGGCCTCGCGCAGAAGATCGAACAGCCCTGAACGAGCCAGCACCGAATCCGGTGCCGCGGCAATGGCCGCCTGGAAGCCCTCCCGCGCCTCCCAGACATCACCGCGGGCGGCCAAGATGGTGGCCAGGTTGAGGAGGGCGCCAGGAGTCCGCGCCTCCGGGCCTGACGGCCTCTGCCGGCCAACCCTCTCGTGGCTGGCGATCACGCGCACCGGATGGCGGAGAAGAAAGTCACCACGGAGAACGACGCGCAGCGGACTGCCGGCCAGGTCCTCGGCTGCCGGCAAGCCCAGTGTGACGAGCAGGGTGGGAACCACATCCACCAGGCGCACGTCGCCCAGACGGCCGCTGGTGAACGGGCCACCGGCAAAGATGAGCAATCCTGGCCCGGTATGCCAGAGGACGGAGCGCCCGGCGGCGCCGTCCGGCTCGCTGCCGGGCCTTTGCCCGCCCCGTGCGAATCCATGGGTCGACACCACAACCACGGCTGTTTCCGGACCGGCCGCTGCCACCAGCCGCCCGATCACCTCATCCTGGTAGCGATAGAAGGCGTCCATGACCCCACCGTAGCGACGCCGCTGGCCGGCGCTCACGCCGGGCATGGAGGGGGATTCGAAACGCGCGAAGAGATGGCCCACCTCATCGAGGCCGGCAAAATAGACCAGAGTCAGGTCGGGAGACAGGTCCCGCATCAGATCCAGCGTGGCCGCCTCCACACTGCTGGTGGCAGCCACC
Organism: Acidobacteriota bacterium; assembly: GCA_004356015.1. Classification (GTDB taxonomy): domain Bacteria; phylum Acidobacteriota; class Polarisedimenticolia; order SMYD01; family SMYD01; genus SMYD01. Next base: position 15,831 of record SMYD01000084.1, on the reverse strand, counting down.
ACACGGCGCAGGAGGGCAATGGGATGCTCTTCACCATGGGTTTCAGCGGCCCTCCGGCCAGCCAGAACCTGGCGGGCCTCCCTGTCCAGGGGCAGAAAGCGGGCCATCTCGCGCTCGCCCACGTCGAGAGGATCAAGACGAAGGGGATCGACCTGGGCCCGCAGGGTCGCCGGGCTGACCAGATCGCGCGACCCTGAGCCGCCGGCCATAGCCGGCGGCGGCCATCCCGTCGCCGCCGGCATGCCGGCGACCCAGCGATCGCTGACCATGGCGCCACGGATTGGCTCCGCCGGCCAGGTCGTCCACCAGCCGACACAAACGGTGGTGAGGCCGGCCTCATCGGCCATGTTCCAGAGGGCCTTCACACGGCGCCCGCGGCCGCTCACGGGCTGGTCACCGCCGTCGCCATCGCTCTCGACGAAATCAAGGATGCCGTGCTCGTCGGGCGGCCGTCCGGTCACCAGGGTCGTCCACAGGAGAGGCGGCAGGGGAGGCTCTGACCGCAGGATACGTCCCGTCGCGCCTCGCTCCACCAGAGCCGAGAGATGGGGCAGTCGTCCCTGGTCCATCAGCGGCCGCACCCGGCCCCAATCGGCACCGGCCAGGCCGATGACCAGCAGCTTCTGTCCCGACGGGGCCGGTGAACCCGTGCCTTCCCTGCAGGAACCGGCCGCCATCGCCGCCAGCAGGCCGGCCAGCACTGGAAGCCACCGCATCATGCCGCCACCATTTCAGAAGATCTTGAGGAAAAGAAGCTGCACTTCCTGCTCCCCTTCCACGGCCTTGATATCGGAGCGCAGAGCATAGCCATATTCCAGCTTGACGATCAGGCCCCATGGGCCCAGGAACTTGCCTGCGAAGCCGATACCCGTGTGGTTCTGGTACCCCTCACCGCCGGGAAAATTCTCGACCCGGCCATGATCCACACCGGCATCGAACGTCACCACATCGGCGAGGTTGAACGTGTAGCGCACCCGCGCCAGCACGCCTTGATCGAAGCGCACACCTGAACCGGAGAACCCGCGCAACCGCAGCTTCTCGCCGAAGAACGAAAACTGGTAGCGGCTGAACCTGTCCAGATCGCTGCCGTCCAGCCAGGTGGCGGACAACCGAACCTTCTGGAAGGCCTTGAGGAAAAAATCCTGGCTCACCGAGAACGACCAGCGGGTGAAGTCCTGGTGGTCAGCGGAAAAATCCCCGACTCTCGAGCCTACAAGATCCGAGCCCGGGTCGGGATCCCCCCAGACCTCCCAGTCCACCCGGTGGAAGCCACTCACGTCCGCGGTGGCGGAAAATCCACGCCGGTTGAACTGGAGCTCCAGTTTGGCGAAAGGAACCAGCGTGTCCTGAGGCTGGATGAAATCAGCCGCCATATCCTCGCCGGCCTGAAAGTTTTCATAACGCAGGCCATAGGTGCCCCGGAACTTCAGGAAGTGGCCCAGGGGCACGCCCAGGGTGGCCGAGAGGGACTGGCTGCGACTCTTGATCTCGGCGTCTTCCCGTTCGTCCCCCATCACGAAAAAGCGATCGGCGCCGGCAAATCCGACCAGGGAAAGATCGGCGGAAAGGTCCACACGCGACCCACCCAGGGCAGGGTCCGCCCAGGTGAGCAGGTTGGCGGCACCGGCCAGGAAGAGATTGATCTGCTGGCCCCGGCCAAGGAAGTCGTAGTCGAAATAATCGAGACCGGCAAACGGTATGGGAAAGTCCACCGCCTCGTTGTAGAAACCACCGCCCACCAGGAAGAGGCTGCGAGTCCGCACCTTGTCCATGAGGACCCGTTCACCATCCTGCCCCGGCTCCAGGTAACGCAGACCCTGGTCCGTCTCACGAAGAATCTGATGAGGTGAAGCGTAAGCCTCCCGGCGCTGCTCTGCGAAGCCGGGTTCGTTGATGCGAATATTGGTGAACCGCACCTCCCGGTTGACCAGGAAATTGGTGCCGGCGACATTCCATTGCTGCTGGCCGGTGATCCGGCGGGGCAGATAGGCGTCACCACCACCCGGGACAGGGTAGGCGGCGAAGAGGCTTGTCTCCTCGCTGGCCAGTACCGGCGCGCGGAGTCCCGTCTGCACCACCGACTGCTTCAGAAGACGGTAGGACTCCCGATCGATCCAGGCCGTCCCGCTGTAACGCGTGGCCTGAGCATCCCGGGGCTGGAAACCGATGCGCCATGCCGGCCGGCCCTCCACCCTGTCCCGCCCCTGCAGGCGATAGACATATTCACGGCCCATGGCGATCTTCAGGGGCGGGGTGAGCACCTTTTCCGGCTGGATGAGAGGCAGGTCGGGCATCTTGTCCCGGGTCCAGCGCGCGCCGTTGATGTACATGGTCATGTACTCGAACTCGGCTCCCGTCTCCCTGTCCCACATGTAGCGGCTGTCATAGGCGACGTCGATGCTGGCCCCCGAGCCGGCGATGGTGTAATGAAAATCGATGCGCGCGTCGGCCAGAACAGATTCCACCCGTGCCGCGGCAGCCACCGCGACTTCCTGATGGCGGGCCAGGATCTCCTCGACGCTGGGGTCGCGCTGTCTGTCCACCAGCACATCCTCGCGGGCGAAGCCGGGCGTGGCGAAGCGCTCATAATCGACCACCACCGGGCCGCTCAGGTCGGTCAGGGTCACCAGGGTGCGATTGCGCTGCCGGTCCGGAAGACCGCCGCCCAGATCCCGGCGGGCACCGGTGGACAGATCCACCAGCGTCGGCGAGGAGACGTCGAAGGTCGGCAGGATCATCTGCACAAAGGACGGCGCGGGAGCCGTGGGCACCACCAGAACGCCCACGTGGGAACGGTCCGCATCGAAGAAGCTCCAGGCCTGAATCTGCTCCAGCGGCGACCCATCCAGGGACTGAAACAGGAGTTTTGCCGCCGGCATGGCGGTCGCTGCCGGGGAGAGGATGGCGCGCAGGTGTTCCAGTTCCGTGGCCGCCGCGACATCCCTGTCAACGCGGAAGGTCAACGCCCCGGCTCCGGCCGTGGCCAGGCGCCCGACCAGGGCCGCCATGGAAGCGGCACCGTCCTGATCCACAGGCAATCCCAGCACCCAGAGCGGCGCCCCGGGATCCAGGCGGCGTCGGGCCTGGTCGAGGAGGCGAAACTCCTCGTCACCCGGCACGGGATCACCAGGCTCCAGATGCAGGGCCCAGACATCCACGTACGGCTCCACGCCCTGCTGGTAGAGAGCCTTCAGCCAGGCGTCCTGCCCGGGGCCGCCGCGCAGCGGGAGAACCACCTGCACATCGGGACGGGCGGCACGCACAGCGACAGCCGCCTGTTTGAGGACAAAGGCGTCCCAGCGGGCGTCACGGGGACCATGGCCATGACCCAGCCCGGGCGCCACCGCGACCACACGAGAGGCCATCTGCGCCACTCCCTGGCGCAGATCGGCAGCCCAATCCGTGACGACCGACTCACCATAACCAGGAGGCGCCAGAGTGCCCTTTTCCATGGGATCCACCGTCACGATCAGCCGGTGCCCGGCCCCCTGCAGGCGCGGCATGAGAGCCGCCACGGCATCTGCCAGGCCCACTCCGGAGACCGTGATGTGGGACAGCCAGGTGACCTCGCCGGCCGGGGCCTGCAGAAGAAGGAGCGCCTGCCCGGGGTCTTGTTCAGGACGGCCCAGATCCTGGCCCAGCTCGGCGGCCCGGCTCGAAGCGACCGGCGCCAGCAACACCAGGCCTGCCGCCATGGCGAGCAGGCCGGGAAATACAGGAAAATTCCATGCGCGAATCATCAGATGCAGCCTCACCTTCGGGACTCGCGGCCAGCCCGGATGTGCCGCCTCGCGAACCGTAGCAGACCGATTCACACGTGATCAATATGGATCCCTCCGGATCGCTTGACGGGCAAGGGATCCGTTCGCTAGATTCGCCATCTCTTGAAGCGATCCAGCCCGCCTATCATCACCCTGACCACCGATTTCGGCCTGCGTGACGCCTATGTGGCCGAAATGAAGGGATGCATCCTTTCACACTGTCCCACTGCCGTCCTGGTGGATATCAGCCACGAGATTCCGGCCGGAGACATCCAGGAAGGTGCTTTCGTGCTGGCCCGGGCGGCCGCGTCGTTCCCTCCCGAAACCGTGCACCTGGCCGTGGTGGACCCCGGCGTGGGCGGCACCCGGCGCGCCCTGGCGGCAGAGAGCACACGATTCAGGGCCGTGGGCCCCGACAACGGCCTGCTGGCACCTCTCCTGGACGCAGCCCGCGTGGTTGCCCTGGAGGACGGGCCGCAAGGCGGGCAGCCTGCGGCCACCTTCCACGGACGGGATCTGTTTGCGCCCGCGGCGGCGCGCCTGGCGAGGGGCGACGACCTGGAGTCCCTGGGATCTCTCGTCCAGGGCGCCCTGGTTCCGGTGCCGGCGGCCACGTCCCTGGCGATTCTCCATGTGGATCACTTCGGCAACTGTGTGACCAATATCGATCCCCGGCAGGTCCCCACCGGCGGCCGCTGGCAGGTGCTGGCAGGCGGCCGGAGTCTTTCCCTCCGGGTGAGGACCTACTCCGACGCCCCCGCCGGGAAGCCGGTGCTCATCCTGGGCTCCGACGGGCGCATGGAGATCGCTCTCCGCGACGGCCATGCGGCCACCGCGCTCAACCTGGCCCGAGGAGATAGGCTGGAGGTGATCCAGCAGGATCCCAAACCCCCACGAAGGGAGAAGGACTCGTGACGTACTACAGCACCGCCGGCCGGCGGCGCCGGCGCGGCCGTTTCACCCGCATCCTGGTCCTCAGCCTCATGGCGGCCGTTCTCGTCTGGGCCGGTGCTGGCTGGCGCGCCGGCTCCCTCATCACCCAGAGCGAGAACGAGGTGATTCAGGGCAACCCGGCCGCCGCCATGGAACTCCTTCAGGCCGCGCGCTTTTACCGGCTGCGCGCCGGACGGGTTCTTGAAGCCGAGGGATTCGTCTCCCTGGCCCGCGGCCGCAACGAGGAGGCGGCCGGCGTTCTGGAGAGGGCCCGCGCCGCGGGCACCCGCCGCACCGGTCTCGATCTGGCCCGGGTTGCCGGCTTTCTCGCCAACGCCGCCCGCTACGCGGAGATCGACCTGCTGGCCGGCCACAGGGCCGCAACAGGCGGCGCCGGGATTCCGCCCCTGTGGCGTGCCGAGACGGCCCTCGCCATGGGCCGCCTGGACGAGGCCGGGAAGCTCCTGGATGAAGCCGGCACCCTTGCCGGTGACCGGGGTCAACGCCTGCGCGACCTTCTCGCCGAGCGCCGCCGCGAGGGCAGGGCCGACATTCTTTTTGATCGCCACGGCCGCTCTATCTACGGCCTCAACCTGGACAATGGCGAACCGGTCTTGGGCTCCCCCGAGCTGGGCGCGGCCCTCACCGGCGCTGGTGGTCTTCTGCAGCACCTGGAGGAACGCGATCTTCGCGCCAGGGTCGATCTGACGCTGGACCTGGCCTTTCAACGCGCCGCCCACACAGCTCTGGGGCGTTACGCCGGTGCCTTCGTGGCGCTGGATCCGCGCAGTGGTGCCATCCTGGCACTGGTGAACCATCCCGCTGAAACCGACGGAGAACAACCCGCCTATCGCCGCCAGTACGAGCCGGGGTCCATCCTCAAGATGATCACCCTGGCGGCGGCCCTGGACAATGACATTCCCCTGGACGGCATCTTCCCTCTCAACTGCACCGGCAACATGACCCTGGACGGAAAGGTGTTCTATGACTGGATGCGGCACGGCACCGTGGCCGACAGCATGGAAGCCACCATCGTTTCCTGCAACCTGACTTTTGCCGCCATCGGCCTGGCCCTGGGGCAGGCCCGCCTGGACGACACCCTGCAGGCCTTCGGATTCGATCGTCACCTGGATCTTCCGGACCTGGAATTGCCCACCGGGCAGCTCGCCCGGATCAACCCGCAGTCTCCGCGCCTGGGACTGGCACAGCGGTCCGTGGGCCTGGAGAACGTCTCCATCACGCCTGTTCACGCCGCCCTGGTGGCCGCCACCCTGGCTCATGGCGGCGTCATGATGCGGCCGCACCTCATCGCCGCCCGCCGCTCCCTGGGATCCACGGAACCCTATGCCGTCACCGAGGTGCAGGCCCTTCTGCAACCCGTCTCGCCGGCCACCACCGCAGTCATCGCCGCCGCCATGGAGGCGGTGATCACATCCCCCCGGGGCACCGGCCGCCGTGCTGCCCTGGACGGCCTGTCGTTCGCCATGAAAACAGGGACCGCCGGGGAGAGGGAGTTCGGGCTGAACAGCATCATCATCGGCTATGCCCCCCTGGACAACCCGCAGGTTGCTTTCGCTTTTATCGCCGAACATGCCGGCAAGGCCGAACTGGCAGGCGCGCGAATCGCCAGGGATTTCCTCGCCACCGTGCGCAACGAGTTCGAGGACAGCCCGTGAAGCCGAAGTCCCTGGCTGCGGTCCTGCTGATCATGAGCCTGAGTGCAGGCTGTGCGGCCCGCGGGACCGCAGGCCGCCCGGGGGCTGCCGGTGATAGCGCCACCGGGGCGCACGCCGACACGGCGACCACCGAGGGCCGGGCCACTGTCCTGGACGCCATGGCCACCATCCTGGCCGCCGAATACGTGGGTGAAGGGTCTCCGGCCCAGGACCCGGCTGCGCATCTTGTGGCCCGGCGGGATGAGCTGCTGGCCCTCACCGATATGGGAGCCTTTTACGCGGCACTCAACGAGACTCTTGCGGACACAGGCATCGGCCATCTGTATGTCTTCCGCGCGGGGCGTGATCTGTTCGACCGGGACAAACTCGAGGATCGAATGGTGGGCGCCACTCTCCGCCAGATTGATGATTACTTTTTTGTGGACGATGTATGGGAAGGGGGACCTGCCGCCCTGGCCGGCCTGCGCCATGGGGATCAGCTTCTTCCGGTGGGCGAGAGCTCGCCCATGCTGGACCCCCTGCCTCCGGGGAAGGACCGCCTGCGCCTGTGGGTTCGCCGCACCCGTGAGAGCCCGCCTTTCTTCCTGGACATCACACCGGTCGCCGGTGACACCGCCTGGTACCTGGCCGAGGCCACCCGCGCTTCCCTGTCCCGCGTCACCATGGGTGCCTGCCGGATCGGGCGAGTCCACCTGCGCACCTTCGCCGATGAGACCCTTGTGGATGAGTTGATCACAGGCGCCGATTTCGACGACAGCGACGGTCTCATCATCGACTTGCGCGGCAACGGTGGCGGGGAAATCCGGCTGGCGGGCGAAATTCTCGACCTCCTGACGCGCGAGCCGTCGGTCTGGATAAGGTACGAGCAGCGCTCTTACCCTTTTCCGGCCACCAGCTGGAACCTCCCTCTGGTCGTCCTCGTGGACGGCCGCACCCGCAGCGCCGCGGAGATCTTCGCGGCGGCGGTCCAGGCCCGCGGGCTGGGAACCATCATCGGCACCACGACGGCAGGCCAGGTGCTGGGCAGCCGGCTCTTCCCCCTGCCCGACGGATCCCGATTTCTGGTGCCCGTCTCCCAGGTGCTGCTCGCCGACGGCGAATCGCTGGAGGGACGCGGCGTCATTCCCGACGTGTCCAGTGAGCGGCCCCTCATGTTCGCCGACGGCGATGACCCGCCCATGGCCCATGCCATGGAGGTGCTCGCACAGCAGTTGGCCTGCCCGGAGGAACTGCCGGCCGAATCCTTTCCCCAGGAGACGCTCCCCCAGGAGATCCGCACTGACGACGCTGGCGACAGCATCGAGCCAGTGCCATAATCAGCCGCCATGAAGCCGCTGAAACCCGACGACATCATCCTGGCGGCGCCGGTCCGCACTCCCATCGGCCGCTTCGGCGGCTCGCTGGCCGAGGTGCCAGCCCCGGACCTCGGGGGCATCGCCCTCGCTGAAAGCCTCAAACGTGCAGGAGTGGCCCCGGCCGATGTCAGCGAAGTGATCTTCGGCAATGCCCGCTCGGCCGGTGTGGGCCCCAACCCGGCGCGGCAGGTCGCCTTCAAGGCGGGTCTCCCACAGGAAGTCCCCGCCTGGACCGTCAATCAGGCCTGCGGCTCCGGCATGCGCACCATCATCAGCGGCGTTCAGGCCGTGACCCTGGGCGATTCCCGCATTGTCGCCGCCGGCGGCACCGAATCCATGAGCCGGGTGCCGTACATGCTCGACGCCGCACGCTGGGGCAAGAAGATGGGGCACCAGCCGCTGATCGACGGGATGTACCGGGACGGCTTCCTCTGCCCCCTGTGCGGCCTCATCATGGGGAACACGGCCGAAAATCTGGCCGACCGTTACGAAATTTCACGAGAGGAGCAGGACGAGTACGCGGCCGAATCCCAGGCCCGTGCCCAGGCAGCCCGGAACGCGCAGCGTTTTGCGGATGAAATCGTCCCGGTGCCGGTCCCCGGCAAGCGGGGCGGCGAGACCCTGGTGAGCCGGGATGAGCATCCCCGGGACGGGATCACCGCCCAGGGGTTGTCACGCCTGCCACCGATCTTCCGCAAGAATGGCACGGTGCACGCCGGCAACTCCTCAGGAATCACCGATGGCGCCGCCGCGGTCCTGATCATGAGCGCGGCCACCGCCCGGGAACTGGGCGTCCGCCCGGCGGCCCGGGTGGTGGCCTACGAAACCGCCGGTGTGGACCCCACCGTCATGGGAATCGGCCCGGTCCCCGCCGTCCGCCGCCTGCTCGCGCGCACCGGCCTGACCATGGCCGACATGGATCTTGTGGAGTTGAACGAGGCCTTCGCCGTGCAGGCCCTCGCCTGCCATCGCGAACTGGGCTTCGACCGCGAGCGTCTCAACGTGAACGGCGGGGCCATCGCCCTGGGACATCCCATTGGCGCCACCGGCACCCGTATCGTCGTGACCCTGCTTCATGAAATGGCACGCCGGGGCGCCCGCCGCGGCCTGGCCACCCTGTGTGTCTCCGGAGGCATGGGTCTGGCCCTGCTCCTTGAAGCCTGCCGGGAGGAATGATGAATCTTCAGCATGTCGCCATCGACAGCGGCCGCGTGGCACGCATCACCCTGCGCCGGGCGCCCCTCAACGTCCTCAATCTCAAGATGCTGGCGGAGCTGGGGCAGGCGTTTACCAGCGTCTCCAGGGACCGGCCGGCCGTGGTGGTCCTGGCCGCCGAGGGCAAGGCGTTCTCCGCCGGCGTGGATATTGCCGATCATACGGAGGAGAAGGTCGGCGGCATGTTGGAGCTGTTCCACACCATCTTCCGGACCATGGCCGACATGGATGCACCGGTGATCGCTTTGGTCCAGGGAGCCGCTCTGGGCGGCGGGTGCGAACTCATCACTGCCTGCGATCTGGCCGTGGCCACCGCGTCGGCCCGCTTTGGACAACCCGAGATCCGCGTGGGCGCTTTCCCGCCGGTGGCGGCCGTGGAACTGCCCGTTGCCATGGGACCGCGGCGCGCGGCCGAGATGCTGTTCACCGGTGAAACCATCAGCGCGGAAGAAGCCGCCACCGGCGGTCTGATCAACCGGGTCTTCCCCGATGCCACCTTCGCCACCGATGCCGCGGCTTATGTCGAGCTTGTCAGCCGTCACAGCGGCGCGGTCCTCGCCTGCACCAAGGAAGCCCTGCGCCTGGGCCGGGGACGCACCCTCCAGGAAGCACTCCCCGACCTGGAAACCCTCTACCTGGACAGGCTCATGAAAACCCATGATGCCCGGGAAGGACTCACGGCGTTCATGGAAAAACGCCGGCCCGACTTCAAGGACTCCTGAGCGCCTGCACCGACCGGCCCGGAACGTTTCCGGTGCTAGAATCGCCGGCGCCGGAACAGGCGGTGGGAGGGTGGCATGGCTTACAAGGGGATGGATTTCTACCTGGCCGACGAACTCTTCACCAAGGAAGAGATCCTCATCCGTGACTCGGTCCGCCAGTTCGTGACGGATGAGATCCTACCCATCATCCAGAAGCACAACCGGGAGGGAACATTCCCTGCCCACCTGGTCCCGGGCATGGGCGAGCTTGGCCTCCTGGGAGCCAGCCTGAAGGGGTATGGCTGTGCCGGGGTCAGCGCCACCGCGTATGGCCTCATGATGGTGGAACTGGAACGCGGCGACTCGGGAATCCGCTCCTTCGTCTCGGTGCAGGGAGCCCTGTGCATGTACCCCATCCACCGCTTCGGGAGTGAGGAACAGAAGCGGCAGTACCTGCCGAAGATGGCCAGAGGTGAGACCATCGGCTCCTTTGGCCTCACCGAGGCGGATTTCGGGTCCGACCCGGGCGGCCTGCGGACGCGCGCCGAGAAAACAGCCGGAGGATATCTCCTCAACGGCAGCAAGTACTGGATCACCAATGGATCCATTGCCGATGTGTCCATCATCTGGGCCAAGCTGGATGGCGTGATCCGCGGCTTTCTGGTGGACAAGGAGGCCAAGGGATTCAGCGCTCAGGACATCGAGGGCAAACTCTCGTTGCGGGCCTCGGTGACCTCCGAACTTCTCCTTGAAGATGTCGAGGTTCCCGAGACGGCGCTGCTGGCGGGCACCGAGGGCCTCAAGAGCGCTCTCAGTTGCCTCAACCAGGCCCGCTACGGCGTCGCCTGGGGTGCCATCGGTGCTGCTCAAGCGGTTTTCGATGAGGCGGTCCGCTACGCCAAGGGTCGTGTGCAGTTCGGCAGGCCCATCGCCGGCTTCCAGTTGCAACAGGCCAAGATGGCCGAGATGCTCACCGAGATCACCAAGGCCCAGTTGCTCTGCGCCCGCCTGGGACGCCTCAAGGAAGCCGGCAAGGCATCACCGGCCATGGTATCCCTGGCCAAACGCAACAATGTCTCCATGGCCCTGGATGCCGCCCGCACCGCCCGTGACATTCTCGGCGCCGTGGGCATCATGGACGAATACCAGACCTTCCGGCATATGTGCAACCTCGAGTCGGTCAAGACCTATGAGGGCACCCATGACATTCACACGCTGATCCTGGGACAGGCCATCACCGGACTCGACGCCTTCGAGTGATACGGAGCCGGGCAGCTCTTCAGGCTCTCGTCAGAACTTTCCGCCGCCCTGAGGCCGGCGGTCCAGGTAGGCGGCAAGCCGCGCGACTCCCTCCGCAAAATCACCGGGGCGCGGCAGGAGGCTGAGCACCAGGAAGGTGCCACCGGTGAAGTCGTAGTAATAGCCCGGGTGAACCAGCACACCTTCCTCCCGCAACAGTGCCAGAGCGTCTTCCTGATCGTCGCGCACCATGGGCAGGCGAATCACGGCGGACCAGCCGCCGGCCGACGACAGTAACTCCCCTCGATTCTTCCTGCTCAGGGCCCGGGCCAGGACTCGCCGGTTCTCCGTGAGCCGCCGCCGCAGCTCGCGCCGGTAGGGCCGGGCGCCACGCAGCCAGGCCGGCAGGGCCTTCTGTTGCGGCGTCGCCAGGGAGAGGTAGGTATCGGCGATGAGTTCCAGGCGTGCCAGGGCCTCCCGGCGCCAGCGCGCCTCACCGCCCAGCAGCAGCCAGCCCACTTTCATCTGGGGCAGGCCGGCCTCCTTGGAGAGCCCTCCCAGGCTGACCCGTCTGCCCCCCCGGCCGGCCAGGGCGAGACAGGGCGCCGGTTTCCCGGCGGCCTGCTCAGGCAGGGAGCACCAATCCCGGTGGCCCGTGAATTGAAAATCGGCGAACACTTCATCACTGATGACCACCAGGTTGCGGGCCGCCGCCAACTTCATCAGAGCCGCGGCCTCGCCGTTGCTCAGGGTCCAGCCCGTGGGATTGTGGGGACTTACCACCACCACGGCCCGGGTCCTTGAGGTGACCCGCACGGCGACGTCTTCCAGGTCGAGCCGCCAGCGGTCCTGCAGCGCCAGCGGGTAGGTCACCGCGATCACCCCTTCCAGGGCCGCCAGGTGGGCGAACAACGGGTAGCCGGGAGCCGGTACCAGGATCTCGTCCCCGGGATCACAGAGGAGCTTGAACAGCCAGCTATAGGCCTCGCTGGTGGACGCCGCCAGCACCAGGTCCTGGGGCCGGGGCTTGAGCTTCGCCGGCCGCCGCCGGGCCAGGTCGCGGGCCAGCGCCACACGCGCCCCCGCATCGCCGCACGGGTCAGGGGCATAGGTGGCACCTGCCGGATCGGTCAGCGCCGCCAGCACGCCGGGGTGAGAGACCAGTCCGACCTGGGTCGGATTGGCGAGAGTGAGGTCCAGGATGGGTGCGCCCAGGCGGCGCCGGCGGCTGACGGCGCGGGCCAGGGGGTTCCTGTGCGCAGGGTCGGGAACACGGCGGGAGAACAGCGCAGGCACGCCGGCAGTCTAGACCCTTCCCGGGCCCATCTTCCAGATGGTCAGGTGGAAGCCCCGACGTCACTCAGAAAGTCAGTGGAAATTTGATGACTTTGGAAGGCCGTGAGCAGGTTGTGCTTATCCATGGCCTTCATGTAGGCCTCCCTGGGCTCCACCACGCCGTCATTCACCAGCTTGATGAGGGCATCGTTCATGGTGATCATGCCGTGTTTGCGCCCGGTCTGCATGATGGAAGCCAGTTGGAACGTCTTGGCTTCCCGGATCAGGTTGGATACGGCCGGGATTCCCATGAGCACTTCCAGCGCCGCCACCCGGCCGCCCCCCTTCTTGCGGCAGAGGACCTGGGCGATGACCGCCTTGAGAGACTCGGCCAGCATCACCCGGATCTGCTCCTGCTGATCCGCCGGGAACTGATCGATGAGCCGGTCCACGGTGGAAATGGCCGATGATGTATGCAGGGTGCCGAACACCAGGTGTCCCGTTTCCGCCGTCTCCAGGGCGATGGCCACCGTCTCGAGATCGCGCAGCTCGCCCACCAGAACGATATCGGGATCCTCCCGCAGGGCGGCGCGCAGCGCCGACTTGAACCCCGCGGTGTGTTTGCCCACCTCCCGCTGGTTGATCAGGCACTTGCGGTGTTCATGGACGAATTCGATGGGATCTTCGATGGTGATGACATGATCGCTGCGCACACTGTTGATGTGATCCACCAGGGCCGTCAGAGTGGTGGACTTGCCGGACCCGGTGGGTCCCGTCACAAGAACCAGCCCCTTGTTCAGGAGGCAGAGGTCTCTGAGGGCCCCTGACAGGCCCAGGTCATCGACGGTCAGGATCTTGGAGGGAATCACCCGGAAAACACCACCGGGACCCTTGCGATCCAGGAACAGGTTGCAGCGGAACCGGCACAACCCCTGGATCTCATAGGCAAAGTCGGTATCATTGATACGCTGGAATTCCTCCCAGTTCTTCGCCGGTGTGATCTCCTTCAAGAGGGCCGGCACCTGGTCGGCACTCAGCTTGCTGGCCCCCTGGATCGGCGACAGCTCCCCGTCAACTCTCAACATGGGCGGAGCATCGCTGCTCATGTGCAGATCGGAGGCGCCTGCTTCCACCATGAGACGGAACAACTGGTCCAGGTGCCGGGGCACACCGCTGAACCCGACGGCGCCCTGGGCCACTGCCGCCTGCTCAGGAGCGGCTACACCATCGATGTCATCGTCCCGGACCATGGTGATGGTCACGGTGCCGGTGGCCGGGGCGTCCACGGCGACGGTGACGCCATCGCTGACATAGTTGAAATTCACGGCCTTGCCGGAGGCCAGGTTCGCACGCTCAGAAGGCGGCACGATCTCCGCCACCAGGCGTGCTGCCTGGGCGGCACTGAGGGTCGAATTCACGATGGGGCGCCGGGTTCCCTTCAGGATCAAGGCGGGTTTCTGGCCGTCCTGAAGCACCAAGGCCTCGGCCTCATGCTTGGCAAGAGCCCCAATGAGTTGATCAAGCTGAGCCATGTCTCTCCTTAATCCAGGGTGGTCACGTGACAGCGCTGGACAACATCCACGCCATCCTCACGGATCACGGGCAAAAAGCGCAGAGCGCGATTGAGCTTGTCCACCGTGCGGGACAGCGACTCGGGAGTCTCGACGGCCACCTGGCCGGTGATCTGTGAGCCATCACTGAGATCCAGGATGGTGGTCTCCCCCGCCCGGGCCCCGGCCTCTTCCGGGCCGGACAGTTCAGGAGGTTCCCCGGCGTTCTTCACCTCGACCGCCAGTCGCACCCTCACAATATGGTCCTTGTTCAGGACCAGGCTGCGGGCGCCGCGTTCATCGCCCACCGCGAACGGGATGAATTCCCGCGCATCGTTGAGAGTACCCAGCAGAAGGTCGGTGTTCCCGCTGACCCTGGGGTCCTCAACCAGAAACATACGACCTGACAACTGCCGTCCGTCGGTCAGGAAGATCTCCACCGTTACCGGCCGGGTGGGAACCTGAAAAACCTTCATACCGACTCCTTCCGGGATGCCATGGCCGGGAACAGCCCCGTTCCCGGGCTTTTGCCGCCCGTGCTCAGGGAACCTATATTCCAGGTGTCGCTGTTTCAATGCCGCCTGCGCCCGTGGGGCGCCCTGTGGGGATTCCTTGGCTCTGAAAGGAACTCTGGCCACCATGGCTTTGCCCGACCTGCTGCAGTGGCTGGCAGGTGCCGGCAAGACCGGATCGTTGTGCCTGGCCAACGAGCACTTCAAAAAGGAGATCCTCTTCCGGGATGGTGTCATCGTCGCCTCGTCATCCGATGATCCCCGCGAGTTCCTGGGTCAATTTCTCCTGGCGCATCGTAAGATCACCGAGGAGCAACTCCGCAAGGCCATGGAAAGCCAGCGCTCCACCGGCGTCATGCTGGGGAAGATCCTGGTCATGGTCGGCGCCGTGGACGAGGCGGAGATCAGCGAGATGCTGACCTTGAAGGCCGAGGAATCGCTCTTCAACCTCTTCCTCTGGAAAAGGGGCAGCTTCACCTTCGAGGACGGGAACATCGAGACCGAGATCGAGTTCTCTCTCACCCTGCGGGTCGAGGATGTCCTCATGGAGGGCCTGCGCCGTTATGATGAGCTGCAGGTCATTCTCAAGGCCTTCGCGCCGGGCGAGTCGGTCCTGGAACGCACCGACGCCCCTCTGCCCCGAAAGCTCGCCGAGAGCAGCGAAGTCCGCAGGCTCCTGGAGATGGTGGATGGAAAGAGAACCCTGACGGATCTCTGCCTGGAGCTGCATGCTCCGGAATTTCGCGTCAGCCGGATTGCCTATGAGCTCTTTCGCCTGAACTGCCTGCGGCTGGTGAAACCCCCCGACCACGGCGGGGACAACGACCAGCACGGCCTCTCCGCCGATGAGCTGGTGGCTCGCGCGACGCGTCTCCTGGATCGGCAGAAATTCGAAAAGGCGCTCCAGTTGCTGGCCAACGCGGTGCAACTCCGGCCCTCGGACCTGGCCATGCGCCAGGCCCTGGATGACGCCGAGCAACGGTTCGTGGAACGTGCTCATCAGCACTATCTCCCGCCGGACAAGGTGCCCAGGCTGGAGCGGAGCCTCGAACAGATGACCAATGAGAATCTGACCCCTCAGGAAGTCTTCCTGGCCACCCGGATCAACGGCACTTGGACAGTCAAGGACATCATCACCATCTCGCCCATGCGGGAAGTCGAAACCCTCCTTGTTCTCAAGCACTTACGGGAACGAGGATTGATCAGCCTGGGAGAGACCTGAGGCTGGCCGTGGCCGGCGACCCACTGCTCGTGGTATTCTTGAGCAAGGGAGGTCGCCTGGATGAGAGACCACAAACGTGGCACACCGGCTGTTCTGGTCATCGCCCTGCTGGTGACCATGGCGGTCGCGACACCTGCGGGGACCGCGGAGCCCATGGCTCTGGAGGATGTGCTCCGCCTCCTGGAGGCCGGCATCAGTGCTCACCTGGTCTTGATCCAGGTCGAGCGCACCGGCACCTACCTCGATCCCGGCGTCGACGACCTCATCGCCCTGCGCCGTGCCGGCGCTGATGACGCTCTCATGATGATGCTCATGGACCGGCATGACGCTTCCGCTGATGCCCGTACCATGGAGTCCACCCCCAGCGGTGGCGTGCGGATCTTCGTTGACAC
>SMYD01000083.1 GCA_004356015.1 Acidobacteriota bacterium | reverse complement strand
ATTTGCCTAGATTGAGTGGTGGGAGGGTGACCCAATGACCACCTCGAAATCTAGCAGCAGATGGGCCAGGATCGTTGCCTGCGCCCTGGTCCTCCTGGCGGCAGGTATGGTCGTTCCGGAGTCTCATGGGGCGTTTGGCCGCAAGAAGGACTGTGGAGTCCGGCAGGTCTTCCTGCAGGACATCTCCATTCGCAGACGATCGGGGGTCGACACCGAGGGCGCTCTGGTTGACTACCGGGTCGAGCTTGAGGCGACTCTCCGCAAGAAAAAGCTGATCCTGGCGGAGAGCCTGTCCTCCCTGGGTCCTGAGGATGTGGCCCTGAGCGTGTCCATCCGGGCCTGGACCGATCGCACCCAGAACCACCGAGCTCTCATGTCACTGGCTGCCACCATGGACGTGAATCGGGCTGGCGAGGAGATCTGGAGCGGAAATGTTTCACCGGGAGAGGCTTCCAAGCTCCTGCACTTCAGGCACAGCGACCCGGGTAATCTGGCCAGGAAGACAGTGGACCGTCTTCTGAAAGCCTGCCAATCCGATTGGTCCCTCAGTCCCTGAGTGTTGCCGGCGCCGCCTCCGGTTGACGCTGGCCCGTGTCCGGAGGATATAGTCAGGAACCTGGAGCTTCCTGCCGGGCCGGCGGGAAAAATGCCCTTGGGGAAAGGTTCTGAGCCGTGGCGCGATTTCTCAACAAATTTCATGCCGGGCAGGTTATTCATCACGTGCTGTTCGGATACCGGGGTGTTGTGGTCGGAGTTGATGAAACCTTCCAGCATTCCGATGAATGGTACGACCAGGTAGCCGGCAGCCGCCCCCCGAAGGATCAGCCCTGGTATCACGTTCTGGTACACGAAGGATCCCACACCACCTATGTGGCCGAGCGCAACCTTGAGTCCTGTGACAATGAGGAGCCCGTGGAACATCCGTTGCTGGACGAATACTTTGATAAGTTTTCCAACGGCTTCTACAGTAACTCCCAGGATGTGCACTGATTCACAGGCGGGGGCCCGGCTGTTAGCCGTGGCTTAATTTCCTGTACTTGATGCGATGGGGCTGATCGGCATCCACACCCAGCCGACGGCGTCGGTCGGCCTCGTACTCCTGGTAATTCCCCTCGAACCAGACAACCTGGCTGTCGCCTTCAAAGGCCAGGATATGGGTGGCGATTCGATCCAGGAACCAGCGGTCATGGCTGATCACCACAACGCAGCCGGCGAAGCCGAGGATGGCATCCTCCAGGGCCCGGAGAGTATCCACATCCAGATCGTTGGTGGGCTCATCCAGCAGGAGGATGTTGGCGCCGCTGCGCAGCACGCGTCCCAGATGAACCCGGTTCCGCTCTCCCCCGGAGAGTGTCTTGACAAGCTTCTGTTGATCGGCGCCCTTGAAATTGAACCAGGATGTATAGGCTCGTGCCTGCACGCGGCGCTTCCCCAGTTGAACTTCGTCCTGTCCCCCTGAGATCACTTCCCACACCTGCTTGTCTCCCGGCAGCTCGTCCCGGCTCTGGTCCACGTAGGCCAGGACCGCCGTCTCGCCCAGTTGAAGTTCTCCGGAATCGGCCTTCTCCTGGCCCATGAGAATGCGGCAAAGGGTCGTCTTGCCGGCGCCGTTGGGTCCGATGACGCCCACGATGCCGGCCGGCGGGAGCTTGAACGAAAGGTTTTCGAACAGGAGAGTTTCACCGAACGCCTTGCTCAAGTTGCGGGCTTCTATGGCCACATCACCCAGTCGCGGTCCCGGGGGGATGTAGATCTGCTGGGTCTCGCCGCGAGCCGCGGGCCCGTCCTCCTGCAACAGCTCATGATAGGCCTTCAGGCGGGCCTTGCTCTTGGCGTGACGCGCCCTGGGAGCCATGCGCACCCACTCCAGTTCCCGGTCCAGGCTGCGCTTGCGTGCCACCGAGGCCTTCTCTTCTTTCTCGAGGCGTTGCCTTTTCTGTTCCAGCCAGGAGGAATAGTTGCCTTCCCACGGGATGCCCGAGCCGCGATCCAGCTCGAGAATCCAGCTTGCGACGTTGTCGAGAAAATAGCGGTCATGGGTGACGGCGACCACCGTGCCGGGATATTCGTTCAGATGCCGCTCCAGCCAGGCGACCGATTCCACATCGAGATGGTTGGTCGGTTCATCCAGGAGCAGCAGGTCCGGTTGCTGGAGAAGAAGCCTGCACAGGGCGACTCTGCGCCGCTCCCCACCGGAGAGGTTCTTGACCGAACTGTCGCCCGGCGGGCAGCGCAGGGCGTCCATGGCGATCTCGAGGCGCCGCTCCAGATCCCAGGCATTGGCGGCATCAATCTGATCCTGCAGTTCTGCCTGCCGCTGGAGAAGCTTCTCCATGGCATCGCTTTCCATGGGTTCGCTGAAGCGGTCACTGATGGCGTTGAACTCATCCAGAAGCGCCTGGTTCTCTCCCAGCCCTTCCTTCACGTTCTCAAGAACGGTCTTCGTCTCATCAAGCCGGGGTTCCTGGGTGAGGAAGCCGATGCGAATCCCCTTCATGGGAAAGGCCTCCCCCTGGAACTGGGTGTCCTCCCCGGCCATGATCCGCAGAAGGCTGCTCTTGCCCGACCCGTTGAGACCCACCACGCCGATTTTCGCGCCGTGATAGAAGGACAGCCAGATATCTTTGAGGATTTCGCGGCCGCTGGGCACAGTCTTGCGCAGCTCTTTCATGGTGAAAATGAACTCAGGCATCGGATCTCTTTCTATCTACAAGGGTTGATTTCGGCCGGTCGGTTGCCGGAAGTCCCGTGGCTTTATCTATCAGGATCATTGGCGGGGCTGCCGGCGGGTTGCGCCTGCCCGGGCAGCGAGGCCAC
This sequence comes from Acidobacteriota bacterium, assembly GCA_004356015.1. Classification (GTDB taxonomy): domain Bacteria; phylum Acidobacteriota; class Polarisedimenticolia; order SMYD01; family SMYD01; genus SMYD01. Next base: position 2,943 of record SMYD01000083.1, on the reverse strand, counting down.
GTGGAGGGTTGAGGTCGGGAAGGCAATTTCGGCGCCGTGGCGCGTGATGATACCTGCGATCTTCAGGAGGATCTCGTGCTTGATCTCGTGGTAGCGCTGCCAGTTGGTTGTCTTGGTCAAGGTATACACAAAGAAATCGACTGAGCTGGGTCCAAAACTGTTGAAGTTGACCATGAGTGTCTGCCGGGTATCGATCTCCGGGTGGTTCTGCAACATGGCTTTCACATCCCGGGTGATGTCGTCCATCTTGTCCATGTCCTGATAGCGGAGCCCGATGGTCTCGTAGATGCGGCGGTTGAGCATGCGCTGGGGGTTCTCGACGGCGATGGTGGAAAAGATGCTGTTGGGCAGGTAGAGAGGGCGCTTATCGAAGGTGCGGATACGAGTGAGCCGCCAGCCAATGCTTTCAACGGTTCCCTCGATGTTCCTGTCCGGCGAGCGGATCCAATCTCCGACCTTGAACGGGCGGTCCATGTAGATCATCAGGCCGCCGAAGAAGTTGGCCAGCAGATCCTTGGCGGCGAAGCCCACGGCGATGCCGCCGATACCGCCGAATGCCAGGATGGCGGAGATGTTGACGCCTATCTGCTGCAAGGCAATGAGGGTGGCGGTGATGGTCACGGTGAGGCGCAGAAGCTTGCCGATGGCCTCGACGGTGGATGGGTCCAGCCGGTCTCTTTCACTCTTAGATTGCCTGGACGCCTCAAGCAGGTTGGCCTGGCCGTTACGGATGAGTCGCAGGAGAAACCAGGTGACGGCTGCCACCAGGGTCAGGGTGATGATGTTGTAGATAACCTGGGTCTCCATGTCCAGGAAAGATCCGGCAAGGGTGATCCCGAGAACCCAGATCAGGAGGCTGATGGGTGCCGTCAGGGCATCGAGAATCGCATCGTCCCAGGGTGTCCTGGTCCTTTCCAGCCTTTTCTTGAGGCGCGCCAGGACGTTTCTTTGAGTGAAATCGAGCAGCAGCGCCGCGAAGACCACCACGAACACCTGGATCCAGGTGATCCATCCACCATCGCCGGTGTACCTGACAATGGCATCCCTGATGGCGCCCAGGATGCCGGATCCCGGCGGAGCTTCTCCCTGTTGGGACAGGGGCGCGGCTTGAAATAGCAATCGGACCATGGTGCAACTCCAGTCGGAAAAGACGAGCGCGTCATTTTAACACGGACTCTGCTTGGTATCCGGCAGTGCCCTGCAGGATGCAGGCGTTCTCAGGGACAGGCTCAGTCCAGGGAGCGAAACTGCTTGCTGGCCAGGAGTCGCCGGCCCAGATCTTGAGGCGCCTCCTCAGCCATTCCCTTGAGAAGCTGGCGGGCTGCGGCATAGTTGGTGTGGGCCTGGTCATCCCGGCCGGTCGCCCGGTAGAGATCGCCCTGGGCAACGCATGTCTTCCACTCCACCAGAGGAGCCTGCATGGTGCTGGTGAGGCTGGCGGCCGCGTCCAGGTGTTGCTCCGCCTCGCCAGTGCGACCCTCCACAAGGGCAATGCGGCCCAGTTGCCGCTGACTCTGGCTGATGTATTTCTTGACGCCAGCATGGCCCGCCTTTTCCAAACAGGCCTCAGCCCGGGTGCGGGCACCGGCAAGGTCTTCTTGGGCGAGGAGGAGATCGGACCAGGCCAGGTTGAGACGCAGGGCGTACCGCCACTTGAACCAGTCATCCTGCAATATCAGCTCTTCAACGCACTTGAACGTGCGGGCCGCCTGCTCCAGGTCGCCAAGGTGTGTCTGGTTGATGCCCACGTTGATCAGGGCATTGGCTTCCGGTTCCAGAAAGCCCGTCTGACGGGCTATGACCACAGCCTCCTGATTCATCTGCAGTGCATGGTCCATGTCAGCGCACTCCTGGTGAATCCATGCCAGGCAGTTGGGAAAGCGACCCAGCCAGAAGAGGTCATGATTCTTCTCGGCAAGGGCAGAACCTTCTTCCAGCTTGGCAGCTCCCTGGGTGATGTGGCCCTGGTTGGCCAGCGTGAGGCCGCGGAAGAACATGGACATGAGAAGGCTGAAGCTGTCGTGGGTTTCCACTGCCAGGGCTTCGGCCCGCTTGAGCAGCGGCACCGCGCGGTCGTAATCGCTCTGAAAGAACCTGAGCTCGCCATGCCAGGTGACCACCTGGGCCAGCAGGGGCTTCAATTTGAACCGGTGCGCGTCGGCCTCGGCCTGATGAATCAAGGGCTCGGCTTCAGCCAACTGACCATGCACCATTCTGATCATGACCCGAACAATGAGTGCCTGCACGGCAGGGCCTTCGAACTGGTGTTTGGTGCTGAGGGCAAGAATCTTATCCACCTGGCTCTCGGCCAGGTCTTCCTGTTGGGACCAGATGAGAGCCCGCGAGAGGTCGTACCTGGCATCGACTTCAGCCTTCACATCGGACAGGCTCTTGGCACTGGTCAGCATGGCTTTCGCATCGTTCACTGCCTCGTCGAAACGGCTCATGGCGAAAAGGATGGTGCCTCGCAGTTTCAGAATGGCAAGGATCTGGCGGTTTTTATCCTCGCCTTCCAGACGTTCAGAGAGTTCCAGGGCGCGGATGCAATAGGCCTCTCCCTGGACATGGGCGAATTTGGACATGGCGTTTCTGGCCGCGTCCAGGTAGTAAGGCAGGGCCTTCTTCGGCTTCCTGGCCCGGTCAAAATGCTGGGCCAGATCTGCGGCCATGGCTCCTGATCGGGAGGCGGTTTTCCCTTCCAGGATCTCGCCGATGCGAGCATGGAGAAGGATGCGTCGCTTGGTGGTCAGTGCCTGGTAGAGCGTGTCCTGATAGAGAACGTGTACGAATTGATGACGCACGGTCACTGATTCGTCCGGCAACTCTACCTCGCCGGTAGGGTGTACCAGGCGGTGCATCCGGTTCATGGTTTCCAGGTGTTCTTCCAGATGGAGCTCGTCATTCTCGGCCGCCTGGGAAAGAGTCACTGAGTCGAATGTATCT
>SMYD01000082.1 GCA_004356015.1 Acidobacteriota bacterium | reverse complement strand
CGTTCCATGCGCTGGGATGGCAGACCACATCGCGGTCGGCAGGGTTGGTGAACAGGGAGCGTTCCCAGAATGTGTCCGGGAGAGGTTCAAAGCCCAGGGACGTGAAAAACCTCTCCCCGAAGCGGACCATTTCACGAGGGCCGGTCTTGCGTTCTTCCAGGATGCTGGTCAGATCGTACGTTGCGGCCGTGTCAGGTGGCGCCACCAGATCGTGGATGTTGGACCAGGACTGGGACCACATGTTGCCCACCAGGTGTGCCGGGATGAGACCATCTGCGGCCACGACATCCGGCCCGTAGAACTCACTGAGACGGGCGCGCACATGGCAGTGGAGAGCTTCATAGAGAGGTCGCACCTGCTGCCAGAGACGTTCCATCTCGGCCGCGAAGTCGGCGGGCGGCATGTCGTATCCTGATCGCCACATGGCGCCCAGATCCGCGAAGCCGAGTCCGCGGGCGCCTTCGTTGGCCAGTTCCACGAAGCGGGCATACATGGGGGCCAGCGGCGGGGAGATGGTGCGCCAGCCTTCCCAGGCCGCCAGCAACTCCGCCGGATCCCGGCTCTCGGCCATCACCCGGCTGAGTTTGGCCAGGTCCAGGCATTCCATCTCCTCGCCAGGAGGGCAATAGCGCCCTTTCCCGTAGATGCTTTCCATGGCCGCGGCCAGTCGGGAAAGTTCCTCCTGCCGGGCCGGATCCCGGGGCGCCGCCAGGGGCAGAGACGTCCTGAGAAGTTGCAGCTTGCGGGCGACATCAGACGGAAGGTCCAGGCCGTTGAAGCGTGCGGCCCGGGCCGCAAGGTCCGCTGTTTCTGCAAGCACCTTTCCATAGGCGGCTGCAGCCAGAAGTTCGGTGTCATGGGTGATGAAGTTGGCCTGCACCCAGGCGGCGCGTTCGCTGGCGATCCACAGGTGCTCCAGAGTCTGTTCGGCTTCCTGGACAAACCGGGTGGCGCCGGCCGCATCGGCTGCTGCTTCCCCCGGCGCACGGTTCTCAGGCGATCCGCAGGCAGATGTGACGACAAGGAGCGCAAGTATGAGTATGGCGAGAGCCCGGGTCATGAGGTCCTCCATGCGGCCCACGGCAGCCGCCGTGGAGTCCGGCTTATGATAGCGCCGGAACCTGCTCACCCGCACTGCAGCGTCATGGGAGGAAAGATGCTTGACCGCGACATCCAGGGCCGGATCGAACTCATCATCATCGGCGGCGGTATCGCCGGTGCCGCCGCCGCCCTGCGCGCCGCTCAGAACCACCTCAGGACGATCTGGATCCTGGGGGATGCCGGCACCCGTAAGGCCAGCAGGGCGGCCTATGTTCGCAACATCGACAACATGATCGGTGTTCATCCTGATATCGTGCGCGGCAAGGTGCTGAAGTCTCTATCCCGGGACCATCCGGTCGCGGCGCGCATGGTGGAGGAAGCCCACATGCATATCTCCACAAGCGATCTGGTGGAGAATGCCCGGGAGAGGATCGTCCGGGACTTCGCCGGCATGGTCACCGAAGTGGCTGAGCGAGTGATACAGGTCAGGCAGGATGGAGCCCTCCTGTCCGTCGAAATTGCCGGCGAAACGCGGTATGTCGCACCGGCGGTGATCCTGGCCACCGGCGTCAGCGATCGTCAGCCGGTGGTGCACCGGCAGAAGGGGGACCGGACGCTGGCCGGAATCCACTGGCTGTTTCCCTTTGCCAATCAGGAGACGTTGCTCTACTGCATTCGTTGCGAAGGACACATGACTCATGGCCGGACGGTGGCGGTGATCGGCGCCGGCGCGACCGCCGCCGAGGTGTCCCTCATGATTTGCGAGCGGTACGACGCGCCGGTGACGCTGCTGACGGCAGGTGAGGAGCCCACCTGGGGCGAGCGGCGGCAGCGGTTGCTCGCGGCCATGGGTGTGGAGGTTGTAGCGGGCCGCCTGGTGGATGTGCGCGGCCAGGACAAGGGCGCCACGTTGCACGGCTTCACCGTGGAGGGCGGGCGGAACATCGATGTGGAACTGGCCTTCGTGGTCATGGGTCTTTACCGGGTGGCGCACCGGATTGTCCAGGGCCTGGGAGTGGACCTGGAGGAGAACGATCTGCCCGAGGAGGAGCGCCACGTCCTGGTGGACGCCGACAGCGAAACCAGTGTGGGGGGACTGTTCGCCGTTGGTGACATGACACGCCATAGGCATCGGCCCATCATGAAACAGGTCTACACGGCCCAGGAGTATGCGGTGCGGGCGGTGGACAAGGTCGATGCCCACCGGCGACAAGTGCAGCGACGGCGCCTGCTGGGAGAAGACTGAAGGGGAAAATGCAGCGCCGGGCGACGGTCGCGCCGCCCGGCGCCGAGATGGTCAGGATTTGCCGCTGTTGTAATGGTCGAAGATGACGCGGCTGATGCAGGCAGTGAGGCGCTTGCCTGTTTGAATCTCGAGGAACTCGTTGGGGCCGTGGGCGTTGGAGTTGGGTCCCAGGAGTCCTGTGATGATGAACTGGGCCCTGGGGAAGCGGTCTCCCAGCATGCCCATGAACGGGATGGAGCCGCCTTCACCCATGTAGCAGACCTCTTTGCCGAAGAACATCTCGGAAGCGACCCGGGCGGATTCTTCCAGCCAGGGGACCAGTGGCGGTGCATCCCAGCCCACGGCACCCTGTTCGGGGGTGAACGTGACGTGGGCACCGTACGGGGGGTCGCTTTCCAGCAGGGTCTTGAGGCGGACGGTGGCGTCGTCGGGATCCATGTGCGCCGGCAAGCGCAGGGAAACCTTGACGGAGGTGCCGGGGCGCATCACGTTCCCGGCGGTGGCCAGGGACGGCAGGCCCTCGGCACCGGTGATGGCCAGTTGGGGCCGCCAGGTGCGATTGAGAAGCAGTTCGGTGAGGTTTTTACTCACCGGCTGCATGCCGTCCACGAAGGGGAATTTGCTGTAGAGATCCGTGCCCAGGACGGCGGCGGCGGTTGCCGCCTGCTTCATGCGCTCGGCGGGGATCTCCACGTAGAAATCCTTGGGCAGGATCTTGCCGGTCTCCATATCCTCCAGGCGGGCGAGGAGCTGGCGCATGATGCGGAAACTGGAGGGGACAACACCGCTGGCGTCACCTGAATGGACACCCTCGGTGAGAATGTCCACCGTCAGATTTCCGGAGATCATGCCACGCAGGGAGGTCGTCACCCAGAACTGGTCGTAGTTGCCGCAACCCGAGTCCAGGCAGACCACCAGACTGGGAGTGCCGATGCGATCCTTGAGGTGATCGATGTAAGCGGGAAGATCGGGGCTGCCACTTTCCTCGCAACATTCGATGATGACGACGCAGCGGCCATGGGGAAGGCCCTGCTTCTCAAGGGCCTCGATGGCGGTCAGTGAGCCGAAGACGGCATATCCGTCATCGGCGCCGCCGCGGCCATAGAGCTTGCCGTCCCGGACCACCGGCTTGTACGGGTCCAGTCCGTCGGCCCAGGGAAGCATGGGTGGCTGCTTGTCAAGGTGGCCGTAGAGCAGGATCGTCTCATCACTCTTGCCGGGAATCTCGATATAGAGAAGTGGCGTGCGCCCCTCCAGGCGGACAATTTCCATCTCCAGGCCAGGGATGTTCCGGGAGCGGACCCAGTCGGCAGCCAGTTTCACCGCCTGATCCAGGAATCCGTTGGTGGCCCATTCCTTGTCGAAGAGCGGTGAGACGTTGGGAATCTTGATGTACTCGTGCAGAGTGGGAAGGATACTCTCATCCCACACTGAATCGATGAAGCTCTGGGTCTTCTTGGCGTCCATGATTTCTTCTCCGTTGATTCTCCCGGTCAGGGGAAAAGGAGTTTAGCCTCCGCCGGGGCTTGGCTTCAAGCGCCGGATCCGGCCTTTCGGCGGGGCACGGTATACTGCGCCCGACCGCTCCCGGAACTCAGGGCCATCCCCATGAGGTCACCATCAAAGCGACCGTGACGCCCCGCATCCTGCGCACTTTTCTGGGCTGGGATCGGCCTGCTCTGCCCAGCGCGGCCGAGATTCTGGTGGCGCACCACGCTGCAACGGTCGGCATCGACATGCGCTCGTCGCTGCTGGCCGTGCCGGGAGGGCGGGCCGGCCGCCGCCTCCTGGAGTTGCTTCTGGACGAGGCGGACAGGATTGGCAAGCCGTTGATCCCCCCGGCCCGCATCGTCACCATGGGCCGTCTCCCGGATCTTCTGTATTCCTCGTCACAGCCTCTGGCGGGCCCGGCCGAGGCACGACGGGCCTTCGCCCGGGCCTTGGAAGAGGTGGACCCCAGGGATCTCTCCAGGGTCTTCGCAAACCGGCCCGAGAGCGCGACAGGCTGGCTGGCGCTGGCGGAGGTGATGGAGACTCTCCAGCGGCAACTGGGCGGGGAAGGGTGGACGTTCGCGGAGGTGGCCGCCGCGCCGGGTACGGGGATTCCGCGTGGCGACAAGGCTCGTTGGCAGGTTCTGGCCGGCATCCAGGCCCGCTACCTGCACCTTCTGGCGCACGCCGGGCGCGTGGATAGGGACCAGGCGCGCAAAGAGGCGCTGCAAGCCGGCCGGCTGCAGGCGTCCGGGGAGATCTGGCTGGTGGGTGTGGTGGAATTGCCCGGCCTGGTGGCGCGTATGCTGCGGGCCCTGCCGGGGCCGGTGCGCTCGCTGATCCATGCGCCGGAAGAACACGCTGCCCGTTTCGACGATCTGGGGTGTGTCCTCGCAGAGGGATGGCAGGACGTTCATCTGCCGCTGGACGATGACAATATCCATGTCGCCGGCCGTCCCCTTGAGCAGACCGATACCGTGGCGGACATTCTGCGCGGTTTCGCGGCGCGCTACTCCGCCGAGGAGATCGTGATCGGCGTTCCCGACGGGGAGTTGATCCCGTATCTGGAACGAAGCCTGTCAGCGGTCCGCATACCCCACCGGCGCGCCGCCGGGACACCGATGGGAGAGAGTGGTCCCTTCCTCCTTCTCAAAGCTGTGGCCGACTATCTCGATGGCAGGCACTTCGCCAGCCTTGCGCTGCTCCTGCGCCACCCGGATCTGCAGTTTCCAGATAGGCCACCCACAGGAAGGATTCCGGCGGGAGCGCTGGAGCTTCTGGATCGCTACCACGCCGACCATCTGCCGGTCGGTATGGGACGAGGCCGGCCGGTGGTCAGCCGTCATGGGGAGGCCATGCAATCTCTCCTGGCTGGACTGGATGAGTTCCTCCACCTGGATCGGCTGGCGGGAGAGAAACCCGTCTCGGCCTGGATGCCCTGTCTGCTGGATCTGCTGGTGAGTGTCTACGGAACGGAGCACCTTCATCGCGGCCATCCTCATGGCCGCCACATCCTGGAGGCGTGCGCGCATATCAAGGACAAAGCCGCCGCTCTCTCCGGGGTGCCGTCCGTTCTGGACAGCGCCATGCCTGCCCACGAGGCGATTCGCCATCTCCTTGCGGAACTGCGCCAGGTTGAGATTCCTCCCGATCCTGAGCAAGAAGCCGTCCAGTTCCTCGGCTGGTTGGAGCTGCCCCTGGACGATGCTCCAGCCGTCATCCTGACCGGGTTCAACGAACCGCACATTCCCAAGGTGGTGACCGCGGACCCGTTCCTGCCGGGAGCTCTCCGTACATTCCTGGGTTTGGTCGATGATCGCAGGCGTTATGCCCGGGATGTCTACCTGCTGGCGGCTCTTCTGCAGTCGCGCCGGGAGGTGCACTTGATCGCGGGTCGCCGCAGTGCCGCCGGAGATCCGCTGCGGCCCAGCCGCCTTCTCTTCGCGGCCGGCGACGACGTCGCCGCCAGGCGCATCCTGAGACATCTGGACCGGCCGGTGGGAGGTGTCGTTTTACCCGGCAGGGGGAGTCCCGAGACGGGCGAGAGCCTCTTTCGCTCACCACCTGAAGAGAAGATCAAGGGGCAAAGGGCGCCGGAAAGCATCAGCGTGACCGCATTCAAGGCGTTTCTTGCCGATCCGTATCGCTTTGCCCTGGAGAGACTGCTCAAACTGGAGCGGCTGGATGATACGGCCCGGGAGATGGACGCTCTCCACTTCGGCAACCTGGCCCATGATGTTCTGCACCGCTTTGGCCAGTCGGATGTGGTTCACGACCCTGACGTCAGAAAGTTGCGCGGGGCCCTGGACGATCTTCTGGATACCCGGGTGAGGGAGTGCTTCGGCGCGCGCGCCGCCCCTGCGGTGGGAGTTCAGCGGGAGCAACTCAGATCGCGCTTGCGAGCCTTTGCCGCCTGGCACGCCGGCTGGCTGGAAGAAGGATGGCGGGTCGCGGCGGTGGAAGTCAGCTCGGGGGAAGGCGTGCCGTTCGAGGTTGACGGGACAGACATCCTGTTGCGAGGGCGGATCGATCGCATTGACCATCACGCCGCCAGTGGTCGCTGGGCTCTCCTGGATTACAAGACATCCGAAAAGGCCGACCCACCTGAGAAGATGCACCGCCGTGGACCCAGGGGGGCCAGGACATGGCAGGATCTTCAGCTTCCTCTCTACAGGCATCTTCTGGCCGGGATCCCGGGGCCGGATGGTTCGCCTCTGGTGCCGGCGGCGGAACAGGGCATGGTGGACCTGGGATATGTCCTCCTGCCCCGAACGCTGGCGGATACGGGTGCGTCCATGGCGTCCTGGACAGAGGAAGATCTGGATGTCGCCGACGAGACGGCCCGCCAGGTCGTGCGCCTGCTCCGGAAGGGGGTGTTTCTCTTCGACCCGGATGCGGTTGGCCGGACTCGTTTCAGGGAGGATCCGCTGGCCGCCCTCCTGGGCCACCTGGAACTGCCCCGGATGGATGATGACGAGAACGAGGATGCGGAATGAGTGAGATGGATCCGGTCCGGTTTTACCCGTGGGAGATGGTGCTTGCCTCGGCCGGTTCCGGGAAGACCTATCGTCTTTCAGGCCGCGTCATCGGTCTGCTGGCCCAGGGAGAGTCCGTCGAGAGCATCCTGGCGACCACCTTCACGCGCAAGGCGGCGGCCGAGATCCTGGAACGCGTGCTTATCCGCCTGGCGAAAGGCGCCTGCGATGCAGATCTTGCGCTGAAGCTGGGCGAAGATGTCCGGTTGCCGGGGGACAAACGTCCCGCCACCGAGATCCTGGATCAAGATGCCTGCCGGCTGCTGCTGGGAAAGCTGTTGCGCAACCTGCACAGGTTCAATGTGGGCACGCTGGACAGTTTCTTCATGCGGGTAGCTGGTTGCTTCTCCGCCGAGCTGGGCCTGGCACCCGGCTGGCGGATTGCCGACGAATCCACCATGGCCAGGGTACGCGGTGACGCCCTGGACGCGCTGCTCAGTGCCGAGGCCCCCGAGGAGATGATGGCCCTTCTGCGTCTCATGGCGGGAGGGGAATCCGGGAAAGGAGTTCATTCTTCCCTGCAGGGGAAAGTCGCGACGCTGCTGGCGCTGGCGCGCGATGTGGACCCGACGGTGGCATCCCCCTGGTCACCGGAGTTTGCCGGCTTGGATCCGGATACTGTGCCGTCTGCGGATGAAAGAGACAGGAGCCGTCGCGCTCTCGGTGGAAAGCTCGAAGAGGTGACGCCGCCGCTCACCAAGAGCGGGAGTCCCAACAAGCGCTGGCAGAAGGAACTCCCGCGCCTCGCGGCTGCGGTTCGTGACGGTCACTGGAAGGATCTCTTCGCCAAGGGACTGGGCAAAAATCTTGTGGCAAGTGGTGCTGTTATTCCCGGCGCGGAGGTCCAGTACGACGGGCGGAAACCCGATGCCGTCCTGGCTGGTCTCCTTGATGAAGCCTGCGCCCTGGCACGCGCGGACCTGGTGGGAGCACTCAGGGAACAAGGTGAGGCTCTGGGCCGGCTCACCGAACGCTATGTCGAGGCCTTCGCCGCCCGGCAGCGTCAGGAGGGAGCCTATGGCTACGAGGATGTCACCGAGGCTCTGCGATCGGCCTCCATCCTCCACCGCGAGGACGATGTCACGTTCAGGTTGGATGGGCGCATCCGTCATCTTCTCCTGGACGAATTCCAGGACACATCTCTTCCCCAGTGGGAAGTGCTGGCGCCCATGTTTGTCTCGTCCAACGACGGCCAGGGTCCCGGCCGGGCCGCTGTTCTGGTGGCCGACCCCAAACAATCAATCTATGGCTGGCGCGAAGCCCGGCCTGAACTGGTCCAGCAGGTCAGGAAACAGATTCATCTTCGCCAGGAAACGCTGCCTAAATCGTACCGTTCCAGCCAGGTGATCCTGGACGTGGTGGGGCAGGTGTTCAAGAGGCTCGCAACTAATACCATGGTCCAGGATTTTCCGGACCATGGTGAAGTGGCGAGAGCCTGGGCGAACGGTTTCAAGGTCCAGGAGGCGGCTCATGCTGAGCGCCCCGGATATGTCCGCATGGTCGTGGGGCCGGAGCGGGCCGGCAGCGGCAATCTGCAGGCGGGTGGATTGGACCATGCTGTCAAGCTTCTGGGGGAGCTGCGGGCAGAATCTCCCTGGGCCGAGATAGGCGTCCTGGTACGCCAGAACAAAGCCGTGGCGTATCTCATTGCCGCGCTGCAAAGAGCCGGCATCCCGGCCAGCGGCGAAGGTGGCATGCCCCTCACCGACGCGGCTCCCGTCAACGCTCTCCTGGCTCTGCTCAGGCTGGCCGATCATCCAGGTGACACCATCGCCCGCTACCACGTCGCCATGACACCCCTCGGGCCGGTGGTGGGCTATGAAGAATATGGCGACGGGGCGAGTGCGGATCAACTGGCG
>SMYD01000081.1 GCA_004356015.1 Acidobacteriota bacterium | reverse complement strand
CTTCTGACGCGCTTTCGGTGCCTCTCCCTGCCAGGTCGATCTTGAAAACTCCCAAATTTACGTCAATCACTTTCGGTGGTCCAGTACACCCCCAGGCGGTGGCGATGGAAATCACAGGCCACCGCACGCCCTCTGTATTCCTGCGCTACAACATCGTCTCTGGTGACGACATGCGCGAAGCGATGCAGCGCACGCAACGCTACCGGGAGGCCCTGAAGGGCGCAAAGAAGGTGGTTCCATTCCCTTCAGAGAAGAAACCCAAACCCGGTCCGGCACAATTGCGGCACAACTCGTAAAAATAAGAAAGGCGGCTTGCGCCGCCCTTCTTGCAACTCGTTGATTTTATTAGGTTGGCTTGGTTGCGGGGACAGGATTTGAACCTGCGACCTTTGGGTTATGAGCCCAACGAGCTACCAGACTGCTCCACCCCGCGTCCGTATATCCCTGTAGCCGCAGGAGATTAGCAACGGGTCCTGATGGTGTCAAGGTTGAACCCGAGGCCCTGCTTGTCCTAGAGTTCAGAGGGTTCAGGAGGAGGACCAAGATGAACAAACTGCAACAGGCTCCGGTCATGGGACTCATGCTCTCCCTTCTCGCCTTCGCGGGCTGCAGCGACGGCGACGGGGGGATGTCTCGCGATTTCACCCTGGACGCGGCCAAGGCGCGAGTGGCAGACCTGGAACAGAATACCGAAGGCGTCGAGCGCACTCTGGCCGGCTATTTCTCAGCCTTCGATAAGCAGGATGCCGACGGGGTGGGCGGCCTCTTCACGCCTGGGGCGGAGATCTACTTCCACGACGGCCAGGTTCTCAAGAGAGATGAATTCATCGCCATCCTGCCGCGAATCTGGGGCGACTGGTCGAACCTGAGTACCACGTACCATGTGCGCGGCGAGACCCTCCAGCGGTCTTACGGCTGGGCCAAGGTGATCTCCGAACTCTCCTACCACACCGGAGGCGAGGTGCGCACCGTGAAGCTGCTCACGACATTTGCCGTGGAGAAACGCCAGGAGAGGTGGCTCATCAGCCACTTGCAGATATCAGAGATCGAGATGCCGGAGTAGATCAGCCCGCCCGGACCATCAGCGCTCGGACATGTCGAAGAAGTACTCCTGCCGGCCAAAGACCCAGGCCGAGAGGGCCGTGAACAGGGCGAAGATCAGGACCAGGGCCAGGATGGACTGGATGGTCCCGGTCTGCTGCTCCAGAGCCGAGACGGCGATATTGCGTCCGCTGGCGTGCGAGGAAAGGGATTGCACATAGTGCATCACCGTCAGCTTGCGGGTCAGGCCGGGGACAAACGCCACCCATGACTCCCAGCCGAAGGCGATGGCGATGGCCCAGAGAACCGGCCTCTTGAAGTACGCACCGATGAAGAGGAACAAGGCGGTGTAGACCGCCAGCGTGCCCATGGTCAGGACCAGATCACTGAGCAGAGTGGGAAAGTTCACCATGAAACTGCTGGCATTGCCTTCGTACAGCAGGCCGTCCCCCAGCGTGAACAGGACGAACGTGATGGTCAGGAGGGGTGCCAGAATGAGGGCACCGATGAGCCAGGCCGCGATCCCCTTGCCCAGCAGGATGGCGCTGCGCGGCACAGGGCGCACCAGCAGGTAGGTCAGGGTCTTGCCGTCAATCTCTTCGGCCACCACAGCAGTGCCATAAAACAAGGCCAGCAGCATGACGTAGTACTGCACGAACTGGAAGGCGTTGGAGTAAAAAATGTAGCCTGGAGTGTGGATACCGGCGTCGGGAATCGCCTTGACCGCCAGGAAGAGCGCGGCCGTCAAGGGGAGGAAGATTCCCAGCATGGTCATGAGCAACGTGCGCCGGCTCCACAGGGTCATGGGCAGAGCCAGGCGACAGACAGCGCGCGCGCCACGGAAGAAATCGACGTCCGGAGGTGGGGTTCTGGTCTCGTTCATGGTCGCCTCACTTCACCAGGTAGTCGAAGACAGCCTCGAGGTTGTCATCGGGACTGGACATCTCATCCACCCTCAGGCCCTTCTGGGCCACCAGCAGGGGAATTCGTCGGTAGAACTCTTCGGGTTTGACCGTCTCCGCGGTGACACTGCTGCTCTCCTCGTCAAAACGCACCGACACCACCGCCGGGTCGGCGATGAGTTCGGCAGCCAGACCCCGAGGATCGCTGGTGGTGATGGTGACGTGGTGAGGATGTTCGTCGATGAGTTCACGGATCTCATGCACATCACCCTCGGCCAGAAGGCGGCCCTGGTTGATGAGCAGAACCGTGGATGTCATGGCCTCCACCTCGTGGAGGATATGGCTGGAGACCAGCACCGTGCGCCCCTCGCCACCCCACTTGAGAATAAGATCGATGATATGGCGGCGGCCCACCGGGTCCAGCCCTGTGACCGGCTCATCCAGAAGAAGCACCTGGGGGTCGTGGGCGATGGCCTGGGCCAGCTTGATGCGCTGGCGCATGCCCTTGCTGTAGCCGCCGATCTTCCCATGGGCCACCTCGGTCATACCCACCTCGCTGATGGCGGCCTCGGTCCGCTGCCGGACCTCTGCACGGCTGTAGCCATGCAGAGACAGGAGGGCGTGCACGAACCGGTGGCCGCTCATATGCTCGTAGAAGGCATCCTGCTCGGGACAGAATCCGATGAACCGGTTCAGGTCCGCGTTGTTCCAGGGGGACTGGCCCAGCACGGTGACTTCACCGCGGCTGGGACGCAGTTGTCCTGTGAGCAGCTTGATGAGAGTCGACTTGCCGGCACCGTTGGGTCCCAGGAGCCCGGTCACACCGGCTTGCAGACGCAGGCTGATGCCGTTCAACGCCACCACCTGGCCGTACCATTTGGAGATGTCGGAAACCGTCACCGTATGGCTCATGCCACCACCTCCACCGGCCGGATGCGACGATTCAGAGTCCACAGGGACCATGTCATCACCAGTCCAGCCACCGCCAGGGAGACCATGGGATGAATACGCAGGCCCGACTCCTGCATGAAGAAAAAGTCCGACAGACGCACCAGGTTGTGGCCCAGGGAAAGGGCAAGGACCTGGTGATTGCGCAGGACCAGGTTCAATAGGTTGCCGATCATGGTGGAGAACAGGGTCACCGCGATGAAAGCCACACCCACCACGCGACCGGAACGTGACGTGGATGACAGCCCGACGATGAACAGGGACGTCATGGCCACCACCAGCAGACCGTAGGCCAGGATGGGCAGGATCAGCCAGAAGTTCGCCTTGAGAAACGCGAGATCCGACGAAACGCCCACCGCGAAGACAAACAGCAGCAGCACCGGCAGGAGAAAGACCAGGGTCAGAAAGAATCCGATGACCGCCAGCTTGCCCAGGATGTAGTCCCTTCGCGTGATGGGCCTGGCGAAATAAAGAGGCAGGGCGTTGGCCGCCAGATCCGAGGAGATCAGACCCGAGCCGGCATAGATGGTGACCAGCACCAGGGGGAACATCTGCACCGCGAAGGCATTCTGGAAGAAGGCCGCGCCGATCTCGAAGCCCATGCTGGCCCCCTTCACCATGATCATGTAGAGCAGGAAAGCCTGCACGAAGAACGGCACCCACGACAGCATCAGCAGGAACACAAATTTCTTGTACGAGAGCAGGAGCCGGATGCCGGCCTCGGCAATCACCAGCCAGCGGCGCTCCGCCCCGTGGAGGGGTCCTTCCCAGTGGCGGTAGCTGAGGTCATAGATGGGCATGGTCGCGCGCTCTCCTTCAGTTGACCAGGTTGCCGTTTTTCGCATCGGCAACCTGGTACGAGGCGTTCGTCTCAGGTGCACCGATGGCCGAGAGGAAAACCTCCTCCAGGCTCATACGCATACGCGTCAGGTGGCGCACCTGGAAGCCGTTCTGGTCCGCGGCGGCGAAGATCTGGCGAGCATCCTCACCATCACTCAACTCGACCCGCAGAATTCGATCCCGGTCTTCCTGCACCCGGCAACCCATGGCCTCCAGAACCTGACCGAACGCGGCCTGATTTCCCTTGCCACGCACCAGGTAGACCCGGCGCCTCTGGGCTTTGAGCTTCTCGATATTGCCGGAGGTCACCACCGTGCCCTTGTTGAGAACCACCACCTCGCGGCATGCATATTCCACATCCGGAAGGAGGTGGGAGCACAACAGGATGCTGATCTTCTTGCGCTGGGAGATATCCCGTATCAGGTCCAGCATCTCCCGCCTTCCCCTGGGGTCCATGCCGTTGGTGGGCTCATCCAGGAACAGCACCTTGGGATCGTGGATGAGGGCTTGAGCCAGCTTGATGCGCTGCTTCATGCCGGTGGAGTAGGTGTCCACCGAGCGGTAACGAGCTTCTCCCAGCCCCACGTACGACAGGACCTCGTGGGCCCGGGCCATGGCATCTGTCCGGCCCATCCCCGATAGCTCGCCGGTGAACGCCACGAAGGCGACGGCGTTCATGCCCGGGATATGTCCCTCGCTTTCAGGCATGTAGCCCACCTGCCGGCGCACGGCCAGAGGGTCCTCACAGATGTCCATGCCCAGCAGGCGACCGCGACCCGAAGCCGGGGTCAGGAAACCGAGGACGGTCTTCAGCAAGGTCGATTTGCCGGCACCATTGGGCCCCAGGAGGCCCACCGCTCCCTCCCCCAGCTTCAGGGTCAGGTTGCGCAGGGCCATCTTGCGCCCATAGGTCACGGTCAGGTCATCAAGTTCGAGAATCATCACACCTCTTCCGCGTCAAGATACGCAAGAGCCCCTCCCGAGGTTCTCCTGAAGAGAGCAACCGCCTCCAGTTCTTCACGGGGCTGCGACGAATGGCCCTGGCCCGCAGCCACGACGTGGGCCAGCCATTGGGCATACGGCGTCGGCTGGAAGGCCAGTTCCCGGCGTGCCCGCCCGATGGCCAGCACCTGATCCCGGGTGGCACTGAACGGGGCGAAGAGGTCTCCGTAGCCCCGTTCAAGAAGCCACGCCCGGGGCGGCGAGACCACTTCCGGCTCAGGCCGTCCCAGACAACCGGCCACCTGGTGAACCAGATCGCGCACCGAGATCATCTCGCTGGAGGCCACATTATAGCCGCCACCGGCACCCGGCGTCGTGACAGCGGCAGCCACCGCCGCCGCCGCGTCTTCCACATAGAGGTGGCGGAAGCTGTTGAAGCCGCCATCGGGCAGCAGCAGCGGCCCGCCGGCAGCCACTCGCTGCACATAGCCGGCATAGCGCCCCGTGGGGTCGCCGGGACCTCCAACCACCGGGAAGCGCAGGCGCACAACGGTGAAATCCCCACGGGCATGAGCCCGGGCCAGCACGTCTTCGGCCGCCCGCTTGCCCGTCCCGTAGTCATATTCGATGCTGCCGGGAGTCAGAGGAGTGGGTGGAATCCGCAGCGTGTCCTCCCGGTCATATTGGTTCTCCCCGACCGGGTTTTGCCAGGCGCCAGTGCACCAGTAGACCGAGCCGGTGCTGATCATCACCAGCCGCTGGATGCAACCGGCGAAGGCCTCCAGGAGCTCTCGAGCATGCCCGGCCTCATAGCAGAGAAAATCAACCACAGCATCCGGGCGCCCTGCGGCAAGGGCCGCCAGCGTGCCGGGGTCGTGGCGCTCACCGGCCACGTACCGGACACCCTGGGAAGAGGCGGGTGGGTGCCGCTTCAGGATGGTCAGCCGGTGGCCGTCCGCCAGCAATCGTCCCTGGACGGCCGAGGAAATGAAGCCTCCGCCTCCCAGGAGGGTGATTTTCATGGCTTTCTCAGATCCACCAACTGGGACGCGGCCCCCAGTTCCTCACCTTCGGCCCACAGGGCATGCTCCAGGATCTTCTCCAGTTCGGCCCGCGCCCTGGTCCCGAGCCCCACAAGCGGTTTGCGTGGTGGTCCGCCATGAAGGCCTATCCTGTCCAGGGCATATTTGAGTCCGGCAATGCCGTTCTCGGTGGTCACCGCTCTGGCCAGGGGCGTGAGCCGCTTCTGAATGCGGCGCGCTGCGTCCTGGTCATTGGCCGCCCATGCCGCCAGGAGGGCACAGACAAGGCCCGGAACGACATTGGCGACGGCCAGAATGCCGCCCGCCGCGCCACACGCCAGAGCCGGGTAGAAGACCGTGGCATTCCCCGCCATGATCCGGAAGCCATCCCCCTCCACCGGGTGGTCCCCTGCCAGGATCTCAACGATGCGCGAAGTGTCGGTACCCGAATCCTTGAGACCGGCCACGGACGGGTTACTGGCCAGCTGCTTGACCAGCGAAACGGGCACCTCAAAACCACTGAATCGCGGCACGCTGTAGATGATGATGGGAATCGGGATGGCCGCCGCGATGGCGGCGAAATGGGCCACGAGGGCATCCGGTGGAATCTCCTGGCGGAAGAAGGTAGGCGCACCCACCAGAACAGCGTCGGCGCCGCGCTCGGCCGCCCGCTGGGCCGCCTCCACGGCTCTCTCGGTCGACTCCCGCCCGGTGCCTACCAGGAGAAGCCGCTCGGAGGGTACCAACCGGCGGGCCTCCTCGGTCATGGCGTCGATCTCGGCCTGGTTCAGAAGTGGGGATTCGCCGTTGGAACCGGCAACCAGGACTCCTGCCAGGTGCAGCAACTCGGGGCCGCCTGGAACGGAGCTGCCCTCCCAGGCCATCCATTTTTCAAGGTTCTCTCGAAACTGTCCCAGGTCCACACTCCCGTTGCTGAACGGGGTGGGAACAGGGATGATGATGCCGCTGAGATCCATGACGGGGACATCTTTTCCCGTTATGGCCGGGACGTCAACTCAGGCCCGTCCCGTCGTCCTCGGCGGGGGCAGGTACGCCTTCATCTTCGATGAACTCCAGGGGTGGTGGCGCAGCACCTGCGTCCACATCGGGCTTGCCCCGCCCCAGGACGAAATTCCAGCCGAAGGTCACTTCGTTGATATTCTTGTTCTGGTTTTCAATGAAGTGCCGCTTGAGATCGATGCGCAGCACGTGACGCGGCTTGAAATGCCAGCGGGCCCCCCCACCGAGGCTGAAAAAGAAATCCTCGAAGCCGCGGACCTTGCCGGTGGTCGAGAACCCGGACGTGGCCAGAACGCCGGGAGGAGTTTTCCACTGAGGCACTTCATCACAGAGAATTTGCCTGGTCTCCGGATCCGAGGTCAGAGCCTCCCCCGCGGCGCAGCTGAATAGGAGAGGGGGTTCGTCTGGGCGGGGGAGCTGCACCGCGTCGGCGTCCTGGAAATAACTCCCCAGTACGATATCGAGCACCTGTTCGCCCACATCATTGGTGACGACCCCCACAGATGTCCCCGTGAGAAACGCTCGGTTACAGCCGGGGACAACCTTCAACTGCTCGGGGTTGTCCTGGAAAAAGTCCGGGTTGAACGGATCGTTGGGATCATCGTTGAAGGGGTCGATGCTGGGGTCGGTAACGACCTGGACGTCGCACGCATTGAACGGTGAACTGTTGGGGTTGAGGCTGAAATAGCCGCCGCCGAAGGAACCGTAAAAGACCCAGCGCGAGGTGGTCCTGTTGTTGAACTTGAAGACACCCATCAGGTTGGCGTTGGTGTAATCAAAGTCCAGGCTCTCGTAGGCCGCCAGGATACCCGGCGCCGTGGCCGTCTGCTGGGCCAGCACCGTCTGTCTCAGTGCGGCGTTCGCCAGGGTGAAGTTCTCCTCCAGGCGGATCTTCGTGTCACTACCGACCTCGGTCTCGCCCAGGACACCACCCAGCTCCAAGGAAAAATAGCGGGTGAAATTGTAGCCAACCCGCAGACCCAGCGTGGGGATCGAGACCTCCAAATGATCCGCTTCGGTGGGAGGGACCTTGCTGGTCCCCAGCGTGGGCGTGACGAGGCGATATCCCATGACCTTGGCATTGAACCCGGAATCCAGGAAGCTCATTCCGGCGGTGGCTTCGAGATCCCATGTGTGGCTCCTGCCCCGTGGCTCTTCAGCGTGGCCGAGGCCTGGAAGCATCAGCAGGGCAGCCAGGACCAATCCTGAAGTCGTTGGGCAATGCATACAGGATCCCTCAGATACGCGAAACAACATCTGTTTTCTTCTGCAAACGGCGCGATTCTACCCCGGCCTCTCCGTTCATTGCAATACGGCGGGCAGGACCCGCGGATTCGGCTCCGCAGCCCGGTTCCTCACTCTATGGCCAGGTGACCGGCAGGCGCAGGCGGCGGCCGTCCCGTCCACGGAACAGGACGTGACCGTGGCGGCGGCCGAACTCATAGAGCTTCAGGGTGATCTCCACATCGCGGCGGCAGTAGGCCTCGATGAGATCCCAGCGCCCCTCCTGGACCCACGCGAGGCTCTGCAGCCCATCGGCGCTCTTCTTCACGCCCAGGGTCTCCTCCGCCAGGTGGGCGAGGGAGAGGCGAAATCCAAGCACCTGGTGGATTTCTTCCAGCAAATCCAGCGTGGGGACACGAGAGAAGTCGGCGGCGGCATAGCCTGACAGCACCGTATAATCGAACCGCTTGACGTTGAAGCCCACCACCCGCCCGGCGGAAAGCAAATCGATGATCAGGTCCTTGACATCCTCTTCCCGGTAGGTGCGCCAGAGGTCGCGTCTGCGGTCGTAGATCACTCCCAGGGCCAGACCCATGTCGGCGGCCCGGCTCCAGCCGCCGACTTCCGCGGCGCTGCGCAGGGTTTCCAGGTCGAAGAAGAGATCCCGCCGCACGGGCAACTCGCCATCCGGCTCAGGCACCTCGGCGGCCTCACCTTCAGCAGGTGAAACCGGGGTCCGGATACCGGCGTCGGGCGGCGGCGGCGGCACCGGCTCATGCCCACAGAGAACCGCCAGCAGGTGAAGAGCCATGGCCTTGTCCAGGGGGCGGTTGCCGTTGCCACATCTGGGCGACT
The DNA here is from genome assembly GCA_004356015.1 of Acidobacteriota bacterium. Taxonomy (GTDB): domain Bacteria; phylum Acidobacteriota; class Polarisedimenticolia; order SMYD01; family SMYD01; genus SMYD01. The sequence goes on along the minus strand of SMYD01000081.1, from coordinate 7,934 downwards.
GGATGCAGGAGGGGCAGCCGTCCTCGCAGGGGCAGGTCCGGATCAGGTCATGGGTGCGGGCCAGGAGTTCCCGGATGCGCCGGAACCCCTCGGCTGCCAGCCCCATGCCACCTGCGTGTCCATCGTAGATGAAAAAAGCCGGGCCGCCGGTCTGAGGGTGCCGGGGATACGAGATCCCGCCCAGATCCCCCCGATCACAGAGGGCCAGCAGGGGGAACAATCCGATAGCGGCATGTTCAGTGGCGTGAATGGCTCCCATGAAATGCTGCCCGCGGCGAGCGGCTTCCGCCTCCAGCCCCGGGGGCAGTTCCACCCACATGCCGATGGTTTCGAACTGGGAAGGGGGCAGGTCCAGTTCATGCTCCGAGAGGACCTCCTGGTTGGCCATACTTTTGCGCAGGTAGCCACGGAAGCGGGTCGTCACCTTGAGGCGTCCCAGGCCGGCCTTGAACGGCCCGTGGTCCATTTCCTGCTTGCGTTCCAGGATCTCCGTCTCCTTCTCGGTGAGGGCAACGGTGAAGTAATTGGAATCGAAGGCGGGAACGGCCAGAATCTCGCGCTTCTCCAGGTCGAGGCGCTCGATGAGGTAGGTGCGCCCTCCGTGCAGATAAATGGCACCGGCATGGCATTCCGTGCGGGCGCGAAGGCTATCCACGGTTCCCAGTGCACCGCCATCAGGGCGGCGGATGCGATACGTGGCGCCCATGGAGCGCAGGCTCACATCTCTCTGGGGACGACGGCGAAGGGAATACCAGCGCTGCTGGTCGGCATCCTCCACCAGGCGGCCGTCCCTGACCAGATCCGGGACCAGGGAGAAGACCTCCTCCCCGTAACCGGAGGCGTCGGATGGGGACAGGGGCAGTTCGGCGCCGGCGCAAACCAGGTGGCCTCCCGCCACCACCGGATTGGCCGGGTCAAACACCACCGGCTCAAAGGGACGACTGAAAAATTCCTCCGGGTGACTCAGGAAGTACTGATCCAGAGCGTCGGGCATGCCCACCATGACAACAAGGGAATCGCGATCACCACGGCCGACGCGGCCTATCCTTTGCCAGGCGGAGGTGACGCTGCCTGGATACCCCACCAGGATGCAGACATCCAGGCCGCCGATATCCACCCCCAGTTCGAGAGCCGAGGTGGTGACCACCCCCAGCAGATCGCCACGGGACAGGCGAGCTTCGATGTCTCGCCGCTGCTCCGGCAGATAGCCGGCGCGGTAGGGCTGCACCTTGCCCCGCAGGCGACCGTCACCAGCGATCAACCACGAATGAATCAGTTCGGTGACCCGCCGCGACTTGGTGAAGGTGATGGTGCGCAGCCCATCGCCCACCGTGCGCGCCATGAGACGGGTGGCCACCGTGTAGGGGCTCAGCTCCATGCCCAGACCAAGGAAGACCACCTGGCGTGCGGCCCGCGGGGCGCCGGAGCGGTCCACCACCGTGAACGGCTCGCCGAGGAGTTGGCGGACAAAGCGGGCCGGCTCCCCCACCGTGGCCGATGCCGCCACGAAAGCGGGCCGGCTGCCGTAATGGGCGCACAGGCGTCGTAGACGCTGGATGATGTGATGCAGATGGGTTCCGAAGACGCCGCGATAGACATGCAATTCGTCGATGACCACGGTCTCGAGATTGCCCAGAAACCCGGCCCAATCGCCGTGGTGGGCCAGAATTCCCAGGTGGAGCATGTCGGGATTCGTGATGAGAACGTGCGGTGGGTCGGCCTTGATTTTCCGGCGCAAGCCGGCCGGCGTATCCCCGTCGTAAATAGCGCAGCGGGGCCGCTCCTGCGCAGGAAATGCGGCCGCCAGGGCCTCGAAGGCGGCTTTCTGATCCTGCTCCAGCGCCTTGAACGGAAAGATATAAAGGGCCCGGCTCTCGGGACGTTCCGCACACGCCTGCAGGACCGTCAGATTGTAGACAAGGCTCTTCCCCGATGCCGTGGGGGTGGCCACCAGCACCGGCTGGCGGTTGGCGGCAATCTCCAGTGCGTGTGCCTGATGGCTGTAGAGCCGGCCGATGCCTGCCCTCTTCAGGGCGGCGGCCACGGCTGGCGCCGGCACAAAGGGCAGCGGCGCCATCTGCGCTGGTGCTCCGGGAAGATATCTCTCGTGAACCAGGAAACGGGTCAGCCCACATCGTTCAAGAAGCGTCTGGGAATAGTCCCGCAAGGGTGCTGCGTCAGGACCGGGCGTAGTCGTAGAAGCCGCGGCCCGATTTTCGTCCCAGGCGACCCGCAGCCACCATCTTGCGCAGGAGCGGGCTGGGCCGGTAACGGGGGTCGCCCAGTTCCCGATGCAAAACCTCCATGATATTCAGGCAGATATCCAGGCCGATGAAATCGGCCAGGGTCAGCGGACCCATGGGATGATTCATCCCCAGCTTCATGATGGTGTCGATGGCCTCTTTCGTGCCCACCCCTTCCATCAGGGCGAAGATGGCTTCGTTGATCATGGGCATGAGAATGCGGTTGGCAACAAAACCCGGGTAATCGTTCACCTCCACCGGCGTCTTGCCCAGATCGCTGCACAACTTCAGGGTCGCCTGCGTGGTCTCATCGCTGGTCGCCAGCCCCCGGATCACTTCCACCAGCTTCATGAGTGGTACCGGGTTCATGAAGTGCATGCCGATCACCTGTTCCGGACGCCCCGTGGCGGCCGCCAGGGCCGTGATGGAAATGGACGAGGTGTTGGACCCGAGAATGGCCTGGGGCCGGCACAATTCATCCAGACGCGTGAAGATCTTGCGCTTGGCTTCCAGGTTCTCGAAGATCGCCTCCACCACGAAATCGGCCGGGGCCAGCGCCTCAAAATCGGTGGTGGTGGTCAGGTTGGCCCGGGCCGCGTCAGCCACTCCTTTTTCCAGACGGCCTTTTTCCACCAGCTTGCCGAGGCTCCTGCCGATGGCGGCCTCGGCCCTCTCAAGCTGGGCGGCGTCCACATCCTGAAGCACGACTCGCCTGCCGGACGTGGCAAAGACCTGGGCGATTCCGGTTCCCATGGTGCCTGAACCGATCACCCCGATGGTGGGATCATCCATCATGCCACCTCCACGGCCATGGCCACGGCGTTGCCGCCGCCAAGACACAAGGCCGCCACGCCGCGCTTCTCGCCCCGGTCTTTCAGAGCGTAAAGCAGGGTCGTCAGCACGCGCGCTCCGGAGGCACCGATGGGATGCCCCAGGGCCACGGCGCCGCCGTTGACGTTCACCTTCTCAACCGGAACCTCCAGGACACGGGCCACGGCCACTTGCTGCACGCTGAAGGCCTCATTGAATTCGAAGAGATCCACCTCATCCAGAGACCAGCCGATACGGGCTACCAGCTTCTTGACGGCCGCTTCCGGCGCCATCAGGACCAGCCGGGGCTCAAGACCTGCCGTGGCATAGCCGATGATGCGCGCCAGGGGTTGGCAGCCCAGCTTCTCCGCCGTGGCCGCGGAGGTCACCACGGTGGCGGCGGCCCCATCGCTGAGACCGGGAGCGTTGCCGGCGGTGACGGTCCCATCCTTCTGGAAGGAAGGCCGCAGTTTCGCCAGTTTCTCCATGGTGGTATCCCGCCGTGGAGCTTCGTCGTTCTCCACCAGAGTCACGTCACCTTTGCGGCCCTTGATCTCCAGCGGCAGGATCTCGGCAGCAAAGCGTCCCTCGTCCATGGCGGCCAGAGCCTTTGTGTGACTGCCCAGTGCCCAGGCATCCTGCTCTTCACGGCTGATGTTGTATTCAGTGGCCACCACTTCACCGGTGTTGCCCATGTGGTAGTCGTTGTAGACATCCCAGAGACCATCACGGATGACGCTGTCCACCAGCTCGCCATGTCCCAGGCGATAGCCGGTGCGCCCTTTCTCCAGCAGAAACGGCGCCCGGGTCATGGACTCCATGCCACCGGCAACAACGATTTCTTCATCGCCCAGGCGCACGGCCTGGGCGGCCATCATGACGGCCTTGAGGCCCGACCCGCAGACCTTGTTGATGGTCACGGCTCCCACCCTGGGTGGCAGCCCGCCGAAGAGCGCGGCCTGCCGCGCCGGGTTCTGACCCAGTCCCGCCGCCAGGACATTCCCCATGATCACTTCGTCCACGGCGTCCGGGGAGACGCCGGCACGGCGGATGGCTTCCGCGACGACAAGGGCACCCATGCGAGGCGCGGACAGACTGCTGAGGGAACCGAGGAACTTCCCGATGGGCGTCCGCACGGCGCTTAGAATCACAGGCTCGTGCACGTTGACCTCCCGAAGAATCACCAGTTGGGGGAGGTGAATCGTATCACAGGGGAGCGCTCCCAGTGGTGTCATTCCCGGCCATGAGGAGTTCCTGCAGACGGTCCATGTGGCGGAGCGAATCCAGGATAAGGCGCCGGCCGTGGTGAGGAATCACGCAGAGGGCACGGGAACGCCTCCCGCCCATGCCCACCAGCGGCCTCACCTCCCGGATATCATCCCAGGCCAGAGACCGGCGGCGACCCAGATAACGATTCCGCAGCTGCACACCTGAGGCGTCCACCACCACTTCATCACCCAGGGCAAGCACCAGGCCGGCACCGGCCAGGAGACTGATCCCCGCCATGCAGAGACTCCACAGGGTCAGACCCAGCCGGCCGCCAAAGGCATCGGCCGCGAGCAAAGACAGGGAACCGGCACAGACAAGAGCCGGGGCGGCCCGTGCCATGAGGGTGCGCCGGAAGATTTCCGTTGCCATGATCCTAGCCGGGAGGCCAGCCGAAGGTGCGCCCCCCCAGCATGTGAAGGTGAATGTGAAAAACGGACTGCCCTGCTTCTTCGCCGCAGTTCATGACCAGGCGATAGCTCTCGAGGCCCTTCTCCCGTGCCAGGCGGGCGGCCGTGAGCAGCAGGCGGCCGGCAAGGGCTTCGTGCTGCGGCGCGAACTCGGCGCTGGATGCCAGGTGCTCACGGGGCACGATGAGGGTATGGTGGGGTGCCTGAGGCTGGATGTCCTCGAACGCCGCCACGAGATCGTCCTCATAGATGCAGGCGCCCATCTCTCCGGCAACGATGCGGCAAAAAAGACAGTTGTCAGCGGCGGCCATCTTCATCCTCCCTGCTATTCCTTGATGCGCTCCATTTCGGCCCCCAGGCCGCGCAGCTTCTCCTCGATCCGGTCATAGCCCCGGTCCAGGTGGTAGACGCGCCGCACCAGGGTCTCACCGCTGGCCACCAGTCCCGCCAGAATGAGGCAAGCCGAGGCACGCAGGTCGGTAGCCATCACCGGCGCTCCCGAGAGCGACCGGGGTCCCTTCACGAAGGCGTTGTGACCTTCACAGCGGATGTCGGCGCCCAGGCGCTGCAACTCCTGGACATGCATGAAGCGGTTCTCGAAGATGGTCTCGGCGATGACCGCAGCACCCGACGCCTGCGTCATGAGGACCATGTACTGAGCCTGCAGGTCGGTGGCAAAGCCGGGATAGGGGCGGGTGGACACGTCGGCGGACGTAAAGCCGCCACCGCCCCGGATGGTGATGGCATCTACGCCGACCTCCAGGTTGATTCCACAGCCGGTCAGGCGCTGGAGCAACGCCGAGAGGTGCTCCGGGCGGCAGCCCTGGATCACCACCTCATCACCGGCCAGCGCCGCGGCGCAGACGAACGTACCGGCTTCAATGCGATCGGGAACCACCCGGTGCTCTGCACCCCCGAGAGACTCCACACCTTCGATGCGGATGGTGTCGGTTCCTGCTCCCGAAATCTGTGCACCCATGCGGGTGAGCAATTCGGCCAGATCCGAGACCTCCGGTTCCTGGGCGCAGTTGCGCAGGACGGTGCGGCCCTCGGCCAAGCTGGCAGCCATCATGGCATTCTCAGTGCCGGTCACGGTGATCCGGTCGAAGGTATAGGAGGCGCCACGGAGACGGCCGGCCCGGGCCTCGATATAGCCATGCTCCTGGCGAACTTCGGCCCCCAGGGCGCGCAAAACATCCAGGTGCAGATCCACGGGCCGGGCGCCGATAGCGCAGCCTCCCGGCATGGAGACCCGGGCTTGGCCATGACGAGCCACAAGAGGCCCCAGGACCAGGACCGAGGCCCGCATGGTACGCACCAGATCGTAGGGAGCTTCAGGGTGCAGAAGCCTGCCCAGACGCACCGTGACCCGGTCACCCCGCCGCGACCACTCGGCCCCCAGATGCTCCAGGACCTTCAGCATGGTGTCCACGTCGCGCACACCCGGGACATTGGCCAGGCAAACCTCCTCATCGGTGAGAAGGGCGGCGGTCAGGGCCGGCAGAATGGCATTCTTGGCGCCTGAGACATGAATGGTGCCGCGCAGCCGCCGCCGACCTTCAATGCGAATAGCGTCCATGTGGCGGCGATTCTAGCGCGCCGACAGCCTCAGTTCTTGACGCTGGCAGCAGAGCAGGGTTAAGGTTGGCCAGAGGAGGAGATGACACATCGTGGCGCTCTACGAATATGCCTGCAGCAAGTGTAACCACAACTTCGAACGGATCATGAAACGCGGAGCCCGCGCTCCCCGCTGTCCCGAATGCGGCGGCAGCACCCGGCGGCTCATCTCGGCTCCCGCCATTCACTTCAAAGGGAGCGGCTGGTACATCACGGATTATGCCCGCAAGGGAAAGGACGGCGGCAAAGAATCAGACGACCGACCAAAGGCCACCGACAGCACCAAGACTGCCGACGACAAGACGAAGTCCAGCAAGAAGAAGGCGTCCGGCGAAAAGAGCACCGGCAAGAAGTAACTCAGTCGCCGGGCTTGAAGAGATCCAGGTCCAGGGCCCGCAAGTAGGTGCCGAACTCCCCGCCCAGATCGCCGCGCCTGAGAGCGAACTCCACGGTCGCCTTCAGGAAGCCGAGCTTGTTGCCCGTGTCGTAACGGGTGCCCCGAAAGCGCACGGCATGCACAGGGACGTGACGCGCGACCGCCCGCAGGCCGTCGGTCAGTTGAATCTCGCCCTTCTTGTCCGGCCCGGTTTCCTCCAGGCAGGGAAAGATCTCGGGGGCCAGGACATAGCGGCCGATGATGGCCAGATTCGACGGGGCGTCTTCCACCGCGGGCTTCTCCACCAGATCCCGGACCCGGTAGACACGGTCATCGATCTCTTCCGCATCCACCACCCCGTAGGACGAGACACGTTCCCGGTCCACTTCCTCCACGGCCACCACGCAGCCGCCGAAACGGGCGTGCACCTCGAGGAGCTGCGCCATGCACGGCACCTGGGCATGAATGATGTCATCCCCCAGGAAGACGGCGAACGGCTCATTCCCGACCAGGTGGCGGGCCGTGAGAACGGCATGACCCAGTCCCAGGGCCTCTTTCTGGCGCACATACGAGAACTCCATGAGCCGGGAAATGCTGCGAACCGTCTCCAGCTTTTCCGTATCTCCGCGCCGCTCCAGCAACCGCTCCAGTTCGGCGGAGACATCAAAGTGATCTTCGATGGCGTTCTTGCCCCGGCCGGTGACCAGGGTCCCATGGACGATTCCCGAGGCAATGGCCTCCTCGACCACGTACTGGATCACCGGCTTGTCCACCAGGGGCAGCATCTCCTTGGGCTGGGCCTTGGTGGCCGGCAGGAAACGAGTCCCCAGTCCTGCCACCGGGAAAACGGCACGCTGGACATGCGAGACCCTGCCTGGCGAAGATGGGGTGGTCTGGCTCATGGGCGGCGGAGTATACCAGCATTTGCTCCCGCCCTCCCCTCCTCTTACAATGACGCCGCTACGGAGGGGTGGCCGAGTGGTTGAAGGCAGTGGTCTTGAAAACCACCGTGCGCAAGCACCGCAGGTTCGAATCCTGTCCCCTCCGCCATTTATCAAACCAATGCTACGGTGCTGGGAACATGCCCCCAGGAATAAATAGTTGAGGTCGCAAGGGTTTGCAGGTAAGTTTGAGTTCTGATGGTGCGTTCGTTCAGTCTCACCCGCCTCGCTCTGTGCGCCGTTCTCGTCCTGGTCTCTGCTCCGGCGCAGG
>SMYD01000080.1 GCA_004356015.1 Acidobacteriota bacterium | reverse complement strand
GGCGCAGTTCCGCCATGGCGGCGCCCGGTCCGCACCCGACATCAAGGATGCGCGATCCGGGATGCAGATCCAGGGCCGCGAGCAGGCTGCCGACCTCCCGGCGATAGGCGGGGGTGGAGGACCAGCGGTCCACCCGGGCGAAGTAGGCGGCGTCGGGGCAGGCCTGCATCATGAACTCGGGGCTGCGGGCAGGCTGTAGACCTGCACCGAGGCGAAATGCACGTGGCTGTTCCAGGTGGCCAGGGCGACTCGTGATGCAGGGCGCCGGGTGGCTGCGGGGTCGTCGAGCTGCACGGCCAGGCGGCCGTCGATGAAGACGAAGTCGCTGTCGCCCCAGCGCCCGGCACAGATCTCGTACATGCGGCCGGGCTGGATCGCCAGGAGACGGCCGCTGGCGCGCAGGCCGCCTTCGGGATAGCGCTCGATGCCGGTGAGACCATCCCACCAGCCACCCACGCCGCCTATGGTGCACTGTGGATCGGTGCCATCCCATCCGTCACCGGACCCTTCCCAGTAGCAGTTGATGTCGTTGCGGTGTGGGGGGACGGTGGCAGCCCGGAAAAGCATGGCGTGGTCGCCTGGCACAGGCGTCTCGAACCAGAGGGCTGCGGGGTGTTCTCCCTCCACCGACCCGCACAGGACCTGGTCATGGATACGCCAGTTGCCGCTCCGGATCTGCCAGCCCGCCGGCAGTTGCCGCCAAGGAGGCGCCAGAACGGCCACCCTGGTGGCCTCGGCAAGGGGAAGTCTCGTGCCGCCCAGCAGCCGGTAACTGTTGCTGCGGGTGCTGGTCCGCCAGTGCGCCAGGATGCGGCGGGTGGTGTCGAAGGCCAGATCTTCAGGCAGGGCGTCGCGGTGAAACCAGGCCCAGGCGGCAGCGTCGGATCCTGCCCGGGGAACGCCGGAGGCCCAGGGCGCCGTGTAGATGATGTCCAGAACCGTGCAGGCCGGGAGGGGATTGATATCGGTCAGAAGCAGGTCGAGAGAGCCCAGTTCCACCCCCAGTTCTTCCCGTATCTCCCGCCTGGCCGCCACGGGCGGTGTTTCGCCCGGCTCCAGGAAGCCGCCGGGGATATCCCACAAGCCACGTCCGGGATCGCCGCCACGCCGGATCAGGATGACCTCCTGCTCCCGGCAGATGAGAACTCCGGCGGTGGGGCGAAAGGTTGCCCTGTACAATGTCCCGTCCATGATCACGAACCATATCCCGCACCTGTCCCCGCCGGAAGAGGGCACGGCCCGGAGCCGGTCTTACCTGCTGTTCGTGTGCGATGGAAACATCTGCCGTTCAGCCCTGGCGCTGGCGTTTTTTCACCGCCTGCAGGCGGTGGAGCCTGCCCTCATGAACTGGGAGGCCGGCAGTGCCGGCCTGGTGGCCGTGGCTGGTGACACCCCGCTCATACCCACGCAGATGGCGGCGCAGGCAGAGGGGATCTCTCTCCAGGAGCACCGGGCCCGCCCTCTGCCTGCGGTGGAGCGGCGAGCGGATCTGGTCCTCATCATGGAAGAGCGGCAGCGGCAGCCGGTTGCCCGCATGAGCGGCCAGGCTCCCCGGCGCGTCCTCATGCTGGGAGAGTTCGCCCCTGAGAACGGCAGTCCGGCCATCGCGGATCCGTTCGGGGGCACGCCGGATGTCTATGGCGGCTGCGCGCGCCGTATCGGCCGGAGCGTCGCCGCCATGGCCGCCTGGTTGGGCTCTACTCGCGCACCAGCAGCAGGGTCTTGGGGTCCAGAGCCAGCTTGAGAGAACCAGGCGTGGCTTCGGCCTGCGCTTTCAGCGGTGTGATATGCACGCCATTGCCGTCATGGGCCATGCGCAGGATGACAGCCAGTTCCTCCCGCAGGTGAGCCACCGGCTCGGGGATGCCGTCATTGGTCACCTTGGCCTCGCGGGTGGTGATGGCGGACATCCAGACCTGGCAGCCCTCTTTGGCGGCGAGGGCGCGCAAGCCTCGCAGGTCGGCCTGACTCAGGTTGGCGAAGTCGCAATCGTCAATAACGATGGTGGCGGGAGCGAAATCGGCGTGCTGGCGCATGAACTCCAGGGCCTGAGTGAGGCGCTCGGTGGACATGGCGCCATCGGAGTAGACATGGATATGTCGTTTCCGTTCCATCTCGAGCCTGACCTGCCAGACATCGGCAAGTTCGTGATCATGGGCCATGTCGGCGAAGATCTCATCGTAATAGGCGCAGACCTTCTCCACCGAGTGCCCCAGAGAGATGTGCAGAACACGGTGGCCCCGCAGCAGTTGATCCAGGGCGATGCCCACCAGAAAGGCGGTCTTGCCGATGCCGGTTCGCGCGACCACAACGCCGATGTTGCCAGTCCCGAGGCCTCCGGCCAGCGATTGCTCGAGAGCCCGGAGGGGGCTGCGCCGATTCAGTTCCGTTTTCTCCATGATGCTCTCCCGCCTCAGCTCTTGGTCTCTTGGGATTTCAGGAACTTCTCGATCAGTTCTTTGGCCACTTCGGCCGGTGCCGGGGCGTAGCGGGCGAACTCCATGGTGAACTCAGCCTTGCCCTGCGTCGCAGAGCGCAGGTCCGTGGAATACCCGAACATCTCGGCCAAGGGGACGTCTGCGTCCAGACGGGCGAAGCCGTCGGACTCGGTGGTGCCGGCGACGATCCCCCGCCGCTGCATGATGCCTCTCACGAAGGCGCCCTGGAATTCGGCCGGTCCCTCGATGGAGACCCGCATGATGGGCTCCAGAATCTGGGGTTTGGCCTGGGGGTAGACCTGTCTGAAGGCGCCCCGGGCGGCTGCCTGGAAGGCGGTGTCGGAAGAGTCCACCGAGTGGGAGGCGCCATCGTTGACGATGACCTTCAGGCCGGTGACCGGGAAGCCGATGAGCAGCCCCTTCTTCAGGACGGAGCGGAATCCCTTTTCCACCGCGGAGATGAATTCGGTGGGGATGGAACCGCCTCTGACCTCGTTGACGAACTCGAAGTCACCGCTCTCCAGGGGCTCGACGTACCCGGCCACGCGGCCGTACTGGCCCGAGCCGCCGGTCTGCTTCTTGTGGACATAGTTGAAATCAGCCCGCCGGCTGATGGCCTCGCGGTACGCAACCTGCGGGGGACCGACTTCCACATCGGCGTTGTACTCCCGGCGCATGCGTTCCACATAGACTTCCAGGTGCAACTCGCCCATGCCGGAAATGATGGTCTCGGACGATTCGTGATCCACCCGTGCACGAAAGGTGGGGTCTTCTTTGGTGAAGCGACCGAGGGCCTTGGCGATATTGGCTTCGGACTTGTTGTCCTTGGCCTTCAGGGAGAGATGGATCACGGCATCGGGCACGTGCATGGAGGTCATGGCGATGCCTCTGCGATTCGTGGTGAAGGTGTCGCCGGAGGCGCAATCGATGCCGAACAGGGCGACGATATCGCCGGGGCCGGCATCCTTGATGTCCTCCATCTCATCGGCGTGCATGCGGACCAGGCGGCCCACCCGGATGTCCTTCCTGGTGCGGCTGTTATAGATGGTGTCGCCCTTCTTCAGGGTGCCCTGGTAAATGCGCAGGTAGGTGAGCTGTCCGAAGCGGCCCTCCTCGAGTTTGAAGGCCAGGGCCACCAGGGGCTCCGCGGCATCGGAGCGCAGGGGGTAGCGCATCTCATCCTTCTCCAGATCGATGGCTTCGTTCTCCACTTCCGTGGGGTTGGGCAGGTAGTGGATCACCGCATCCAGAAGGCGCTGGACACCTTTGTTCTTGTAGGCGGACCCCATGAACACAGGGGTCAATTCACGCGCCAGGGTGCCCCGGCGCACGGCCTCGTGAATCATCTCCCGGGTGGGTTCGCCTTCCAGGGCGGCTTCCAGAAGTTCATCGGAGAACATGGAAGCAGCGTCGATGAGATCCTGGCGCCGGCGGTCGGCTTCCTCCTTCAGGTTCGCCGGGATCTCTTCCATGCGGATCTTCTCGCCGTTTTCGCCGTCGAAGTAGTAGGCCTTCATCTCCACCAGATCCACGACTCCCTCGTGGCCGGCCTCAAGGCCGATGGGGATCTGCATGGCCACGGCATTGTGGCGCAGCTTCTCGCGCAACTCGCCGGTCACCCGCATGGGGTTGGCTCCTGTGCGATCGCACTTGTTCACGAAAGCAATGCGCGGGACGTTGTAGCGGCGCATCTGGCGATCCACCGTGATGGACTGGGACTGAACCCCGGCCACGGCGCACAGCACCAGCACGGCGCCGTCCAGAACGCGGAGCGAGCGCTCCACCTCGATGGTGAAGTCCACATGGCCCGGTGTGTCGATGATATTGATGTGGTGGTTATCCCACATGCAGTGGGTGGCGGCCGAGGCGATGGTGATGCCGCGCTCGCGTTCCAGTTCCATGGAATCCATCTTGGCGCCGACCCCGTCCTTGCCCTTGACGTCGTGGATGGTCCGGATGCGGTCGGTGTAGAAAAGGATGCGCTCGGTGAGAGTGGTCTTCCCCGAGTCGATGTGGGCGCTGATGCCGATATTGCGCACTCGTGTCAGGTCGGTAATCAAGGCTCTGCCGCTTTCCTAGAGGGTATTTCGGGAAAACCCGAATTGTAGCAGACACTTGCACACGGTGGAACCTGGACCGTGGCGGTTCTCTCAGCCCAGGAGCGGCTGCCCGGACAGGCGGCGAGCCAGCAGAGTGTGGCGTTCCTGCACATGGTTGTTGCGCACCGCCCGGCTCAGGGCACGGCGGCTGCCCACCAGCACCACCAGCCGGCGAGCCCTGGTGATGGCGGTGTAGAGCAGGTTGCGCTGCAGCATGATGTGGTGCTGGTGGTGAAGGACCAGCACCACCGCGGGATATTCATTGCCCTGGGCCTTGTGAATGGAGCAGGCATAGGCCGGTGAAAGCTGGTCGAGATCGGAGGCGCGATATTCCACGTCGCGGTCATGAAAACGGACCTGCAGACCGCCTGCCTCGATGTCCACCCTGGTGATGCGTCCCAGGTCGCCGTTGAACACGTCGAGGTCATAATTGTTGCGGACCTGCATCACCTTGTCACCCATCCGAAAAATCCGCTCACCCTGTCGCAACTCGGGGCCCCGGGGATTGAGAAGCTGACGGAGGGTGTCGTTGAGGTGAGTTGTTCCCAGCAGTCCCCGGTGCATGGGGCAGAGCACCTGGATGTCCCGGACCGGATCCAGGCCGAAGCGGGCCGGGATGCGCCGCGCCACCAGGGTTCGCACCGCCGCCAGCACCTCCTCCGGCTCATCCCTGGCGATGAAGAAAAAGTCCGAGTCGCTGTCGGGCTCTCCCATCACCGGCATTTCGCCCTGGTTGATCCGGTGGGCGTTGACGATGATGCGGCTCTCCCTGGCCTGGCGAAAGATCTCCGTGAGGCGGACAACCTCCACCGCACTGGACTCGATGAGGTCCCTGAGGACGCTCCCGGGGCCCACCGACGGCAACTGGTCCACGTCACCCACCAGCACCAGGCGGCCGGTCGGGGGAAGCGCCTGCACCAGGCGGTCGGCCAGGGGCAGGTCGACCATGGAGACTTCGTCCACAATGACCAGGTCTGCCTCAAGGGGGCGGTCGGCCTTGCGCAGGAAGGTCCCGTCGCGGGGCTGGAATTCGAGCAGGCGATGGATGGTGCGGGCTTCCCGGCCGGAGGTCTCGGCCAGGCGGCGGGCGGCGCGGCCGGTGGGTGCGGCCAGCAGGATGCGCTGGCCCTTGCGCTCGAGGATGCGGATGAGAGCATTGATGAGGGTCGTCTTGCCGGTGCCGGGGCCGCCGGTGATGACCAGAATCTTGCTGTCCAGGCCGCGGCGTACCGCGATGCCCTGTTCCTGCGCCAGGGGCAGTCCCTGGTTCTCCTGGACCCAGGCCAGGGCTCGTTCGGCGTCCAGGGGCGGCAGTCGCGAGGGCTCCCGCAGGAGGGCCCGCAACGTCGTGGCCAGCCGTACCTCGGCCATGTGCAGGGCGCGGGGATAGACGGCGTCATCGCCTGCAGGACCGGCGCCGGGCTCCAGCACGGCGCGCCCGTCCGCCGCGACCCGGGCGAGGGCTTCGTCCACGGCCGCTGCGGGCAGTCCCAGGAGACGGCACGCTTCCTCCAGGAGGCGCAGGCGTGGAATGAAGACATGACCGTCCTGGGCGAATCTGTCCAGGGCGAAGAGCACGCCGGCGTCGGCCCGCTGCGGCGCGTCCACGGCGATTCCCAGCCGCCGCGCGATCCCGTCGGCGGTGAGAAAGCCAATGCCGTGGATATCGGCGGCCAGCCGGTACGGATTCTTCCGCACCGTGGCCACGGTGCGGCGCCCGTAGCGGCCGGCGATGCGGTTCGCGTAGGCAGGAGAGATACCGTTGGACTGCAGGAAGACCATGATCTCGCGCATATCCCGGGACCGGTCCCACGCGGCACGAATGCCGCGGAGACGGGCGGGACCGATTCCCTCGACCTCGGTGAGACGTTCGGGCTCTTGATCGATGATCTCCAGGGTCTCCAGGCCGAAACGGGCCACCAGGCGCTTCGCCATGACTGGCCCGATGCCTGCCAGCATGCCCGAGCCCAGGTACTTTTCCAGGCCCGTGAGTGTGGAGGGAGTGACACTCATATAGGTCGCCACCTTGAACTGGCGGCCCCAGCGCGGATCCTCCCGCCATTGTCCGGTGAGGCGCACGCTCTCACCCACCTGGATACCTGGGAGATGGCCCACGACCGTGACAATGTCCTCTTTCTCGCCGGTCTGCAGCCGGATCACGCTCCAGGAATCTTCGGCGCCTGTGAACACAATGCGCCGGACCGTGCCCTCCAGGCTGTGGGACGTCTCCTCAGCGCCGGGCAGAAGAGGTGTCACAGGTCGAGGCGCCGCAGTCTCAGAGCGTTGGCGATGACCGACAGGGACGAGGCAGACATGGCGGCGGCGGCGAGCATGGGGCTCAGGAGCATGCCGGTGAAGGGGTAGAGAACGCCGGCCGCCACCGGCACGGCCAGGATGTTGTAGAGAAAGGCCAGCAGCAGGTTCTGCCGGATGTTGGCCATGACGCCGCGGCTCAGGCGGCGCAGGCGGACGATTCCCTCCAGATCACCGCGCACGAGGGTGGCGCCGGCGCTCTCCATGGCCACATCCGTGCCGGTTCCCATGGCGATACCGACGTTGGCCTGGGCCAGGGCGGGGGCATCGTTGATGCCATCGCCGGTCATGGCGACCAGGTGCCCGCGGCTCTGCAGGTCCTGAACAAGGGCTGCCTTGCCGGCCGGCAGAACCTCGGCGTGCACTTCTTCCAGATCCAGATCCCGGGCCACGCTCTCGGCGGTGACACGGCTGTCGCCGGTGACCATGATGGGCGTAAGACCCAGCTTCCGCAGTCGTTTCAGCGTCTCACCGGCGCTGCGGCGGAGAGGGTCGGTGATGCCGATGAGACCGGCGGCCCGTCCGTCCACAGCCACCAGGATCACGGTCTGCCCCAGCTTGCGCTGTTCCCCGGCCCGGGCCGGCAGGGGGCCGGGATCGATGCCCTGATCCTTGAAAAAAGATGAGGTTCCCAGCAACACCCGGCGGTCGTTCACCCGGGCGGACACCCCGCCGCCCGGCGTTGCCATGAAATCGGCAGGCGGACCCAGTTTCAGGCGGCGTTTGCGGGCGGCAGCCACCACGGCCCGGGCCAGGGGATGTTCGCTGCCCTGCTCCACGCAGGCAGCGAGACGAAGGAGCTCATCTTCGCCGGGTCCCGATCCCAGGCTGTAGAGGGAAACCACCTCCGGACGCCCCTGGGTGAGGGTGCCGGTCTTGTCCATGAGGAGCGTGTCCACCCGGGACATGGCCTGCAGGGTGGCGGCGTCACGCACCAGGACGCCGCTTCTGGCTCCCCGGCCTGTGCCCACCATGATGGACATGGGCGTGGCCAGGCCCAGGGCACAGGGGCAGGCGATGATGAGCACGGCCACACTGCTGAGCAGGGCGTGGATCAGGCGTGGCTCAGGCCCCAGAAGGGCCCAGGCGGCGAACGTGGCCAGGGCGGCTGCGATGACCACCGGCACGAACCAGGCGGACACCCGATCCGCCAGTTGCTGAATGGGCGGGCGGGTGCGCTGGGCTTCGCTGACCAGGCGAACGATCCGTGCCAGGATGGTGTCGGTTCCGACCTTCTCCGCCTCCATGACAAACCCGCCCGCTGTATTCAGTGTGGCTCCGGTGACCGCGTCACCTTTTTCCTTGCGCACGGGACGGGCTTCACCGGTGAGCATGGATTCATCCACCCAGCTCGTGCCCTCCAGGATGCGGCCGTCCACCGGGATCTTCTCGCCGGGGCGGACCCGCAGGTGGTCACCGGTGTGCACCGCGGCGAGGGGAACGTCCTCATCGTGTCCCTCGGTCCCGACCCGGTGGGCGATGGCCGGCGCCAGTTGCAGGAGCTCGCGGATGGCCGCACCCGCGCTTTGCCTGGAACGCAGTTCCAGAACCTGTCCCAGAAGAACCAGGATGGTGATCACCGCCGCCGCCTCGAAGTAGACAGCCACCTGCCCATCTGCGGAGCGGAACGAGGGCGGGAACCAGTCCGGTACCAGTGTGGCCATGACGCTGGCCACGTAGGCTGAGCCGGTCCCCAGGGCGACCAGGGTGAACATGTTGAGGCGGCGGTTGAGTACCGACAACCAGCCACGCTGCAGAAAGGGCCAGCCGCACCACAGGACCACCGGTGTGGTGAGCCCCAACTCCAGGAGGTGCAACCATCGCGTTCCCGTCAGGGAGCTGATGGGATGGCCGGGGAGCATGTCGATCATGGCGATCAGAAGCACCGGCAGTCCAAGGACGACACCCCACCACATGCGGCGGGTCATGTCCGCCAGTTCGGGGTTGTTGGTCTCGGCCTGGGGTTGGGCCGGTTCCAGGGCCATGCCGCAGATCGGGCAGGCCCCTGTCTTTTCCGCCTTGACCTCCGGGTGCATGGGGCATGTGAAGCCCATACCTCTCAGCCCTTCGGCTCGGGGTCGGGATAACGGGCCGTGACCACCGTATGGATGCCGCCGCGGATCTTGAAATCACCTTCCACGGACATCTCGGTGGGCTTCACGGCCGTGACCAGGTCGTCCAGAATTCTGTTGGTCACGTCTTCGTGAAAAGTCCCGACGTCACGATAAGACCACAGGTAAAGCTTCAGGGATTTCAATTCCAGGCACAGCTTGTCAGGGACATAGCGAATCTTGATGGTCGCGAAGTCGGGCTGTCCTGTGCGGGGGCAGACGCAGGTGAACTCGGGGCAGTCGAAAGCGATCTGGTATCGCCTGCCCGGACGTGGGTTGTGAAATGTCTCGAGTTCGCGGCTGGGTTGAGTGCTCACCTCGGTCGGGCTCCGAAAGAGGTAAGTCTAACATTCATGGTCCTCCGTCGGGGCCGCGGGCAGCCGCCAGGCCGGCCTCTTCGTCCACCGTCGCCAGGACCAGAAGGCCGGCCAGGAAAAAGATCCCCACCGCCAGGATGGCCAGCCGCTGGCTGCCGGTCTGCCAGGAGATCCAGCCGAAGACCAGAGGGCCCATGATGGCCGATGCTTTTCCGGCCACGCCGAGAAAACTGAAAAATTCGCCGGCCCTGTTAGCGGGGGTGAACTGGGCCAGCAACGCGCGGCTCGAGGACTGGCACGAGCCCAGGCCAATCCCGGCCAGGGCGGCCACCCCGAAGAAGGCTCCCTTGCTGGTGGTCAGCATGGTGGCGATGATCACTCCCAGCCAGAGGAGCAGAGTCAGCATGACCGTGCGCTTGGCCCCCAGGCGATCCAGGAGGGCACCAAATGCCAGGGCGCCTGCCGCGGCCGGGAGATTCACGCACAGAATCAGCAGCATGTTTTCTCTGACGGTGAAATGAAGCGTGTCGGAAGCAAATGCGGCGGCGAAAATAATGATGGTGACGATGGCATCGTTATAGAGCCAGAAGGCCAGTAGAAATTTGAAGAGCTGGCGATAGCGCCGGAGGGAGCGGAATGTTGTTCGCAGGCGCCGGAAGCCCAGCAGGACCACACTCTCGCCCGCAGGGAGGGTGGCTTGACCACCGCGGTCGCGCAGGATGAGAAACGCGGGCAGGGAGAATACGGCATACCAGAGCGCCACCACCGGGAAGACGCTGCGAGCGGCGGTCAGGTTGCCGGGGACAAAGCCGCCGCTTGCCAGGGGCATGATGGTGGCGAGACAGAGCATGCCGCCCACATAGCCCACGGCCCAGCGTGCGCCGGAGAGGCGGCCGGTCCTGCCCGGCTCCGCCAGTTCCGGCAGAAACGCATCGATGAAGATCACGCCGCCGGCGAAGCCGATATTGGCCAGCATGAACAGCACAATCCCGGCCACCACATTGCCCGGGCCCACCAGCGCCAGGGATGCCGTGAACACGATGATGATCAGGCCGAAGCCCCGCAGAAAGAGCCGTTTGCTGCCGCTGATGTCGGCCATGGCTCCCAGGACGGGTGCGAGAACCGCGACCACCACCGCCGACATCGAGTTGGCCAGGGCCCAGTACCAGTCGCCCAGCCCGGCCTGGCCCACCACCACGTTCTTGAAATAAAGAACATAGAAGGTCGTGACGATGACCGTGGTGAACCCCGAATCGGCGAAATCATAGAGGCACCAGGCAACCCGCTCTCGGCGCTGAACCGGGATCTGGGGGGACCGGGGAGGCATGGATCCCACCATAGGGAAAGACGGGGTTCTTGTCCACGTTTTTCCTCGAGGTCGAGGCAGCGGGAGGGATATTCCAGGCCCTATTCAATGAGACCCGTGGGGTCCAGATTCGCCTGCCGCTTACGCCTCAAGCATGCTAAATTCTTGCGCTTACCCGAGTGGAGGTAACCGTGAAAATCGCAGTCCCTAAAGAGACATGGGAAGGGGAGCGCCGCGTCGGTCTGGTCCCCGAATCGGTCTCCCCCCTGCTGAAGATCGGCTTGAGCGTCACCGTGGAGACCGGTGCAGGCGCATCTGCAGGCTTCTCGGATGACGACTTTGCGCAGGCGGGTGCCGAGATCACGTCGGGCGATGTTCTGGCCGCCGGCGATGTGGTGTTCAAAGTGCGCGCCCCGTCGCCCGCTGAAGTCGAGCGCCTGCGTCCTGGTACCGTACTCTTGGCCCTCATGGACCCGGCGGTCAACGAATCGTTGATTGCCGGCCTGGCCGGGCGCAAGGTGTCGGTCCTGTCCCTGGAGCGCATCCCTCGCATCACCAGGGCTCAGAGCATGGACGTTCTTTCCTCCCAGGCCACCGTGGCCGGCTACATGGCGGTGCTCATGGCCGCCCAGCGGCTGCCGCGTTTTTTTCCCATGCTGATGACGGCTGCCGGCACCATCAAGGCGGCTCAGGTTCTCATCATCGGCGCCGGTGTGGCCGGCCTGCAGGCTATAGGTACTGCGAAGCGCCTGGGGGCCCGGGTGAAAGCCTCCGACGTGCGCCCGGCGGCGCGGGAGGAAGTTGAAAGCCTCGGTGCGCGTTTCGTGGGCGCAGAACTGCTGGATGAAGCTGCCAAGGCGGAGGGTGGTTACGCCAAGGAGCAGACCGAAGAGCAGAAGGCCAGGCAGAAGGAGGTTCTGCGCGACTCCATCAGCAAGACCGACGTCATCATCTGTTCGGCCCTGGTGGCCGGCGGCCGCGCGCCGGTGGTGCTTGACGCGCCCTCGGTGGAGGTCATGAAGCAGGGGTCGGTGATCATCGATCTGGCGGCGGAGCAGGGTGGCAACTGTGCTCTGACCCAGCCCGGCCAGGAAGTGATTCACCAGGGTGTGACCATTTGCGGTCTTCTGAACGTCACCAGCATGAAGGCGGCCGACGCGAGCCGCATGTTCTCACGGAATCTCACCAACCTGATGAAGCACCTGGCCCCCAAGGGAGAGATGGCTAACCTGGCGGAGGATGAGATCGCCAGGGCCTGCCTGGTGGCCCATGACGGCCAGGTCTGGTCGGGTGGCAGCCCCGCAACCGAGGCGGGCGCCGCCGGAGGAAAATCATGACAGTCGAACTGGTGGGTTTCCTGATGGTCTTCGTCCTTGCCGTGTTCGTGGGGTTTGAGATCATCACGCGGGTTCCTCCCACCCTGCACACACCTCTCATGTCCGGGTCCAACGCCATTTCCGGCATCACCATCGTGGGGGCCATCGTCGTGGTGGCGGCCGGCTACACGGGCGCTGCACGCTGGCTGGGCGTGGTGGCTCTGGCCATGGCCACCATCAACGTGGTGGGCGGCTACGTGGTGACCCAGCGCATGCTCAACATGTTCACATCCCGCAAGAAGCGCAGGAGAGGAGGCCGGTCGTGATCAGCACCCCTCTCCTGCAGCTTTCCTACCTGGTGGCGGCGGTTCTCTTCATCATGGGTCTGCGGCAGCTCTCCTCGCCGCGCACGGCACCCAAGGGGAAT
>SMYD01000079.1 GCA_004356015.1 Acidobacteriota bacterium | reverse complement strand
GCAGGTTGTAATGCAGGCGTCGGCCGTTGTGTGGGTGGCAGAAGCTCAAGCCGGACGAATGAACGGCCAGTTTCCGGAAGCCTTCTCCCGCGATCCGCAACGGTTTGAGACCGGCTGCGGCCAGTGCGTGCAGGGGGCGGGTCCCGCGCTGGGCCGGTGCGTGAAGGAGGATGAAAGCCGTATCCTGAAATCGCCGTTCCTGCTTGCAGAACCAGCCAGGTGCTCCGGGAAGTGGGCCGGCGGCCAAGTCCGGCGCCGGTGACACGAGTGCCTGGTAGCGCCGAACGGCCCCGCCGCTGGAAAAAGCCGCATGGAGCCTCCGGAAGATGCGTGGGTCGGCTGTGGCCACGGCAGCGCCTGAGATCTGCCTTTCCAGGGATTCCACCAGCCGGGGATTGAAGCGGCGGTGAAAACGGCTGTGGAGACAGGCGACCGTGCGCAGAGCCTCTCCCGCCTCCATGCCGGCGGGCTTGTAGACCATGAGGAATCCGGCGTCCTCGAAGATGAGGCTGGGCGCGTCCGGGTCCGAGTGGAGAACTTCCACGGTGTCTCCGGCAGACAGGATCACCGCCGGGCCGTTGGGGCAGGATCCGTTGAGCCGTAACCGGCCGTGGGCCAGCATGGCGCGAATCTTGTTGCGATTCATGTCCGGCAGATGGCGCAGCAGAAGGCGATCCAGAGGCAGGCCCGCCTCGCTCTCCGCGGTCACGAGTTGTGTGCTGGTCTCCCCGTTCATCGAACCATTATAGCGAAGCTTCAGGTATGTTCGTGAACTAGTTTTCGACTCCTGATCTGAACGAGTAAATGGAGCCTGTGCAGTTCAAGAGTGACCCATGCGTCGGCAGGTGCGTAGAGGGCCGCGGCTTCCAGTGCGTGATAGGCCTTGTAGATCCGTCCCAGATCCTCGGCGACACGGGCGATGGCCATGAGGATGGGCAATGACCGGGGTTCGGTCTCCCGGGCCGAGTCCAGTCGAGTCAGGACACCTGCCAGAGGCAGGTGCTGGCGTGAAGCCAGAAAGGCAGCCCTGGCCTCGGAAAGAGAATCCTCGGTCAGCCTCGCGATGATGTGGTGGTAAGCGGCCAGGGACATGCCGGGCCGTCCTTCCCCCTCCAGCGCCAGGGCGAGGAAATGGGCCTGGCGGCGCATCTCGCCCGGATCGTCCAGGTGATCCAGCAGGGTGGCCAGATCCTCCTGGGTTGAGATCTCATGGGCTCGGGACAGGGGATCGGTCCTTGGTTGCATGGGCTGGTTTTCTTGACCATCCAGGCGGTCGTGGATCCGTTCAACACCGGCAAGGTCGCCCCAATCCAGAAGAAGATCCAGGCTGCGACTGAGCGCGGCCGGTGAAGGGGCGAGGTCCATTTCTCTTTCCTCATGCCTGCGCGTGATGACCTGGAGCTGTTCCATGATCCAGGCGACACTTATGTGTTCTTCTCTGCGGCTCGCTTCCATGCCGTCGGGACCCAGAATCAGGACTGTGGGCGTGATGGTGATCCCGAGCAATGCCGCGGCTGCCTCTCCCTGGGGATCGGCCGTGGAGAGCATGAGGCGGATATAGGGTCTGGTGAGGGGGACGATATCTCTGCTGAGAGTCAACCGCTCTTCCACCCTGTCGCAGGCCATGCAGTCATCCGAGCGGGCGAACACGAGGACAGGGCGACGGGTCCGGCTGGCCAGAATCTGGGCCTGTGCCAGGTCGGCCCCGGCCCAGCCCAGCCCGGTTGCGCTGTCGGGTTCTTCCGCCCCATGGGGCAGAGACAGGGCAAGAAGCAGCACTCCCACGGTACACGCCCAGTTCCGCATGTCAGCGAATATACCGGCAGGCAGCGGGATGAGCAAGCGGGAGGAGTCAGGCTTGGCTGCTTTCGCCGACCTTTTCCAGAAACGGCTCACCTTCTGTCCGTGTCAGGGCGCGGAATCCCGCCAGTAGCCTGCGGAAGATGGGGCCCGGCCGTCCATCTGCGATCATCTCGCCATCCAGGTCGATCACCGGGATCAACTCCGCTCCCGTCCCGGTGAGGAAGATTTCGTCGGCGCTGATCAGATCCTGGACGAGCATGCCGACTTCCCGTGTGGCGATACCCATGGTGCCTGCCAAATCCAGGACAACCCTGCGAGTGATCCCTGCCAGGAGGCCGAAGTGAGCAGCAGGTGTCGACAGAACGCCATCCCGCACCATGAAGACGTTATCCGCGGTGGCTTCCGTGACATACCCGGAGCCGTCCAGCATCAGTCCCTCATCGGCTCCGAGGCGATTGGCTTCCATCTTGCCGAAGATATTGTTCAGGTAGTTGAGGCTTTTGATCTGGGCGGGCAGCGCATCGGGACGGTTGCGGCGGGTGGGTACCGTGACGACTTTCAGCCCCTCCTCGTACTTTTGCGGGGGATAAAGTTGAATGGCGCCGGCGATGATATAGATGCCCGCACCTTCGGTGCATTTGCGCGGGTCGATGCCCAGATCGCCGGGGCCTCGTGAGACGATGAGGCGGATGTAGAGGTCGGGATCGCCGGAACGCCGGCATGCTTCGACGACCAGTTCCTTCATGTGGGAGCGGGAGACCGGAATCTCCAGATGGATGCCACGGGCTGAATCGTAGAGCCGGCGTAAGTGATCGTCGAGACGGAAAACCCGGCCTACGTAACCACGGATACCTTCAAAGATGCCGTCTCCGTAAAGGAAACCGTGGTCATAGAGCGGAACCACAGCATCTTGCCGCCGGGTCACCCAGGTGCCATTGAGATAGATGCTGAGGCCCACGGGCCCATGTTACCGGGGGGGCTCGGGCAGCGTCAAGCGGGCGGGTGGGTGGTGACGGTATCTTCCCACCTGACATTGAAGAGGCAGAAACGGGCTCCGTGGGCCGAGCAGTTTCCCTCGCTGACCTGCACCTCAAGGCCGCCGCACATCTCCACCACGGTGCGATAAAAACCCTCCGCGACGAGGCAGTTGGTCAACGTCGAGCGGGGCACGTACACGGTTCGGATAGCACATTGTCCCGGGCCCAGGTAGGTGACATCCAGGGAGCCGGAATCGTAGAACGATCGGTGCAGGACGGCAAGGCGGCGGAGGATAGCCTCCGCACCATCTTTGAGATAAAGGCGGTAGGTGCCGGAGAGAGCCCGGCGTGCGGAATCCACGCCCAGGGTTCGGCAGAGTTCCAGATCTCCGCCGGCAAGCACCTGGCACATGGCGAGGTCCAGGCGATTGTAGAGATCAAAGGGGTACCAGGACGACGCCAGGATGCGCGGAGACAGGAGGCGGGCGTCGTTGTCCGCCAGGCTGGCCAGGACTCTGTCCCACGCGTCGGGATCGAATTTCTCCTTGACGAAGGCATGGCGATTCAGAAGATTACTGCCTTTTACATGTGACACTGGATCTCCTCTTGTCCTGGGTTGAAGTTAGGGCGGGGTCAGAGGCCAAGCAAGCAACGGGGGTTCGGCTACCCTCGCCGGAATCCAGCGAAATGGCTATCCATGGACTAGAATTCGCTCATGAGTGCTCAACGGATCGGCTGGCATGACTACTTCATGAATATTGCCCGACAGGCGGCGACCCGTTCGACCTGTGACCGCAAGAACGTCGGGGCCGTCATCGTTCGAGATCGGACCATCCTGTCCACCGGCTACAACGGCAGCATTCGTGGGACGCCCCACTGCGATGAAGTTGGCCATCTCATGGAGGGCGGGCACTGTATCGCCACGATTCACGCCGAGACCAATGCCATCCTCCAGGCCGCCAAGAACGGCATCAATATCAGTCATGCCGAGATCTACACAACCGCCTCACCGTGCTGGAACTGCTTCAAAATGTTGGTCAATGCGGGAATTCAGCGTATTTACTACGGCGAGTTCTACCGGGACAAGCGCAGCCTGGAGGTCGCCCGCGGCCTGGGCATCGAACTGGTGGGATTGCTGGGTGATGACCGGACGGAACCTGATCAGGGGAAGAAAGGAGATTCCCATGAGGGCTGACAAGATTGCTGTTGCGGGCCTTCTCGCGGTGGCCTTTATCATCGGTGCTCCGTACATGGCCGTCGGCCAGGTCCGGGACAGCAGACCCGGTCGCAGCTCGCCGGGCGCGACCTCTGTCATGCCCGGCGACCCGGAACTTCTGTCGCCCGATATGTTGGGCCCCGATGTCGACTCTCGCCTCTTTGTCGATTCATTCCTGGTCTCTCTCTTCACCATGGATCCGGGCGAGGTGTACGACGCCTATCTTCATCCTGAGATGACGGAGACTCTCGGCCGGGAGGTTTTTCAGCAACAGGTTGGCGAACTCAAGGATGTGGTGGGGCCTCTGACCCGAGCTGTCCTCACCTACCTGCGTCAGGAAAACAAGAAGTATGATGGCATGGACGGTGGCTGGACGGAGCATATCCTGATCTTCGAGAGGGACCCGCGGGTGCATGCCAGCGTCGAGTTCAGGCGTCTGGCCGATGGCCGGTGGAAGGTGAGCCACTCGGAATTCCAGTCCACCCAGATGGATCGGCTGCGGCAGGCCCGGGAGGCCGCGCATCAGGCAGCGAAAGACGCGGAGGATGGCCCCGAAGAGGGTGGCGACGACGAGCCGCCGGCTGACGATTCACGTCCCTGAGGACAGCTCCGGGCTGGACCTCAATGACGGAAGTGCCGCACTCCGGTAAAGACCATGGCGATGCCTGCTTCATCGGCGGCGGCGATGACTTCTTCGTCACGGATAGAGCCTCCCGGCTCGACCACGGCTGTGACTCCTTCAGCCGCAGCCTGATCCACCGAATCCCGGAAGGGGAAGAAAGCGTCGGAGGCCAGTGCTGAGCCTTTGAGGGAGGTCCGGGCCTTGAGGACGCCGATGCGGGCTGCGTCGACACGGCTCATCTGGCCGGCACCGATGCCCAGAGTTCTGTCACCCAGGGCGTACACAATGGCGTTGCTGCGCACGAAGCGTGCGACAGTCCAGGCGAATCTCAGAGCCCTGTCCTCCTCCGGCGTGGGGGCGCGCCGGGTGACGACGCGCCACTGGATATCCTCCGGTTCCACGTCGGCGTCCTGAAGCAGAAGGCCACCCGAGATGCGGCGGAACTCGTGACGGGAGCGCCCCGAGCCGGGTTGTGCTCCCTGGCTGTCCAGCAGTCGGAGGTTCTTCTTGCGGGCCAGGATCTCCCTGGCGGCAGGTGCAAAGCCAGGGGCGAAAATCGCCTCCAGAAAGGTACTCGCCAGTTCGGCTGCCGTTTCTTTGTCCACCGGACGATTCACGGCGACGATGCCACCGAAGGCCGACTGGGGGTCGGCCTCCCGGGCCGTGACGTAGGCTTCGCTCAGCGTTTTACCCACCGCGGCGCCGCACGGGTTGTTGTGCTTGACCACGACAGCCGCGGGCTGGTCCCACTCCGCCACCAGAGACCACGCAGCGTCCAGGTCCAGGTAATTGTTGTACGACAACTCCTTGCCCTGAAGAACTCTGGCCGCAACCACGGACCCTGCGGCGGGACTTGTTTCACGGTAGAGAGCCGCTTGCTGGTGAGGATTCTCACCGTAGCGCAGGGATCCCACCAGACTGAAATGCATGTGATAGACGGCGGGTGGTGCGCGATCTCCGGCCGGCTCGCTCAGGTAGGAGGAAACTTCAGCATCGTAAGCCGAACAGTGGGCAAATGCCGTGGCGGCGAGGCGGCGGCGGGTACTCGGTGTGGTCTGGCCCTTGTCCTGTAACTCCTGAAGAACGGCAGGATAATCGGCCGGGTCCACGAGTACCGTGACGGCCTCATGGTTCTTGGCGGCGGCGCGGACCATGGCCGGGCCGCCGATATCGATCATCTCGATGATCTCGGGATCGCCGGCGTCTGGTTTGCCGGCGGTCTCGGCGAAGGGGTACAGGTTCACCACGACCATGTCCACCGGGATCATGCCATGTTGCCTGGCCTGCTCGACGTGAGCGGGCAGATCGCGGCGGAACAGGATGGGGCCGTGCACGAGAGGATGAAGCGTCTTGACGCGGCCATCCATCATTTCAGGAAAGCCCGTGATCTCTTCAACCTGCGTGACCTTGATGCCGGCCTCGGTCAGGTGGCGGGCGGTGCCACCGGTACTGATGATGTCCATATCCAAGGCGGCCAGGCGCCGGCAGAATTCAGTGATGCCTTCTTTGCTGTAGACGCTCACCAGGGCGCGGCGTCGTGGGGATGAACTCATGGTCGGCCTTTCGTTCCAGTTGGGCTGCCTGCGGTGTCCGGGCGGGTCAGGGGGAAGGGGAGATCGGTGAGATCTCCATGGGCCTGGCGCCAGGCGTGAAGCCAGACCCGGGCCGTGTCCATGACACTGCGGGAATAAGAAAGGGAAGCCACGCCGAAGGGGATCGAGCGCTCATCCAGGAGTGACGGGTCTCCACTGGTCTCGAAACGCCGGAACGCTCCCACCAGATCGTCCAGGTAGGAGCGTGAGCGGGCGGCCAGTTGAAGGCCGAACTCGACTGTCTGGCCGCGTTCCAGCAGGGGATCCTGGTAGGTGGTGAAGACCACTCGCAGGTGCGGGAGATGCTCTGAGAGGTACACGAGGAAGCGGTCTTCAAAGAGGGCTGCATCCTCATCCCGGGGTGCGGTGCGGAAGGGGTTGGAGAGATCGGTGATGAGATGGGAGGCCGCACCGAACTCCCATGCGACTCTCTTGAGAGGAGCATGAGAATCGATGAGGGCAGTGATGCGTGCCAGGCTCGCAGCCAGCCGTTCCGCTGTGCCGCCGCCTGGTTCCACGCCCTGGGCGTGGGGGAGCGCGGGCCTGAGCTTGCGCTGGGCTTCAGCCCCCCGGCCCACGGCCTGCTCATGACGCTTGAGGATGCGCGCCAGGGAAGAGGGCATGAGGCGAGTGGCCTGCTCCAGGACCCGGCGCTGAACCGGATTGGGCCAGCCGCAGGTCTCGGCAGGCGTAGTTGCCGGCGCTGATGAGATTGTGGCGGCGAGAGCAAGAACGGCGAGCGGGGCCGCTTTCACCGAGATGGCGCCGGAGCGCTCTGCTCCGGAGTGGGATCGCTGTGTTCTTTGCGCTTGCGACGGGTGGAGCGTGATTCTTTTTCGATGGTCATGGTCAGAGTACCGAGAACGGGCTTGGCGGCGGGTGCCGGTGGCGCCGTCATGACTTGCCCAGGCATTCCTTCCGGACTCAACTCCGATTCCAGCTCACTCTCCGTCTCCTCCGCGAAGGTTTCCAGGGGCAGCGAGCCGGAGCCGGCATTCTCCAGGTAGGACATGAGGCGAATGGCTGTCAGGTGGCGGTTGTTGACCACCTGGGGATTCACCGCCGGGTCCAGGAGATCCGGTTGGTAGGTGATGGCCGTCTTGTACGCCGCAAGGGCCTCGTCGTACCTGTTCGCCCGGTCCAGAACCGTGCCCAGGTTGTAATAGGCGAGGGCGGCCCGGGGCTGCAGAGAAATCGCCTTGCGGAACGCATTTTCCGCCTGCCCCAGTTTGGCCTGCTGGCTGTATATGGTGCCGATATTGGTCCATGCTTCGTAAAAGTTCTCGTCGAGGCGAACAGCCTCCATGAATGACGCCTCAGCCAGGTCATCCCAGCCGAGCCTGGCATACATGTTTCCGAGTTTTGCCTGCAGCAGTGCGCTGTCGGCATGGGTGGCGACCTCCTGGCGCATGGCAACCACCTCGGGGTGGAGGGCCAGTGTGTCCGCGCTGATTTCCCTCACGTCCTTGCCGGCCAGAGCAAGTCCGCTGTGGGCGGCGAGGATGGACACTCCAAGTGCCAGAGCCACCAGAGAGCGCCTTGAGAAACCGAGGATAAGATCCATCAGGATGTGGATTTTACTTTCAGGACCGGACGGTTGTCAACGAGGAGCACCCGCAACATCACTTCATCGCAGCCGGTTTTTTCCTGGCATTTTTCCATGCGTCGATGGACCTGAGCATAGAAATTGCGATAGGACAGGCTACCCTTGGACGTGTCCCCGGCCTTGATGGCTAAAAGATAGGATTCATAGAGCTTCTGCATCTGGGGGTTTTCGGGCGAGGACCGGCCTGCCTGAAAGCGGGCGCGATACAGTTCGCGGTCACCGGATTTCTTGCTGACGTCCACCTGGGTGCCCCTGCGGTTGAGCGCCGCCGGGCGGCCTTCCTCCATCTGGCGGACATTCCTGTTCCACATCTCGGTCAGGATATGGAAGTGGGAGACCAGAGCATTGAGGCGGAAGCGGTCTGCCGTGCGTTGTCCTTCGGTATTGATGGTGTGTTCACGGATGATGGCGCTGAGACTCGACTGCATTTCCACAGGCGGCCGGTCAAGGGTGCCGGTGAAATAGCGGTTGTAGGCCACCTGCATGGCTTTGATTCCCTCCTTGAGGCGGTGCATGTCGTTGTCGAAACTGGCCACAGAGACTCCTGTTGCGCCCATGGCGGCCTTCTGGCCGGTGGATTCAAATCTAGGTCCCCGGCCGGTCTGAATCAAAAGCATGGGGTTGGACGGGTCCGGCCCGTCGTGGTTCAATCGCGCCATGTCCTCACCAGCGAGCCTCCTGCGCCATCTGCCGGCCGTCGAGCGGTTGCTGGCCGCACCGCGGCTGGCGACGGCGCTGGACCTCCATGGGCGGGTGGCTGTGCGGGATGCAGCCCGCCGCCGTCTGGCGGCCCTGCGTGAAGAGATCCGGGCCGGAGACATGGACCTGGAGGCCCTGACAGCGGCCATCACCGATCTGCCGGGCCGGGTGGTCGCCGAGGTTGAAGAGGCCTGCAGGGCTCCTTACAAGCGGGTCATCAACGCCTCGGGAATCCTGATCCACACAAATCTCGGTCGTTCTCCCCTGGCGCAGCGCGCTGTGGCCGCAGCCACGCGCGCCGCTGCGGAGCCATTGGCGCTGGAGTACGATCTGGAGGAGGGACGGCGTGGCAGCCGCCGTGGTCCCGTGCGCGAGGTCCTCGCGGCCCTGTTCCCGGATACAAGCGGGCTTGTGGTGGGAAATAATGCAGCCGCCGTGCTGCTGGCCCTCAATACATGGTGTCTCGGGCGCGGAGTTCTCATCAGTCGCGGTGAACTTGTGGAGATCGGGGGGGCGTTCCGGGTCCCTGAGATCCTGGTCCGAAGCGGCGCCGTGCTGAAGGAAGTGGGCACCACCAATCGCACCCGCATCGAGGATTTTCGCGCCGGGTTGAACGACCACGTTGGTGCCATCCTCAGGGTCCATCCTTCAAATTTTCACCAGGTTGGGTTCACCGAGCAGGCAGGAACCCGGGAACTGGCTGAACTGGCCCGGGCCGCCGGTATTCCCTTCATGGTCGATCAGGGAAGTGGCAATCTGCATGAACTGACTGCGGTGGGCATCCGCGATGAGCCCACCGTCGCTTCGATTCTCGCGGCGGGCGCCGACGTGGTCACCTTCAGCGGCGATAAGCTGCTGGGAGGGCCGCAAGCCGGTTTGATCGTGGGAGGGGAGACCTGGGTCGAGCCCATGGCCGCCAATCCCATGGCCAGGGCGCTACGGCCGGACAAGATGATCCTGGCCGCCATGGTGGAGACCCTGCGTCTGCACGAGCAGGGACTGGCGTTCGCCGAGATTCCCGTCCTTCGCCGGTTGGCCCTGACGGTGGATGCCCTCAGGCTGCGGGCAGAAGATTTCAGGCGCCGGCTCGAGACCGGCGGGGTGCCGGCGAGAGCTCTCACCCTCCAGGAAGGGATCTCGCGGGTTGGCGGTGGATCGTCTCCCGCCGGACATGTGCCGACCGTGCTGGTGGCCCTGGCCCGGCCCGGACTCTCTCTGGATGAACTGGCGGTCCGGCTGCGCACCGGCACACCGGCGGTGGTGGCGCGGGTCAGCGGGAATCGCCTGCTCCTGGACTTGCGGACCGTGGATGAATCAGAGGACGAACTCCTGGCGGAAGCTGTCCTGCAAGCACTGGACCGTTAACCTGGTTCCGGCCTCCCGCTCCTGCCGGCGCGGGGCTAGACGTTGAAGCGGAAATTGATGACATCGCCGTCTTGCACCTCGTATTCCTTTCCTTCCAGGCGCAGACCGGCTTTTTCACGCAGTGCGGCCAGCGATCCCGCCTCCAGGAGGTCGGCGGCGGCCCCGGTCTCCGCGCGGATGAACCCCTTCTCGATATCCGAATGGATTGCACCGGCCGCCCGGCGGGCAGGAGTGCCCCGGGGGATGGACCAGGCCCGGCATTCGTCTTCACCGACGGTGAAGAAGGAGATGAGCCCGAGGAGTTCGTAGGAGGCCCGGATGACCCGTGGCCGGCAGGGTTCAGGGATGCCCAGGTCGTTCTGAAACTCTGCGGCATCGGCGGCGGGCAACTCGGCGATCTCCTGCTCGATGCGAGCGGAAAGGGGCAGCAGGCCGGTGCCAGGGCGGTTGCCCGTTGTCTCCAGCCCGAAGTGCTCGCGAAAGTCGGCCAGGTGCCCGATGTCATCCTCTCCCAGGTTGATGAGGTGGAGGATTGGTCGCGCCGACAGGAAGGCGAAGCCGCGGAGCATCTTCTGTTCCTGGGGGGTGAAGACCTCGCCCCGGAGAGGTTTCTCCGCCTCCAGGGCTGCCAGGGTGCGCTCCACCAGGGCCAGTTCTTTTTGCTCTTCCGACCGCTTGGTCTTGCGGATGGAGAGCTGCAGGCGCTCCTGGCGTTTCTGGGCGATATCCAGGTCCGAGAGAATCAGGGACATCTCCATGGTGTCGATATCCCGGGCCGGGTTCACCTCGCCCTCACTGTGCACCAGATCCGGGTCCTGAAAGGCCCGGACCACGTGGAGGAGAGCATCCGCGTTGCGCAGGTCGGCCAGGGCCAACCCCGAATCGGCGTCACCACGCCGCAGGCCGGCCACATCGACATACTCGATGGTGGCTGGCGTGACCTTCTTCGGCTTGAAGAGGGTGGCGAGACGGGTCAGGCGCTCATCCGGTACCCTTGCCATCCCCACGTGGCTCTCTGCTCGCGCGGAGGTCCCGAACCGCGAGGTCGCAGCCCCGGCATCGGTGAGAATGTTGAACAGAGTGGTCTTGCCCACAGTGGGAAACCCCACCAAACCCATCTTCATGTCGACCTCCGTGGATTGGCACAAAGCACTTTATCGGTGTCTGGCCTGCAGGGCAACGGGGATGGTCATTGACCAGGCCCCTCCCTCACCGTATAGAAAGTGTACACATGGGCAGGAAACGTGGTCTCAGTGGGGCTTTCCGCCCGGGCACCACTGGCGTGTCCGGCTCATGCATGTGAAACTGGAGACGGGAGGAACAGATGAAGAGAACGCTGATAGCGCTTGCTCTCCTGCTGCCGGCCATGGCCGTGGCGGGGGAGAAATACACCAATGACGATCTGGACTTTGCCCCCAAGCGGGATGCCTATACCAATGCCGATCTGGTGAAACTGGCGCCGTTGCCCGTGGCGTCGGCGGCTGCCGCTCTGGAACCCATGCCGGTGGTTGCGCCCGATCGGGCGGCCCAGGCCATGGCAGCGCGGCGGGACGAGATTTTCTTTGACCTGAACATGCTGGACGCGGAGGTCGGCTACTGGGAGGATGTCCTGGCGACGGCCCGGTGGGGTGCCGGTGGCATCAACGACTACCCGCGCATCGGTCGCGATACGGCTGAAGCCAGGGAGCGCATCACCAGGCTGCAGCGGCACATCTTCCTGGTGGAAGAAGAGCTGGCCCTCTTGCGCTGAACGAGTGAACCAGCCCATCCTTGCGGCCTCCCTGCCCCGAACCGCCGATGGGGGAAGGGGGGCCGCACTTCATGATGGTACAGTGGCCTGTGCTCGGGGGGAGAGAGGCGACATGGCCATCGAGGGAGTTCTTGTCAGGCACTTGAGTGTGCACGTGGATGAGCGCGGGCGCCTCATGGAGATTCTGCGCCGGGACGACCCTGCCTTCCGTGCTTTCGGACAGGTTTATATGACCTCGGTCTTCCCGGGGGTGGTCAAGGGCTGGCATTATCACCGCGAGCAGTGGGATCATTTTGCCGTGGTGCATGGGACGGTGAAGATGGTTCTGTATGACCGCCGTCCCGACTCATCCAGCAAGGGTGAAGTCATGGAACTCTATCCCGGGGCCCATAACCCCCTGCTGGTGGTGATCCCGCCGGAAGTGGCCCACGGGTTCAAGGGCGTGGGTACGGTCGAGGCGATCGTGGTGAACATACCGACCGAGCCCTACCATGCCGGAGAGCCTGATGAATACCGGATCGACCCTCATGGCGGGGAAATACCCTACGACTGGGATCTGAAGGACAGGTGAGGCCATGAAACTCCTTGTCACTGGCGGGGCCGGTTTCATCGGCTCGAACTTCATCCGCCACCTCTTCGCCGGCCGGACCGGCCTGAAGGTGGTGAATCTGGACCTCCTCACCTATGCCGGACGGGAGGAGAACCTCGCGGATCTGGCCGGGCATCCCGGCTATCAGTTTGTGCGGGGTGATGTGGCCGACCGCGATCTGGTGGCGCACCTCCTGGCAGACGGAGTTGATGCGGTCGTTCATTTTGCTGCCGAGTCCCATGTGGATCGCAGCATCGGTGGCGCCGATCCTTTCATTCACACCAACGTGGTCGGGACACACTGTCTGGTGGAAGCGGCACGCCGGGCCGGTGTGCCGCGCTTCATCCAGATATCAAGCGATGAGGTCTATGGCCCCGTCCCTGAAGGGAGGCAGGCCGGGCCGGATGCACCCCTGAGTCCCAGCAACCCCTATGCGGCCAGCAAGGCCGCCGCCGATCTCATGGTTGCCGCTGCCTGGCGCACCCACGGATTTCCCGGCATCATCACCCGTTGCACCAATAATTACGGGCCCTGGCAGCATCCTGAAAAATTCATTCCCGTTCTGGCCATGGCCGCGTTGCAGGGCAGCGAGATGCCTATCTACGGGGACGGATTGCAAGTGCGCGATTGGATTCATGTCCAGGACCATTGTCGTGCCCTGGAGGCGATTCTCCTGCACGGAGAGCCCGGGCGAACCTACACCATTGCCGGCCACAACAGCGTACGCAACCTTGATATGGCACGTCGGATTCTGGATCTGGCCGGCCAGCCCGGTACGGCCATCCGTCATGTTCAGGACCGTCCGGGGCATGATCGCCGGTACGATCTGGACGATGGGGTGACGCGCAGAGAATTTCACTGGGAGCCTCGAATTTCCCTGAGTGATGGCCTGACCTCAACGCTGAACTGGTACCGGTGCCATCGCGACTGGTGGGAGTCTCTTACCAAGACGTCAGCGGAAAAGCGCCGCCACGGTGTCGCCACGACTTGATCCTCCGACGACCTGGGCGTACATGAAGGTGGCAGACATCAGGGAGGTGGTCATGACGGCACCGGAGAGGCGCGCTCATCAGCGGATCCTGCAGAAGTTCCTGGTTCGCTTCGATGATGCTGGCGAGATGCGCATGGCATTCACGGAGAATATTTCCATTCACGGACTGTTTCTGAAGACCCGTTACCCGCCCCCGCCCGGCGAACAGGTCCGGCTTCTGATCCGGACCGCACGCGGCACCCGCGTGCGACGGGGCATGGTCATGTGGAGCCGGTACAATCTGGCGCATCCCGGTTCTCCCCGCGTGGGCTCAGGTGCGGGGATCCTGTTCCGGTCAGGCACCCGGGAAGCAGCACCCGGGCGAACCCCTCTGGACTCTCTACCACCTTCTTGACCTGTGGCGCCCTGCTCTTTTAAGCTACGCGCATGAAGCCGATCCCGGAACCTACCCGACCGAGGGGCACAGATTGCCCGAAAGCCTTTGTTGGTCTTCTTCTGGCAGGTCTGATGCTGTCGTTCCCCGGTTGTGGTGGAGAGACGGCATCCGGCGATGCTACGACCGCCTCTCCGGTCGCGGTGTCGCTGCCGCCTGCCCCGGCTCCGGGACCGCCATCCGGACGGGCGCGACGATCTCCCACCGCAGACGAACTGGCTCATTTCAAGGAGGTCGTGGAGCGTGGCGTGAATTTCCTGAACGGCGGTGAATTCGGCAAGGCCGCCGGCGAGTTGAGCATCGCTGTGGCCCTCCAACCCGAGAATGCTGTGGTCCTGCGCTATCTGGGCAGCGCCTATGTCCGGGACAATCAACTGGAGTCCGCGCGCCGGGTGTTGCAGGCGGCTATCAACCTGGCTCCCACCGATCCCGCCGCGCATTATGAACTGGCCCAGGTGGCCCTGGCAGCAGGAGATCTGGACGGAGCCGCCGCGGAGAGCAGGAGGACCGTGGAGTTGGACCCGGGCAATCGCAGGGCTCAGGAACTTGTGGGCATCGTGCAATACCGGCAGGGTGAGCTGGAGCAAGCCGTGGCCACGCTGGAGCCGCTGGTCGTGGACGGCGGCCGCCGGATCGATTCTTCCTACACCCTGGGCCTCTGCTACCAGGATCTTGAGCGCCATGAAGAGTCCCGGGATGTCCTCCGGAAAGTCGTGCAGCGCAACCCTCTATACGTTCAGGCCTGGTTCAGCCTGGGGCAGGTCCTGGCCGGCCTGGGTGACGAACGCGGGGCGGCGGAGGCCAACGAGAAATTCCTGAGCCTCGGCGGCAAGGTTCCGATTGCGCAGGCTGAAGACGATGAAGACCCGGCGGAAAAGAGTGCCCCTCCGGCCCCGGAGTGACCATGGTTCGATCCCTGTCGCTCTGGCCGTCAACTGGAGCGCGATCCTGACCGGAGGGGTGGGCGATATACTGCCGGGGGAGACCTGAGTATGCGCCGCCTTCGCATTCGTATCCGGCTCAAACGCCCTAGTGCCCTGAGAGGAATGGGTCCTGAGGATCCCTCCGGACCCCCAGCGGACACGCTGCCGGGCAGGGATTTCCCCCCGGTTCCCGACGGCAGGGCTGTGCCCGGGCCCCCGGCACCATCTGGAGAGCTGCCGGCCCGGGAAGGACCTGGCTCCGCGTCCTCGTCGCCGCGGCGACCGGTCGTCCGTGTCGATCCAGCCATGGCGAAGCGTGGCGAACAGGTTCCGGCGCCAGGTGCCGGGAGCGCACGCCGGCGCTCCCGGACTCCGGTTCAGCCGGCCCTTCT
>SMYD01000078.1 GCA_004356015.1 Acidobacteriota bacterium | reverse complement strand
GCCCGACGGGCCGCTTCCAGGCGTTGCTCGAGGAAGGTTGCCATGGCGGCCGGGTCCACGAAGGGGTGGGGTTCGCCGGGTCGCCGTGCGGCCAGGTCGCGAGCACGGGGGAAAACCCTGGCCATGCCCGGATGATTGGTGAGGCTGACAGCGAATGGTCCGCGCGCCATGATCCGGCGCACGCTGTCGCTGTAGGTCTTCAGTCTTTTCGGATCGGAGAAATTGATGCCCACGCCGCCGTAGGTCAGGGCGCGCCAGGTGGTCTCCCCATCCCGGGCTGGAAACTCGACCGACAGCGATCCGTCTGTATGGCCCGGGGTCAGGTGGAAGGTCAGGGTGGTGTCGCCCAGGGTGAGGGTTTCCCGATCTCCCAGGGCCAGATCCTCCCGGGCAGGCTTGAAGCGCGTGTGACCTGAGCTGGCGTCCCGGCCCACAAGGTCCCAATCTGTCGCACCCATGACGATGCGCGCACCAAGTTTCTCCTGCAGGGCGGCGGCGCCACCGGCGTGGTCCCAGTGGCCATGGGTGACGATGACATAGGCCACGTCGGCGGGGTCATGGCCCAGAGTGCGGATGTTGTCCAGCAGGATCCCGGTGTACGGCTCGTAAAGAGCATCGATCAGGATGAGTCCGGCGCTTGTCTCGATGAGATAGCACGACACCCAGTCCAGTCCCACGTAGGCAACGTTGTCAAAAATCCGGAAGGGCGGGCGACGGCGGGCTTCCACGTCACTCAACCAGGCCCAATCTTGGAAGTTGTCACGAGTCGTCGTTGCTGTGCAGCAGGCGACGGCCAGTGCCAGGCTTGCCAGCAGCACCTGGATCTTGGTGCCACCCAGATCCATGCCAATCCTTGCCATGCCCGGATGCTAGCAGGCGTAGACCCCTATCCTGGAGGTCTCGGCCTCACAGGTGGTAGTCCATTGACGGTCCAATACTCATATTGGTATCCTCCAATCATGGATCTGAGCGGCATTTCTCTCGACCGGAACAGTGGTACATCTCTGCACGCGCAGCTTGTCCTGGCCCTCAGGGCTGCCATGGCGGAGGGCGGCCTGAGGGCGGGAAGTCGCCTGCCGGCGAGCCGCAACCTGGCGCGCTCGCTGGGCGTCAATCGGGGGACGGTGCAGAAGGCGTACTCCGCCCTGGTTGCCGCCGGAGAAGCCCGCGCCGCGGTCGGTCAGGGGACCTTCGTGGCCGGGACCGATGGCTCGGCGGCGGGCATCCTACCGCCACCTCAGACGGCTGAGGACCCTGACTGGGAGCGGCTGGCACGCTGGAGCGCCCGCCCCGGAGTGATTTCCCTGGCTGGTGGCATGCCCGACGCCCGTCTCTTCCCCGTGGCGCCGTTCCGCGAGAGCCTCAATGCGGTTCTCGCCAAGGAAGGAAGCGGTCTTCTCCAGTACGGTCCCTCTCGCGGGCATGGGAGGTTTCTCGAAGTGCTGGCGGCACGCCTGAAGGAGCGGGGCCTGGATCGGCAGGCGGAAGAGCTTCTGGTGGTCAGCGGCAGCCAGCAGGGGCTCGATCTGGTGGCCCGGGTCTTCATTTCACCGGGTGATGCGGTGGTGGTGGAAGACCCGACTTACAGTGGCGCCCTTGCTCTTTTCCGCATGATGGGCGCGCGCTTGTTGCCGGTGCCGGTGGACGACCATGGCATGGTGGTCGAGCGCCTTGAGTCGATTCTCACCCGGGAGCGGCCGCGTCTGGTCTACACCATTCCCAATTTTCACAACCCCACCGGCGTGACCATGTCGCCGTCCCGCCGCAGGCGGCTGCTGGAGATCTGCGCTGCCAACGGTGTGCCGGTGGTGGAAGATGACAGTGACGGGGAACTGGCCTTCGATGATGTGCCGCCACCTCCCCTGGCAGCGGGAGCCGGTAATGGGGGTGTGATCTATCTCGGCACCTCAAGCAAACTGCTGTTCCCCGGCTTGCGTCTCGGCTGGGTGGCCGCCGACAGCCAGGTGATTCGCGCGCTGGAGGCCGTCAAGCGGGTTGCGGATCTGCACACGCCTCCCCTGCTCCAGGCTGCCATGGCACACTTCATGATGACCAAAGCATGCCGCGACCTGGTCACCACGGTGCGTGCCTCCTACGCCAGCCGCCGCGATGCTCTTCTGCAAAGCCTGGAGAAAGAGATGCCGGCGGGCGTGACCTGGAGCGAGCCTCGTGGCGGCCTCTCTCTCATGGTCGACCTGCCGGCGCAGATCAGCACGGCCGATCTGCTCGCTCGGGCGGTGGAAGAGGGTGTTGTCTTTGCCCCCGGCAACCTGTTCGCCGTCCGGCACAGCGCCGATCACCGGCTGCGCCTGACCTACGGGGGTATCCGTGAAGAAGAGATTCGTGAGGGCATGGTTCGGCTGGGGCGAGCGGTCCGTGCTGAATTGAGCGGCGCCGATCAACGGCGTATGACCGACAAGGCGATTTCGCCGCCGCCCCTGGTCTGAATCCGATTTTTCCCAAGAGTAAGAACTAGAAGGAGATCAAGATGAACGAGAGCACCAAGAAATCAATGGCCGGCGCTGACGGCAACGGCCGTCCGGCTGCAACCCTGCGCCTGAAAACAGGTCTGGCCGAGATGCTCAAGGGTGGTGTCATCATGGATGTCACCGTTGCGGACCAGGCGAAGATTGCCGAGGATGCCGGCGCTGTGGCGGTCATGGCGCTGGAGCGGGTTCCCTCGGACATCCGCAAGGATGGTGGTGTGGCCCGCATGTCGGACATCAGCAAGATCCGGGAGATCATGAAGTGCGTGTCGATCCCGGTGATGGCCAAGGTCCGTATCGGCCACTTTGCCGAAGCTCAGATTCTGCAGGCCCTGGGCGTGGACTATATCGACGAGTCGGAAGTCCTCACACCTGCCGACGAGAGCCACCACGTGGACAAACACGCCTTCAAGGTGCCATTCGTCTGCGGCGCCCGCGATCTGGGTGAAGCACTGCGCCGCATCGGCGAGGGTGCCTGCATGATTCGCACCAAGGGCGAGGCCGGCTCGGGCAACATCGTCGAGGCGGTGCGCCACATGCGCACGGTCATGGGCCATATTCGCCGTCTGACCATCCTGGGCGACGAAGAACTGATGACCGAGGCCAGGGAACTGGGTGCTCCCTTCGAACTGGTGCGCATGGTGGCCCGCAGCGGCAGCCTGCCGGTGCCCAACTTCGCTGCCGGCGGGATTGCCACACCGGCTGACGCATCCCTCATGATGCAGCTCGGTGCCGAGTCAATTTTTGTGGGCTCGGGCATCTTCAAGTCGTCGGACCCCGCTAACCGGGCCCGGGCCATTGTCGAAGCCACCACCCACTACCAGGATCCGGAGATCCTGGTGAAGGTTTCCGAGCAGTTGACCGAAGCCATGCCCGGCCTGGATATCCGGGCCATGGATGAGAAAGACCTGATGCAGACACGTGGCATCTGATCCCGCCATCGGCGTTCTCGCGCTGCAGGGCGACTACGCTGCCCATGCCCGCACGTTGTCAGCCTGTGGCGTGGAAGTGCGTGAAGTGCGCAAGCCCGTTCAGCTTGCGGAGCTGGACGGTCTTGTTCTGCCGGGCGGCGAGACGACGGCGCTGCTGAAGATCATGGAGAACACCGGCATGGAAGAGGCCCTGGTGGCCTTTCATGCTGGCGGAGGGGCGCTGTTCGGGACCTGCGCCGGCATGATCCTCCTGGCGGGAAAGGTGTGCTCCCCGGCCCAGCGCAGCCTCGGGCTCGTGGACATCGATGTGGAGCGCAATGCTTACGGCCGCCAGATCGATTCTTTCGAGAGTGTGGCGGAGTGGCTGGCGCCCGACCTTGCCGGGGAAGACGGCGAAACGTCGCTGCCGCTGGTTTTCATCCGGGCGCCGCGCCTGGTGCGTTCAGGCAAGGACGTTCAGCCCCTGGCACGTTGCCGGGGAGACGTGGTCCTGGCCCGGCAGGGCCGTGTGCTGGTGGCATCGTTTCATCCCGAGATGTCCAGCGATCTGCGGGTGCACCGTTTCTTTCTGAAACTGGCCCGACAGAAAAACAAGGGCCGGCTGTCGCCAGCCGGCCCTTGATACGGTGAGTTCTCGGGTCGTTGGATCAGTACCCTGATCGGTCCTCGTAACGGGGCTTGCCCGGCTCCTTCATCGGGTCTTCACGAAGAGCCTTCAGGATCTCCTCGATGGCCCGGTCAAGCTGGGGGTCGCCACCGTCAACCATGAGAGCTGGATCGTCCAGGACCTCGATATCGGGGTCCACGCCGTGTCCCTCGATGATCCAGTCGCCCTCTGTGCTGTAGATGCTGAAGGTCGGCACGGTGACGACACCGCCATCGATGAGCTGGGGTGCCCCGGAGATGCCGATGAGGCCGCCCCATGTACGGGTTCCGATGAGCGGTCCCAGGCCTGCCTCTCTGAAGTAGAACGGGAAGGCATCCCCGCCGGAGCCGGACCAGCCGTTGATGAGCATGACCTGCTTGCCTGCGTGGGCGATGGGTGGCCAGGACCAGTCCCGACCGTCGCGTACGCCCCAGTAGTTGTAGCGCGGGCGGTTGAGCAATTCCACGAAGCGATCGGGAATCTGCCCGCCGGAGTTGAAGCGCTCATCCACGATGAGGCCTTCTTTGTGAACCTGGCCGCGCCACATGCGGACCAGTTCGGTCTGACCATTGATTCCCGTGGACGGCACGTAGAGATACCCCACGCGCCCGTTGGTGGCTTCTTCGACCTTCTTGCGCTTGGTTTCGATCCAGGCCAGGTTGCGCAGGCGGCTATCGTTGCGCATGGTCTTGACCAGAATCTTATGTGCGTCTTCCGGGTCGGGAGTTTCGCCCACGGTCAATTCAACCGTGCGCCCGGCCAGTCCCTGGAACGCGGCCCAGGGGTTGCTTGCCGTGTTCAGGGGAACGCCGTTGACCGCCAGCAGGTAATCGCCTTCCTTGACCTTGATGCCCGATTCCAGCAGAGGCGAGCGTACTTCGCTGTCCCAGGCACCGCCATCGAGAATCTTCTTGATGCGGAAGGCGCCATTTTCCAGGGTGAAGTCGGCGCCCAGCAGGCCGACGTTGCCCCTTTCGGCCTGTTCCGTGTCGCCACCGCCTCTGTAGGCATGAGAAGAATTGAGCTCACCCAGCAGTTCACCCAGGATGAAGTTGAGATCCCAGCGGGTGACGGCAAAATCCAGCATGGCGCCATAACGCTGTTTCATGGCCTGCCAATCCACGCCGTGAAGGTCAGGGTCGTAGAAGTAGTCGCGCTCCAGGCGCCAGGCATCGTTGAACATCTGGCGCCATTCGGCTTTGGGGTCCAGGAGCATCTGCATGGCCGAGGTGTCCAGCTTCTCTTCCATGGTCTGCTTGGGCGCCAGCTTGATGATGGCCATTCCCTGCTTGCCTGCGACGATGAGCGATTTTCCGTCGGCTGAAATCTCGTAGCCGCCGACATTGTCAATGACTGTTTTCTCTTCCCGCTCCTCAAGGTCATAGAAAACCACAGAGCTACGATTGCCGAAGCCGCCGCCACCGTTGCCGTTGTCGTGGCGCGGGGGGCGAGCGGCGCCGGTGCGTGGCAGGCGGCGGTACACCACTTTGCCGGAAACAGCTCTCAGGTCGGCATAGTTGCCGCTTCCGGGCGGCAGGACAACAGCCCGCCGCTCGAATCCGTCCAGATCGATCTCGACAGGATCGACTTCTTTGTCCTTGCCGTTCTTATCATCGTCTTCCTTTTCATCCTCGTCGCCATCGTCGTCGTCATCATTTTCGTCGACTTCCTTCTCGCCGTCATCGCCGTTTTCTCCAGCGTCGTCGTCAGCGTCATCATCGATCTCCTCGTCGTCATTGCGCGCAGCCAGGGGGGAAGCGACATCCGCCCGCAGAGGAACCGCCACCACGTTGGTGGTATTGGCATAGATCCAGGAGTTGTCCATATCGCTGTAGGAAGGCTGATATGTGCGACTGGACAGGAAGTAGAGGTACTTGCCGTCGGGATCAAACTCAGGTGAGGTTTCGCCGTTGAAGCCCGCGGTCACCTGATGCAGTTCGCCCTCGACCGTGTCGTAGATGAAGATGGCGCTGTTCCGGTTGTCCACACCCCGGGCAAAGGTGGCCCAGCGGCTGTCGGCGGACCAGCCCACGCGGAAGCTGGAAAGATCTCCATGAAAGAGGTAAAGCCCCTGGGTCATGGTCACGACCTTGTCGGCATCCATGTCGTAATAATTGATCTTCATGGCCTGGTCGGCGAAGGCCATTTTCTTGCTGTCCGGTGACCAGTTGATGTCGTAGCGGAAGCCGTGACCCATGGAAGTCAGGGTTTTCTCTTTGCCGGACCCGTCGGATTTGAGGAGGGTCAACTCGTATTCGCCGCTGCGGTCGCTCCAGTAGGCGATCCACTTCCCGTCCGGCGACCAGGCGGGAGAGCGTTCGGCCACTCCCGAGGAATTGGTCAGATTGCGGGTCACGCCATGTTCGGCCGGGATGGTGAAGATCTCGCCTCGGGCTTCAAGAACGGCCCGCTTGCCGTGGGGAGAGATGCCGCTGCCGGAAATCCGCTCGGACACGTTGATGGTATGTGGTTTGAGCGTCGCCTCGTCGGTGACCACCTCGATCTCGATCTTGCGTTCTTTCTCGCTCTTGAGATCGAAGAGATACAGATCCGGCCCGGCGGAGAAGACGATCTCGTCGGGTCCCATGCCCGGAAACATGATGTCGAATTTCTTGAAGGAGGTAAGCTGCTCGGTCTTACCGGATTCAGGATCGAGTTTCCACAGATTGGCGCGCTTGTTACGCCCGCGGTCGGAGAGAAAGTAGATGGTCTCGCCGTTCCACATGGGTTGAGCATCGTTGGCCAGGTCGTCGGTGAGTCGCCGAGAGGTCAGCTTCTCCAGATCGAACAGCCAGATGTCCGGAGCCATG
Source organism: Acidobacteriota bacterium (assembly GCA_004356015.1). Taxonomy (GTDB): domain Bacteria; phylum Acidobacteriota; class Polarisedimenticolia; order SMYD01; family SMYD01; genus SMYD01. The sequence goes on along the minus strand of SMYD01000078.1, from coordinate 841 downwards.
CCGCCGCGATAGCGTTTCCAGGTGCGGAAATCACGGCTGACCAGGGTGTAGGCAAGGCGGTGTCCATCGGCTGCCAGGGTACCGAATTCACCGTAGGGAATGGGCAGCTTGGCGGGCAGGCCGCCGTCCCTGTCGACGCGGTAGATCTGATTGAAGCGGGTGCGTCCCGATTCCATGCGTGAGGCGAAGAGCACCGAGTTGCCGTCGGGTGTCCAGTCCAGGACACGATCCGGTGTGGGGTGGTGAGTGAGACGGGTGGGTAGCCCTCCTTCGGTGCGCACCACGTAGACATCCTGATTGCCGTCGTAGTTGCCCGTGAAGGCGATAGACTGTCCATCGGGAGAGAAGCGCGGCATGGATTCTTCACCGGCCGGTGTGCTCAGGCGCTGGGCCGATCCCCCCTTTTTGGGAGCCACCCAGATATCCCCGGCGTAAACGAAGGCGATCTGCTCGGCGGACACATCCGGCATGCGCAGCATGCGGGCGTCGATGCCAGCCAGGGCGACGGCAGGCATGAGAATGAACAAGAAGGCCGTCATGAGACGTCCACTTACACGCATAGATAGCTCCTCATCAGCCCGGCAGGGCGAATCCGTTCAGGTGAGCATACGGGAGATGGCGGTGTGGGTTTCAGCCGGCAGGACGTGGGCACGATCCTGCGCCTGCTGGTCACATCTCCGACTGCGGCCCCCTGTGTTAGAACGATCGGCAAGTGCTGAAGTTCCCGTGTGAAGGGCTCAATCCGCCTGATCTCGTGGCGAAGGCCGGGCCTGCCGGGGGCGGCCCCAGCGCCAACCCAGGATGCGCCGTGCCAGGGGCGTGAGGCGCGCGCGCATGAAGG
>SMYD01000077.1 GCA_004356015.1 Acidobacteriota bacterium | reverse complement strand
CCCTTCCCGGTGAAGATCCAGGCCCACCACCTCACGCCCGCCGCTGCGTGTGATCTCGTCCCGATCCCGATGCCCGCGATAGACACGCGCCACATCCTCCACACGGACCCGCCCTGCCGCGGAGGTGCGCACGATGGTTCGCCGCAGTTGGTCCAGATTCTTGAACTCATGGAGGGTGCGCACCAGGTACACGGCATTGAAATCCTGGAGGGTGCCGCCGGGCTGGTTCACATTTTCGGCCTCAAGAGCGCTGGCCAGATCGTCCACGGTCAGGCCCAGTGCAGCCAGCCGATCTTCATCGGCCTCGACGACGACTTCAGGATCCAGGCCGCCACGCACCTTGGCGGCGGCCACCCCGAGAACAGATTCCAGGCGGGGCTTCAGCCAGCGCTCCGCAAGCTGGCGCAGATCATCCAGCGGCCGCTCACCGGCGAAGGCCAGCCGGATGATGGGATCCAGCGTCGGGTCGAAGCGCAGAACCCGGGGCAGTTCGGCCTCCCGGGGCAGGCGGACCAGTCCGAGCTTCTCACGGACGTCCAGGGCGGCAAAATCCATTTCACGATCCCAGTCGAACTCGAGGATGACCTCTGAAAGGCCTGAGCGCGAAACGGATCGCATGGAACGCACGCCAGGAATCACACCGATGGCTTCCTCCACCGGCTGGGTGACGAACTGCTCTACCGAGAGTGGGGCAGCGTCCTCGTAGACGGTCTGCACCGTCAGGGTTGGATAACTCAGGTCCGGCAGCAATTCCACCGGCAGGCGGAGAACCGCCATGTAGCCGAAGGTGGCCACTGCCAGGGTGACCATGAAGACCGTGATAGGCCGGCGAACGGACAGGTCAGCGAGCGGCACCGTTGTCTCCGTCACTCTCCTCGGTGGCCTCGGCAACGACATGGACAGGCGCACCATCGGTGAGGGCCGGCGCACCGGATACGATGACCTGTGTCCCGGGAGAGAGGGTCTCATCCGCACTCACCGCCTGCAGAATCTCGACGCGATCACCCTCCTCGAATCCCAGCTCGACTTCCAGGCGACTCACTGTCTGGTCATCCTCCAGACGGAACAGGTACCAGCGGGATCCCTCGGCCACCAGGGCCAACCTGGGCACCACAAGCGCCTCCGAGTGGGTCTCGACGACAATGTCCACGCGCACGAATGCTCCCGGGCGGACGTTGGTGTTCCCCTCGATGGCCAGAGTCACCTTCACGGTGCCTGTTGCAGGGTTCACCGCCGGCGCAATCCGCTCGATGACGGCAGGAAGGACCTTGTCCTGCGCATCGGCCGTGAGGCGCACATGCTGCCCGGGAACCAGGGAGATCACATGCCGCTCGGGGACTTCCACGTCGGCATACAGCGGTGAGAGGTCCGCCAGGTCATACACCTCACTGCCGTCGGCCACCGTGGCGCCCACATCCAGATAGCGCCGCACGATGACGCCGGCGAACGGTGCGCGGATCATGGTCCGAGAGAATTCCAGTTCGGCCAGGGCTGCGGCTTGCTCGGCATCTAGAAACCGGCGCCGTACGTCTTCGAAATCTTCATCGCTGACCAGGCCTTTTTCATGCAGGCTGCGGCTGCGTTCCAGATCCCGAATCAAGGTATCTCTGATCGTATCGGCCCGCGCCATGGCAATCCGCTGCTCTTCGTTTTCCAGCGCGGCCATCTCCTGGCTCTCGACAACCTTGTCTCCCTCCTCCACCAACAACTTGCGAATGACACCGTGGGTACGGGCCGTGATCGTGGCCCGGCGGTCCGCACGCAGCGTCGCGCTGGTGGAGTAGAGAGATGAGAGGGGTTCACGCCGGATCGGGGCCGCGCGTACGGCCACCGCATCGGCCGTTGCCGGCCGGGCCGGAGCGCCACGCGGGCCGGGACCGCCGTGCCTCCCTGCTCCCGCAGCGCGAGCTCCCGATGGGCCGGAAGGCTTGCCGGATCCTTCGCTACCCGCGCAGCCGGAGATCGCAACGAGGAAGATCCCCATGGCGAAGCATGTCATGATCCTGGATGTTCTCATCCCGCGCCCTTTCACAGACGTATCCTTCAGCCGCGGCGAAGCGGCTCTGCATAGTGTACGAACCGGCACCCTTTAGGTTCTCTCCTGCAGCGGCCGGCGTCTACCCCCCCCCAGGGGAGGCCGCATCTGCTTGACAGAGTGTTGCTCGCCTACCTAGCCTGACCATCCGTGCCACATCATCCTGCCATGGGCGCCACCGTCCTCATCCTTGTATTCGCCCTGGGTGCCTTCCCGGCGGCCGCACCTGTCCTGGCGGCTGATCAACGGCAAAGATCCCTGGTACTTCTTGCAGGGGGCGACGTCACCCTGGGTTACCATCTCTCTGAGTTCCAGGATGAGTTGACGGCCAAGGGTATGAGTAGGGCAGAGATCGAAGCCTATCCCTTCGCCCGCATAGCAACAATCACCCGATCGGCAGATCTCTTCCTGGTCAACCTGGAGGGAACTCTGACCTCCCAGGGAAAGCCTGTGGAAAAGAGCTTCAATTTCAAGGCTGACCCGCAAGATGTGGCCGTGCTGCAGTCCGCCGGCGTGGATGTCGTCAGCCTGGCCAACAATCATGCCTTCGATTACTCTGCCGAGGGTCTGAGCCAGACGCGGGCGACCCTTCTGCGGGCCGGCATCGCCGCCTTCGGCGCCGGCCGCGATCTGGCTGAGGCCCGGCGTCCGGCGATCCTCGAGCGCAACGGTGTCCGGGTGGGCTTCCTGGGTTACCTGTTCATGGGAGATCACACCATCGAACCGGAGATCATCTATGCCGGCCCCGGGAGGCCCGGCGTGGCCGGCACCCACAAGGATCTGCCGACACTTCTACGCTGGATTCGGGAGGATGTCACCGCCCTGCGCACGCGGGTGGATCTGCTGGTGGTGGTGTTTCATGGCGGCCGGGAGAGCCGCAACCTGATCGAGCCGTATCAGCGGCAGGTGGCGGAAACGGCAGTGGCTGCCGGAGCGGACCTGCTGGTGGGTCATCACCCCCACACCCTCCAGGGACTGGAGCAGATGGAGGGAGCCTGGGTGGCCTACTCCCTTGGCAATCTCATGTTCGCAGGCAACTGGAACCCACGGCGCAAGGAGGCGGCCCTCCTGGAATTGACCTGGAGCGAAGGAGCTTCGGGAGGAGAGGGACCGGGTTCCAGGGCTCAGGTCCGCATTCTGCCGCTGGCCGTGGACAACCTGCCGAAGGAACCGTTTCAACCCCGCTTCCTGCCGGAAGACCGGGCGGCGCGGGTGCGCACGCTCATGCGTTGTTACCTCACCGCCCAGGAGGAAGGAGCCTGCGAAGCGGGTCTTGACCCACCGTTCATCACCGGAGTCGGCGACAGCGAGCGTGAAGACCCGAGGGCACCCTGAAGCCGCCGGCACGAAGAAAGGGAAGGCGTCGCCTGCGTGCCATGATCTCGGTGGCCGTGCTGACAGCGGCCGTGGCCCTTCTCATTCGTGCCCTTGGCCTGGACGGCCTGCGCGAACTGGGTGTGCGCCTGGTGCAGGCTGATCCCCTGTTGCTGGCCCTGGCCGCGGGAGCCAATCTGGTCCGCTATGGCTTGTGGGCCCTGCGCTGGCAGTGGATGGTGCAGAAGGTCGTCAGCCTGCGCTGGACCATCGCGTTCCGCTCACTCATGGTCAGCGTTTTTCTCAATACCGTCGTCCCGGCGGCGCGGCCGCTGGGCGGCATCATCCGGGCACGTCTGGCGGCGCGCCACGCGCGCAGCGCCGCAGGGCCCTTTTACGGCGGCACTCTGGTGGATCAGCTTGGCTACAGCGTGGTCAGCGGGGTGGTGGGCGCCATCTGTCTGCCGTGGGCCATGGTGGGGAGCGGGCCTGCGCAAGGTCGTGGACTCATGCCGTGGCTGCTGGGCGGCCTGCTCATCATTCTGGGCGGAGCGTGCATTCATCCCGGCCTGCGCTCCCGCCTGGGAGCCTTCATGGAACGGCGCATGCCCAGCGCCAGGGACACCATGACCGGAGCAGCCCTGGCATCGCGCCAGGTTCTCCGCCGGCCTGTCACCTATCTCCTCATGGTAGGGGGTGGGACAGTGGTCTGGATGCTGAATGTGGTGGTCCTGTGGATCGCCGGGAGAGCCGTCGGCGTCCCGTTCAGTTTTCAGGCGGCAGCCGCAGCCTGGGCCCTGGGCTCGCTGGCCGGGACTCTCTCGGGGACGCCGGGAGGCGCCGGGACCACCGAGGCGGCGGCCATCATTCCTCTCGTTGGCGCGGGGGCCGCGGCTCCGGAAGCTCTGGCCGCGGTGTTCCTGGCCCGCGGGCTGCACTATCTCTCCGCCCTGATGATCGGGGGCGCCTGCTTTCTCGCCCGTCCTGCGGGCGGCGGCCCCTTGACCGAGGCGGTCACAGAAGAGGAATCCTAGGGCCCGGCCGCGAGAGCCCGGCGGGCAGCCCCGGCCTGGTCACTCTCGGGCACCCGGCGCAGGAGACGGCGCCAGGCTCTCCGGGCCCTGCGGATGCTCCCATCGCGCTGCCACCGCCTCGCGGCCTCCGCCAGCAGGAGGTCGGGTGAGCCGTCGATGCGCGCGATCTCCCGGGCCGCTCTTTCCGCCAGGCCGGGCTCTCCCCCCCTTTCGATGAAAACAGCGGCCATGAGGGCCGCAGCGGCGGGCGGGCGCCCTCCCTGAAGCCGCCGCCAGGACGCGGCCCTCTGGCGGAGCAGCGCTGCGGCCTCCGCATGCCGCCCGGTGGCGGCCAGGGTTTCGGCCCAGGCCGCACTGTACGCCCAGTCGGGAGAGGGAAGTCCGCCGTGGGGAAAAATGAGCAGCGCTTCCTCGTGAAAGCCTGCCTCCCGGAGGGCCAGGGCCTTCACCGCGGTGCCCGTGGCACCACACGCTGCCAGGGCCGGGGCGAAGTCCAGCAGGTCGCTCATGCTCTTCCGGGTCAGATGTCCGGATCGGGCCAGTTGCACGGCTGCCTCCGCCACCAGGGAAAGATCCTGCCCCTCCAGGAGGACCGCCATCAGGTCCCCGGCTGCCGCCTCGGTCCTTCCCATGCGCGCGTAAAGACTGCCCCGCCGGACCAGCGCCCTTTCCCTGGAGAGGCGATCCTCCCGGGAGTCGGCGATTCCTATCCAGTCATCCAGGTAGGGGAGCTCACCCGCCTCGCCCGGGACCCTGAGGGCGAGAACATCATGGGCCAGAATGCGCTGGGTATCATCTTCCGCCAGGGTTGTCCGCGCCCAGGCCAACCACGAGCTCTCCATTCCGGGATGGTCCACCGCGTCGAGAAGCCGTTCCAGCCGGTGAGCGTGCCGGCCCGCCAGAGGCAGAGCCGCACGCAGAAGGGGAATCACATGTCCGGTGCTGAACCGCTGCATGGCTTCCCTCTGGCCGTCCACGCCGGGAGGTGCCATGGCAAGGATTTCAGCCGAGGGTAGAGTGCGGCCCAGCCTTGCCGCCCGCGCCAGGCGCAACGCCTGGCTGCCGGGTTCGCTGCGATCCCCGGGCAGCGGGACGGCCTCCCAGAGGGCCACAGCCAGCAGCGAAGCCTCTCGGTAGAGGGGCAGGTCCCGGGCGGGAGGCGTTCCCCGAGAGGACGGCACGCGGTCTCCGGCAGAGAGGCCGGCAACCGGAGGAATCAGGATCGCGAGCAGGGGCAGAGCCAGGCGCGGCTCCCGCGCCAAGAGTTCCGCCACCAGGGCCCGGCGGGTGAGATCGGCCACGGCCTCCTCCACCGGGCGGGCCCGCCCCGGGCCGAAGTGGCCCGCCTCGTGAAATAAGGTGGCCAGCAGGATCGGTTCCGGCGCCGGCCGCAGACGGATCACCGGGCCGAAAGCCACACCCGCGGCGCTGTCGGGAACCGGCGCAATCTCAACCCAGGGAGGCACCGGCAGGCCCAGCCCACGCGCCAGCGCCCGGGTCCGGGCCTGCACTTCTCCCAGTCCCGCCGGGTCCAGGCCGCCCTGGCAAGGTCCGGGAGGGACCGCCACCGGCATGCCCATCTCGCTCGCCAGAAGGAAAGTGACCAGCCAGGCCCACAACAACCGTTGACACACACGAGATCCCCTCGTAGGATTTCCATTCTCACCGACGGCCTGAAGCCGCCCTGGAGACATTCTGATGAACAAGAGGCTCACCCGGCACGAAATGACCCAGAAGGATGAGTTCATCAGTAAGGTGGAGATGGCCGTCGGCTGGGTCGAGAAAAACTGGCGTAACGTGGCCATGGCCGTTGCCGGCACCGCTGCTTTCGTGCTGCTTGCCGTCGTCCTGGTCTCCATCATCAGCGCCCGCGGCAGGGCAGCAGATGTGATGCTTGGTGAATCCATGAGTCTCATGGCCGCAACCATCCTGCCGCCCGGGCAACTCCCGCCCCTGACCGGAGAATCAACCTTCGGCAGCACCGGCGAGCGGAATGAAGCTGTTCTGGCCGGACTCGAGGAGCTGCTGGCCACCTACCCATCATCCAAGGCCGCGGTGGATTCCGCATTTCTGCGTGGCACCACCCTTCTGAGGATGGGCCGCGTTGAAGAAGCCAAAACCGCCCTGGTGGACTTTGTGCAGGAGCATGCCACATCCCATCTGCTTCCCGCAGCTCGCCGGGCCCTGGCCGCAGCCAATCTGGAGAGTGGGAGCAACGAGGAAGGCCTTGCCATTCTCCATGATCTGGCGGACAATCCCAGCCTCCTGTTCCCGGCAGACGCGGCTCTGATGGAACTGGCGCGCGGCCAGGAGACCTCCGGGCGGCTGGATGAGGCGCAGGAGAGCTACCGCAGGCTGGCTATCGAACACCCCCAGTCCATCTATGCAGGTGACGCTGCCCAGGCCGTCGCACGGCTCAGCAATCCTGCCAACGCCTCGTCCTGAAGCCGTCCCGGTCTCTCAGAACGGAATATCGTCGTCGGCAAACTGGGGATCGTCACCCTCAAAGGGGGCGCCACCGTCCGTGGGGCTGGGTGCTGCGCCCTCGCCTTTGCGATCCAGAAAACGGACCGTCTGGGCCCGGATCTCGGTCATGTACCGTTTTTGGCCCGTCTTGGCGTCATCCCAGGAGCGGGTGGTCAGGCTGCCTTCCACAAAAACCTGGCTGCCCTTGTGCAGGTACTTGGAAACCTGTTCCCCCTGCTTGCCCCAGACCACGACCCGGTGCCACTCGGTTTTTTCCTGGCGATTTCCTGATTTGTCGTTCCACACCTCGTTGGTGGCGATATTCAGGTTGCAGATCGCGGTCTGATTCTGGGTGTACCGCAACTCAGGATCCCGTCCCAGATTCCCGATGAGCAGGACACGATTATAGCTGGCCATCTTTTGACTCCTCTAGGCTCTCCGAGGGAGCAAGTTTACCATGTTTTTCACAGCGCAGGATTTGACTTCCCTCAGTGCGCACAGTATTCTTTTCGCGGATGGAGAAGGAAACGGGAGGCGGCTCCCCCCGTGGTTTTCCGGTCTTCGTCCTGTAAGGTGTTCTTTAACGCCCGCAATGCCCAGGCAGGTTCCAACAAGGTTCCTGAACAGGTGCTATCGCGATTCTGACTGCGTCCCGGCTTGCTGCCGGAGTATGCGTCTCCCTGGCCACCATGATGAAACAGAAGACTGTCACCAATCCGCGTCCTTCAGTGATACTTGATGACGTCGTGATTCGATTCGCCGGCGACTCCGGGGACGGGATGCAGTTGACGGGTTCCCAGTTCACCAGCACCACGGTGTCCATGGGCAACGACGTCTCCACGTTGCCTGACTTCCCGGCCGAGATCCGGGCGCCGGCTGGCACCTTGCCCGGAGTCAGCGGCTACCAGATCCGCTTTTCGTCCAACCAGGTTTTCACGCCCGGCGACCAGGCCGATGTCCTGGTGGCCATGAATCCGGCGGCCCTGAAGGTCAATCTGGAGGGCCTCAAGCCCAACGGTGTGATCGTCGCCAATACCGATTCGTTTTCGCCAAGGGATCTGCAGAAAGCGCATTATGACAGCAATCCCCTGGAGGACGGCTCCCTGGATAGCTACCGGTTGTTCGCCATCGATGTGACACGCCTGACCAGGGCGGCCCTGAGGGAGAGCAAACTCGATACCCGGGCGGTGGACCGGTGCAAGAATTTCTTCGCACTCGGCATGATGTATTACCTCTACGAACGTCCCACGGATGTGACCGAGCGCTGGCTGGAACAGAAGTTTCGCGGCAAGGACGACCTCATCGAGGCCAACAAGATGGCCCTGCGGGCGGGTGTTGCTTACTGCGAGGCCACGGAGGTCTTCCACGAGACCTACAAGGTTCCCGCGGCCAAACTGCCCCCTGGAAAATACCGCAACGTCTCAGGCAACCAGGCCCTCTCCCTGGGGCTCGTCGCCGCCGCCAAGACGGCAAACCTGCCGCTCTTCCTGGGCAGCTACCCCATCACCCCCGCAAGCGACATTCTGCACCAGTTGGCGGGGTACAAGAACTACAACATTGAAACCTTCCAGGCCGAGGATGAAATCGCGGGTGTCTGTGCGGCCATTGGCGCATCTTTCGGCGGCTCCCTGGGTGTCACCACCACCAGTGGCCCCGGTGTGGCTTTGAAGATGGAAGCCATCGGACTGGCCATCATGGTGGAACTGCCCCTGATCATTGTCAATGTCCAACGGGGTGGCCCTTCCACCGGCCTCCCCACCAAGACGGAGCAGGCCGACCTCTTCCAGGCCGTCTACGGGCGCAACTCGGAATCGCCCCTGCCCGTCCTGGCTCCGGCCACTCCGGCGGACTGTTTCAACATAGCCTTCGAAGCCGTGCGCATCGCCCTGGCATATATGACCCCGGTCATGATCCTCTCCGACGGGTACCTGGCCAATGGCGCCGAGCCCTGGAAGCTGCCCGCCGTAGATGAACTGCCGTCCATAAAAACAAGCTACTGGACCGACGCCAAATCGTTCCGGCCCTACCTGCGGGACAAGCGGACCCTGGCCCGCCCCTGGGGTATCCCTGGCACACCAGGCCTGGAACACCGGGTCGGTGGCCTGGAAAAAAATGAGGAAGACGGTAACGTCAGCTATGACCCTCTGAACCACGAGCGTATGGTGAGACTGCGGGCCGAAAAGATCCAGCGGGTAGCCCAGGACATTCCCGACCTTGAAATTCTGGGCCCCGAAAGCGGCAAACTGCTGGTGGTTGGCTGGGGCAGTACCTATGGTGCCATCATTTCCGCCGTGCGCCGCTGCCACGCCGATGGAGTGGATGTCTCAGCCATTCACATCCGACACCTGTTCCCGTTCCCGCGTAATCTGGGCGCTATCCTCGCCCGCTTCGAGAAGGTGCTGGTCCCCGAGTTGAACTGCGGCCAACTCGCCAGCATGCTGCGTTCCAGCTATTTGAAAGAGACCGTCTCTCTCTCAAAAATTCAGGGCCGGCCTTTCTCCCAGCGGGAAATGTTCAACAAGATCAACCAACTTCTGGAGAGAACATCATGAGTACGACGGCCCAGATGCAGCAATCGCCAGCCCTGAAGAAAAAGGACTTTGTCAGCGACCAGGAGGTCCGCTGGTGCCCGGGGTGCGGGGATTATGCCATTCTCAATGCGGTCCAGCAGGTCTTCCCCACCCTGGGGATTCCCAAAGAGAAGTTTGTCGTGGTCTCAGGCATAGGTTGTTCGTCGCGCTTTCCGTATTACATGAACACCTACGGATTCCATAGCATCCATGGACGCGCCCCGGCCATCGCCACAGGCCTGAAGGTCGCCAACCCGGATCTCTCCGTCTGGGTGATCACCGGGGATGGTGATGCTTTGTCCATCGGGGGCAACCACTTCATTCACACCATGCGCCGCAATGTGGGCCTGAAGATCCTGCTCTTCAACAACCAAATCTACGGCCTGACCAAGGGACAGTATTCGCCGACCTCGGAAAAAGGAAAGAAGACCAAGTCCTCGCCGTTCGGCTCGGTGGATCGCCCGTTCAATCCGATCTCTCTGGCCCTGGGTGCGGAATGCACCTTCGTGGCCCGCACGGTGGACATCTACCAGAAGCATATGAAAGAGGTACTGACCCGCGCCGCCGCGCATAAGGGCACCGCCTTCGTGGAGATCCTGCAGAACTGCAACATCTTCAACGATCGCGCCTTCGCGAATATCACCGACAAGCCCAACCGAGATGACAATCAGGTGGTGCTGGAGCAGGGGAAGCCGCTGGTCTATGGCAAGGAACACCAGCGGGGAATCCGCATGAGCAAGTACCTGCCGGAGGTGGTCGATCTTGATGGCTCGGTCTCGGAAGATGAGCTTGTGGTGCATGATGAGACCCGGCCGGCTGCGTATGCCTTCCTGCTGTCGCGTATGGTGGCGCCCAAGTTCCCCACGCCCATCGGCATTTTCAGAGCTATCGACATCGATTCCTATGAGGACGGGGTCAACGAGCAGGTGCGCAGCGTGACGGAAAAATTGGGAGAGGGGACCATAGAATCTCTCCTCAACGCAGGGGACACCTGGATCGTCAAGTAAGCGGTCGAGAATCCAGCCGGCGTCGTCCTGTGGCCGGCGTCGGAAGCCATGGGGTGCCAGCAGCTCCCAACATGACCAGGTCGGCCGGCGCCATGGGCGCCATGACCCTCTTGTCGCGGATCTTCGGCTATCTCCGTGACCTCCTCCAGGCCTCCATTCTGGGTGCTGCGGACAGCGCCGACGCTTTCGTCATCGCCTTCCGCATCCCCAACCTGCTGCGGCGCCTTGTGGGGGAGGGAGCCCTGACGGCCGCCCTGGTGCCGGTCTTCACCGAAACGCGCCAACGGGATGGCGAAGAAGCCGGATGGCGGCTCGCCGCCACCGCCTTCTGGACCATGGGTGCGCTGCTTCTCCTCCTGACCGGCCTGGGCATCCTGTTCTCGCCAACCCTGGTCCGCGTGATGGCGTTCGGCTTCACCGTGGTTCCCGGCAAGCTGGACCTCACGGTCGGGCTGACGCGGATCATGTTCCCGTACCTGCTGTTCATCGGCCTCACCGCGCTGGTCATGGCTCTCCTCAATTCAGTGCGTGTCTTTGCCGCCCCGGCCTTCACCCCAGTCCTCCTGAACCTCAGCATCATCACGTTCGCCCTTGTGGCCGCGCGCCACTCCACCCGCCCTGCCACCTGGTTTGCCGTGGGAGTTGTCGTGGGAGGGTCCCTCCAGCTCGGCTTCCTGTTGCCGTTTCTTCTCCGCCGTACCGGTCTTCTTCGCCCCCGCTTCTCCCTCTGGGACCCGGGCATCCGGAAGATCGGCCGCCTCATGATCCCCGGCCTCTTCGGTCTGGGCGTGACCCAGATGAATCTGGTGGTGGACAGCCAGGTGGCCTCGTTCCTGGGTACCGGCTCGGTGAGTTACCTGTATTACGCGGTACGCGTGGAGGAACTGGTTCTGGGCCTGTTCGTCATCTCCATCTCGACGGTGATGCTGCCCACCCTCGCCCGCTTCGCGGTGCGGGGCCAGGATGCGGAGATGCGCGCGACTCTGACACGAGCGCTGCGCTACGTGGCCTTCGTCACCATGCCGGCGGCGGCCGGCCTCATGATTCTCCGCGAGCCGATCATCGCCACCCTCTTCCAGCGTGGCGCGTTCAGCCAGACCGATGTCCTGCTCACCTCCCAGGCTCTGGCCTTCTACGCCGTCGGGCTCCTGCCCAACGGGTTCATCAAGATTCTCGCGCCGGCCTTCTACGCCCGCATGGACACGGCCACGCCGGTGCGGGTGGGTGCCTTCGCCTTCCTGCTGCATGTGCCTCTCTGCATCGGGCTGGCCTGGTGGCTGGGTTACGCCGGTATCGCCCTTTCCACATCCCTGGCCGCCACGGTCAACGCCGGCGGCCTCCTTTTCCTTCTCTGCCGCCGGGAGGGAAGAGAGTGGCTGATGCCGGTGGGACAATCCATCCTGCGCCTGGGTGCGGCAACGGCGGTGATGGGAGGCGTGCTGACGGCGATGCTAGACTGGGCTGATTTCGGCTCCCGCGTCGGCCTCGGTGCCCGGGCCGGAACTCTGGGAGTCCTGATTGCCGCCGGGGGCATCGCCTACCTCCTGGTGGCGCGCCTTCTGGGATCCCGGGAAGGCGAGCAGATCTGGGGCGAACTGCGGGGACGCGGTGCGGACCGTCATCCAGAGAGTGACTGAAGCCTCCGTGGCCGTGGACGGCCATGTTGTTTCGTCCATCGGCCCGGGCCTGCTGGTTCTCCTTGCCGTGCAGAAGGGGGACACCGAGGTAGAAGCTGTCTGGCTGGCCCGGCGCCTGCCGCTCCTGCGTATCTTCGCCGACGCCGGCGGGCGCATGAATCTTTCCCTGGGCGACATCCGGGGAGAGATCCTGGTTGTGTCCCAGTTCACCCTGGCGGCGGACCTGGCCCGCGGACGCCGGCCCAGCTTCGAGAGCGCGGCTCCACCCGGGAAGGCGCGCGCCCTGTACGACCGGGTCATCTCCGAACTGTCCGCCGGGGACACCCCGGTGCGCACGGGCCTGTTCGGCGCCATGATGAAGATCTCCCTGGTCAACGACGGCCCGGTCACGTTTGTGCTGGAGAAGACCCATGCCTGAGGGGCAGATTGCCGGCTTCCTGGAGTACCTGGCCGTCGAGAGAGGGTTGAGCCGGCACACCCTGGCTGCCTACAGGCGCGACCTGAGTCAGGCCGCGGCCTGGCTGAAGCAGGCAGAGAAAGTCACCCTTTCACAGGCCACAACCCCGGAGCTGATCGCGTTCCTGCGCTCCCGGCGGGCGGCCGGTTTGGCCGCGGCCACGGTCTCCCGCCAGATCTCCGCTCTGCGCATGTTCTTCCGTTTCCTGGTCGCCGAGGGCACCCGCCCGGATGAGCCGACCCGGAACATGGAGACACCTCGTCCGTGGCGGATTCTCCCTCGCTGTCTCAGCGAAAAGGAAGTGGAGGACCTGCTGGCGGCCGTCGATCTCACCACGCCCCGCGGTCTGCGTGACGCGGCTCTGCTGGAGCTTCTCTATGCCACCGGGCTGCGTGTCAGCGAGCTTCTCGGGATGCGCCTCCAGGATATGAACCTGGAGGGTGGCTTCATTCTGGTGCGGGGGAAAGGGGATAAGGAACGTCTGGTCCCACTGGGTGAGCGCGCCGCCGATGCCGTGCGCCTGTATCTGGACCGGGGACGGCCCTGGCTCGTGGGCGGCGTGGCCACGAAGCTTCTGGTTCCAGGACGTCGGCCGGCCCGCCCCATGACCCGGCAGGCCTACTGGAAAAACCTGCGTCTTCTGGCGGCCCGGGCCGGCATCACCTGCTCCTTCTCGCCCCACACCCTTCGCCACTCTTTCGCCACCCATCTTCTGGAGCATGGCGCCGACCTGCGCACGGTGCAGACCCTGCTGGGACACGCCGATATCTCCACCACCCAGATCTACACCCATGTCAGCCGCGAGCGACTGCGTCGCATCTACGCCCGCACCCACCCCCGGGCCTGAGGTAGAGAGGGATGGGCGGGCTCAAGGGCGGGAACAGACCGCAACCGCGAACTCAGTTGCCGGCACCCCTGGCCCGGGCCCTCACCCTGATCCTGAAACTGGCCCGGCAGCGGCGGGAGACTGTTTTTCTGGTGGGCGGCACCTCCCGGGACCTGCTCCTGGGTCGTGCCCCGCTGGATCTGGATCTCATGGTGGATGGCGACGCCCTGGGTCTGGCAGCCGCCTTCGCCGCGGCGGCCCCTGCCCGCCTCACCTCTCACAGACGCTTCGCCACGGCTGTGACCCATCTCCCCGGTGGCTGGCGTGTGGACCTGGCAGCGCCCAGGCGGGAACGCTATGGCAGCGCCGGCGCGCTCCCCGTGGTGACGCCGGCCAGCCCGGAGGAGGATCTGGCGCGCCGGGACTTCACCATCAACGCCATGGCGTGGCGGTGGGGAAGACATGGCCCGGGCCGGCTACTCGACCCCACAGGCGGCCAGGAAGACCTGCACGCCCGGTACATCCGCATCCTGCACCCGGACTCGTTTCAGGATGATCCCTCCCGAGCTCATCGAGCCGTGCGGCTGGCCTCCCGCCTCGGGTTCCGCCTGGAACCGTTCACCGCCAGAGCGCTGGGGAGGAGTGTTCAGGAAGGTGGCCCCGGACTTCTCGCGCCCGCCCGCCTGGGGCGTGAAATTCGCCTTCTGGCCATGGAGATCGACTGGCCACGAGCGGTGCGCCGTGCGGCCCGCGCAGGCCTGCTCAGCGGCGATCAGGGAGGGCTTGTGCCCCCACCACTGGCCGCCTGCCGACGCCTCCAGCGCGAGCTTTCCTCCCGCAGGGGGCAGGAGACCCTACCCGTGATCCTGGCCTGCATGGCCATGGACGGCCCCGGCGCAGGCCTGGGAAAACTGCAGCTTCCCGGCGGCGTGGCGCGCCGGGCCGAGGCCATCCTGGCTCAGGCCCAGGGCCTGCGCCGGCGCCTCGAAAATCTTCCCCGGCCGCCCGGCTCCTCGCGGCTGGCCGACTGGGCCCTGGACCTGGATGAGGATGCGCTCATCCTGGCTCAAGCATGCATCCAGGCCGGAGAACTGCGCCGGGCGCTGGCCCGCTTCAGGAGCCGCCGGAAGGGGGTCCACCTGCTCATCGACGCCGGGGATCTCCTGGCGGCCGGGATTCCCCGCGGCCCGGAACTGCGGCAGCGCCTGACAGCGACACGCCGGCGACGGCTGGCAGGCGACCTGAAGGGCAGGGCGGCGGAACTGGCATTCGCCTCGTCCCCGGGCGCTCTTGAATCCCGGCGTCACAGGTGAGAGTGTAAGATGGCCGCCATGGACGAACAGGAATTCGAAAAGCCCATCGAAGACCTGGTGCGCCGTATCGAGGAACTGGGCGGCTTCGGTGCCCAGCAGGGGCGCGAGCGCGAGGTCAGGAAGCTCCAGGATCGCCTTCAGCGTCTGCGCAAAGAGGTCTATGCCAAGCTGACTCCCTGGCAGTCAACACTGGTGGCCCGACACCCGCAGAGGCCCTATCCCGCTGACTACATCGAGTCGCTGTTCACTGATTTCATCGAATTCCATGGCGACAGGAAGTTCGCCGACGACCCGGCCATCATCACCGGCTTCGCCATGTTCCACGAGAGACCCGTCGCCGTCATCGGACATCAGAAAGGGCGCATCACCAAGGAGAAGATTCGCTACAACTTCGGCATGCCTCGACCAGAGGGGTACCGCAAGGCCCTGCGCATCATGAAAATGGCGGAGAAATTCGGCCGCCCTGTCCTGACCTTCATCGACACACCGGGTGCCTATCCGGGCATCGGCGCCGAAGAACGCGGCCAGGCGGAAGCCATTGCCATGAACCTCCGGGAAATGGCCCGCCTGAAGGTGCCCATCATCGTGACCATCACCGGCGAAGGGGGGAGCGGCGGCGCCCTGGCCCTGGGCGTGGGAGATCACATCCAGATCCTTGCCCACTCCATCTATGCCGTCATCAGCCCCGAGGGGTGCGCGGCCATCCTGTGGAAGTCCAACGAGAAGAAGCAGGACGCCGCCCGGGCACTGAAGCTGACGGCACCGGATCTCAAAAAACTCGGCATCGTGGATGAGATCGTGCCCGAGCCGGTTGGCGGAGCACATGCCCATCGAGAGCAGATGTTCGAGATCCTTGAGCGGGTGTTGAAGCGCAATCTGAAGCGCCTCATGTCCAGGGATATCACCGACATTCTGGCAGATCGCCACGCGAAGTTCAGAGCCATGGGCTCGGTGAAAATCCTGTGACCACCCGGCGACCCGGCTAGCCCGGACGCCCCAGTTCTCTTTTTGCCTCGTTCCAGAGGGCGTCCATTTCCGCCAGGCTTGAGTCCTCCGGCCGGCGGTCGCTTTCGGCAAGACGGGACTCGATGTACCTGAATCGCCGGATGAACTTGCCGTTGGCCCGGCGCAGGGCCTGTTCGGGATCCAGCCCGTGCCGGCGGGCAAGGTTGGCCAGAACAAAGAGCAGATCACCCAGTTCCTCGGCAATGCCCTGGGCGTTGCCGGCTCCCATCTCGCTGCGGAGTTCCTCCCATTCTTCCTCGACTTTCGCCAGGAGATCGGCCTCGGCGGTCCAGTCGAAACCAACCCGCGCGGCTTTCTCCGTCAAACGCAAGGCCTGTAACAGCGCGGGTAATCGCGCCGGCACATGATCCAGGATGGAGGGACGTGACGTACCCACCTTCTCCTTCGCCTTGATTCGTTCCCACTGATCCAGAACCTCGTCGGCGGTGGTGGCCACCGCGTCTGCGAAGACGTGGGGATGGCGCCGCACGAGCTTCTCATGAATGCCGCGGATGACATCCTCGATGGTGAACTCCTTCATCTCGGTTCGCAACTTGGACTGAAAGATCACCTGCAACAGAAGGTCACCCAGTTCTTCGCAGTGATCCGCCGCATCACCATGATCCAGGGCATCCAGAACCTCGTACGTCTCCTCCAGCAGATAGGTCTTCAGCGTGTCGAGGGTCTGCTCCCGATCCCATGGGCAGCCACCCGGGTCACGCAGACGATCCATGAGCCGTACCAGATCTGCAAAGGCCTTCATAACTTCTCCTGAACCTGTGGTCGCCATTGATTCGGCGAGAGCTGCGATGTTACCATTGCACCAGAATGCATCATGGAAGGGCGGGGAGAGACCATATGAAAGTAAAAGTCACGGATCGTCGCAAGTTCCGCAGCGATGGGCAATTGCGCGAAGAAGATTCCGCCGCGCAGGACCAGGGGAGCCCGACAGGAGGGGAACCAACGGCTCCAGAACCGCCCGTGAGAAGCGAGCCCTCCGCGCAGCCGAGCGCCACAGATCCACCCGCGCCCCCCCCCTCCCCACCGGCTGCCAATTCCACCCCGAAGTCTCTCGGCGGGAGTGAGGCAAGTCCCCCCGCCAAAGTGGACTTCCAGTCGTTTGTCTACTTCCTATACATGTCTGCGCTGCAGGAACTTGGCATTCCCACCCAGGAGGGCGTCGACCCCCATCCGGCCGATCTGGAGCGCGCCCGCTTCTTCGTCGACGTGCTGGAGTTGCTGGAAGAAAAGACCAGAGGCAACCTGGAGCCAGGCGAGACCAAGCTTCTGGAGGAGGCCCTCTACAACCTGCGGATGCAGTACCTGGGCGTCTCCAAAACCAACCCGGCCTGACCTCTTCCGGGCGTGCGGTTTTCAGCCCTTTCTCTTGAATCAGGTCCTTCCGGGCCTTAGATTTGCGCCGCATACGTCCGATTGGCCGGACATGCACCAGGCCAGCCTGCGCCCGTGAATCGAGCCGCCGTCATACTTGCTTCCCTTCTGGTCTTCGGGGCCGGGACATGGTCCCTGGGGAACCCGTCACAAGCCTCCGTCACCGCCCCTGGCGGCACGCCCGGCCAAGGATCCAGGACCGGCAATCTGATTGATCTGTGGACAGAACGCCACGTTCTGCTGGAGAAGGGAGACCCTCTCGCCGCCGACGAGGTGGTCAAGGACCTGCAACTCCAGCGGCGTCTCAATGGCGTGTCCCGGTCGGAGGATCTGGCCGGCGCCTTTGTTCTCGAGGGATACGAGAATCTGGCCCTGGAACAACACGCGGAAGCCATGGAAGCATTCAGGCTGGCTCTGGAGTTCGATTCCGAGATGCCTCAGGCCTGGTTCGGTCTGGCGCGCACCCAGTGGCGGGCAGGCGAAGGTGCCAGCGCCTCTCTGGATTCCCTGGCAGGTGGTGTTCGGGCCGCAGGACGCAACTGGATCTATCGCACCAATTTCATGCTGGCCGTTCTCTGGGCTTTCTCCCTGGGCCTTGTCATCACGACGATGGCCTTTCTCCTCATCCTGTTCTGCAAGACATTCCGCCTCATCCATCACGACCTGGCGGAAGCTCTCATGCCCCGGCTGCCGCCCATCACGGCCCGCACGCTGGCCTTCTTCATCATTCTCCTCCCTCTGGCCCTGCCCTGGGGGTTTGCCTGGGCGCCACTCTTGTGGCTCGCGCTCATGCTGCCCTTCCTGTCGCTGGGCGAGCGCGTTGCGTCGGTGGCCCTGGTCCTGGCTGCGGCTATTGTGGGTTTCATGCTCCCTCTGGCGGCACACCTTACTGCTGACACAGTCGACCCACGCCTGGTGCAGGTGGCTGGTGCCGCCGGCGGCAGCGTGGGCGCAGATCGGTATCGCACGTTCACTGAACTGACCGCCCGCAGCCCAGACGACGCGGTGCTGCACCTCCTCCTGGCCGATCAGGCACGAGGAATGGGGCGAGATGTGGAGGCTATCTCTGCTTATCAACGGGCCACGGAACTGGACCCCCGCCTGAGTTACGCTTACAACAACGCAGGTGCCCTGTACTTCAGCCGCGGCCGCTACGCAACCGCCGCGGGGCAGTTCCGCAAAGCCATCGAAGCCGACCCGAATCACATGGTGGCGCACTACAATCTCTACCTCACCCAGGAACACCGGTTCGATTTCACCGCCGCCGAGAAGACTCTGGCGGCCGCGCAGATCCGCGATCTGTCGGCCATGACATCCCTTCTCTCGGATCGTCGCCAGGGAAGTGACCGGCTGGATGTTCTGGAAGATCAGATCCCGATCAGCGTTGCGCTGGCCCATGCCAGAAAGGCCCTGGGCCAGGAAGGGGACCCGCATGTCGCCGTGTATGCGGCTTCCACCTGGCCGGCATTGCTCCTGCCGGTGACAGCCCTCGGTCTGGGATTCTGGCGTCTGCGGCGCAAGAACTATCCCGTTCGCTGCTCCAGTTGCGGCCGCATCGCCTGCCGGCGCTGTTCTCTCAACCTGCAGGACGATAGCCGCTGCGCGACCTGTGTGGTCCTGGCCACGCGCACAACATCTCTGCCGCGCCGCTCCCGGGATCAGAAGCGCCGGGAGATTGCAGGTTACCGGAGAAACCGTCTCCGTAGCTGCAGGATGTTGTCGGCCTTTTTGCCCGGCGGTGGTCAGATCTGGTCAGGGCGGCCTCTGCTGGGCGCCACCCTCCTGACCTTGGCGAGTTGTGGCCTGGCCGCAGCGCTTCTTTACAATCTGCTGCCGGTGGCCGCTTATACGCCGATCTCCAGCGGCCCGCGCCTGACCCTCACCGTCGGACTTTCCTGCCTGGTGCTGGCCTGGCTGCTGGGCTGGCTGCTGCCCTCCCACAGCGGGGCCGCAGTCAGCGCTGGAAAAGGCTGAAACCATGGCGTTGCAGGGCACACTTCTCGACTTCTCCCTGGCAGACATCCTCCAGCTCATCGGGCTGCAGAGGAAGACCGGCATCCTGCGGCTCAGCGGGAGCGAGGATACGGTCTCGATAATCTGCGAAAATGGAAGAATCATTGGCGCGGAATCTGAAACAAAACGGATCGAAGATCGCCTGGGCAACGTCCTTCTGAAAACGGGGAAGCTGACCCGGACCCAGCTCAACAGAATCCTCATCCTGCAGAGGGAAACAGGGAAGCGGATCGGCGATTTGCTCCTCCAGGAGGAAATCCTCTCCGCCGAGGATCTGGGACGTGCCTTGGCCCTTCAGGTGACGCAGATCATCTACAGACTCTTCCGCTGGTCCCAGGGTGAGTTCCATTTCGCGCAGACCACCGCCAGGGACAATCCGAGCCATCATTTCCATCCCATTCCCGTGGACAGCATCCTCATGGAGGGCATGCGTATTCTGGACGAGTGGCCTCTCATCGAACGCCAGGTGCGCTCCTTCCAGATGGTGCTCCAGCCAACAGATCCGGGTCGTGAGATTCTCGCTGAAGATGCCAGGGGCGGACTTGTGGATGAATCCGAACTGGATGCCGCTCTGGATAGCATCGGTGAGCCACACAGCGCGGAAGAAAAGCCGGAACCTTCCACCAGTGAGCCTGAATGGGTCACCGTCTCGACCAAAGAGCTCCTTGTCTACAACCTCCTGGATGGCCGGCGCAGCGTCCAGGAGATCATCGACCGCAGTGATCTGGGTGAATTCGAGACGTGCAAGGCCCTCTTCGGTTTGATGGAAACCGATTTGATCGAGGAGGTGAAAGCCGTCAAGGAAGGACCCAGCAAGTTGCCTCTCCACCGGGAATTCCTGGACAGGGCCATGACGGCCGCGGCTGCGTTTTTGGGCTCAGCCCTGCTCCTGGGCGGAGCCTGGCATCATCTCCAGACTTTCCCCGGGGCGGCCCTGGCGCCCTACGGCGGCATCACCCCGAGCATGGAGACCCTGCGCCTCTCCGCAAGCCAGAGCCGCCTGGCCCGGCTGGAGTTTGCCGTGCGGCTTTTCGCTCTCCACAGCTTACGGTACCCGGAAACCCTGGATGATCTGGTGGCCATGGGGCTGGTCACGCCGGCGGAACTGGAGGATCCCTGGGGACGCCGCTACAGCTACATCCTCACCAGGCGGAGCTATCAGATCCGCGGCGCGGATGGGAACGGGAACCACAGGCCCGAATTGATCCTGACAGGGCGCATCGAATCCCAGCCAAACTCACCGGCGACGCTCTCATCCCTGCGTTGACAGAAGCCTTGGCAAGAACAGGCACAAAACCATGCATTTAAATGGCTTGCAGCATTTTTGACCCGCCTCCACTCAAATCTTATACTCCCGGTGATCCAAGAAACCAAACACTGGGAGAAATTCAATGGCAAAGATAATCGGAATCGATCTGGGGACCACCAATTCGGTGGTTTCGGTCATGGAGGGGGGTAAACCCACGGTGATCCCCAACCCCGAAGGCAGCCGCACCACCCCCTCCGTTGTCGCCTTCAATGACAAGGGGGAACGCCTGGTGGGGCAGGTGGCCAAGCGCCAGGCGGTCACCAACCCTGAAAATACCGTCTTCTCCATCAAGCGCTTCATGGGGCACAAGTTCAGCGAACTGACAGAAGATCGCACGCGCGTCCCCTACAAGGTGATCGAGGCCGAGAATGGCGACGCATGGGTCGAGCTCTGTGGCAAGAAATTGGCTCCCCCTGAGATCTCCGCGATGATCCTCCAGAAGATGAAAGAGGCCGCCGAGGCTTACCTGGGCGAGAAAGTCACCAAGGCAGTGATCACCGTGCCGGCTTATTTCAACGACAGCCAGCGCCAGGCCACCAAGGACGCCGGCCGTATCGCCGGCCTCGACGTGGAGCGTATCGTCAATGAACCCACCGCTGCCGCCCTCGCCTACGGGTTGGAGAAAAAAAACGACCATATAATCGCCGTGTTCGACTTCGGCGGTGGCACCTTCGATATCTCCATCCTTGAGGTGGGTGAGGGGGTGGTGGAAGTGAAGGCCACCAATGGTGATACCCATCTGGGCGGTGACGACATCGATGATGTCATCATCGACTGGATCGTCGACGAATTCAAAAAAGATCAGGGCATCGATCTCAGCAAAGACAAGATGGCCCTGCAGCGCCTCAAAGAAGCTGCGGAAAAGGCCAAGATGGAACTGTCCAGCACCAAGGAGACCGAGGTCAACCTGCCGTTCATCACCGCCGACGCCGCAGGCCCCAAGCATCTGGCGCTGAAACTGACCCGGGCGCGTTTCGAGCAATTGGCCGAAAAGATCTTCCAGCGCACCCTGGAACCCTGCCGCAAGGCCATTGCCGATTCGGGACTGTCCACCGATGAAATCCACGAGGTGGTTCTCGTGGGCGGCTCCACGCGCATCCCCCGGGTGCAGGCTCTGGTCGAGGAAATGTTCGGCAGGAAACCCCACCAGGGTGTCAATCCTGATGAAGTGGTGGCCATTGGCGCCGCCGTTCAGGCAGGTGTTCTGTCAGGGGACGTGAAGGACATGCTCCTGCTGGACGTGACCCCTCTCTCCCTGGGAATCGAAACCCTGGGGGGCGTGTTCACCAATCTCATCGCGCGCAACACCACCATTCCCAGCCGGAAGAGCGAGACGTTCTCTACCGCCGCCGACAATCAGACCTCCGTTGAGGTCCATGTGGTGCAAGGCGAGAGAGAAATGGCGGTGGACAACCGCACCCTGGGCAAATTCCACCTCATGGGAATCCCGGCAGCCCCACGGGGCCTGCCCCAGATCGAGGTGACCTTTGATATCGACGCAAACGGTATCGTGAATGTCTCGGCCAAGGACAAGGGTACCGGCAAGGAACAATCCATCACCATCACGGCTTCATCGGGTCTCGACAAGGACGAGATCGGGACCATGGTCCAAGATGCTGAGCTCCACGCCGATGATGACAAGAAACGTCGCCGGGAGGTTGAAATCCGCAATCGGGCCGAGCAGGAAGCCTACCAGGCGGAGAAACTCCTGGACGACAACAAGGAGAAGATCTCCGACGAGCAGAGCGAGCCCGCGAGGGAAGCCATTGCGAGTCTGCGCAAAGCCCTGGAAAGCAGTGATATGGACGCCATTGGCAAGGCTCAGGAGCAACTCACCCAGAGCCAGCACGCAGTGGCGCAAATCCTGTATCAGACCAGCGCGAAGGAAACAGAACCTGCCTCCGGAGATACCCCGGAAGCAGCAGGAGAAACCGGCGAGGGCGAAGTCATCGACGCCGAGTATGAGGACGTCAAATGAACGGAGGAGTCCATGTTGCAGGGTAGCCAGGACACATTCGAACGCCTTTCCCTACTCAAGGATCGAATCGCCCGGTTGTTCGAATCAGCATCAACTCGGGCTGAATTCAGCGCCAGCGGCAGCGAAGGCAGCAGCTGGAGTCCCCTGGTGGACCTCTACGAGACGCCTGAGCAGGTGGTCCTGATTGCCGAGGTCCCGGGCCTGTCCATGAAGGATCTGGACGTGGTCGTCACCGACTCAGCCTTGACCGTCAAGGGCGAGGGGGGGGTCCAGCCCGGCGGCAACGATGTGGTGCATCACCGCGTCGAACGTTCACAGGGGGCATTTTCACGAACATTCGATCTTTCCGCCGCTGTTGACCGAGACAAGGTCACGGCGGAGTATCGGCAGGGTCTGCTGAGGGTGGTCCTGCCCAAACGCCGTCGGGGCAAGCCACGCAGCATTCAGGTCCAGACATCCTGAGATGACCGCCGCCAGCCCTTACAAGCGCCTGGGCGTCAGGCGGGATGCATCGCCGCAAGCGATTCGCAAGGCCTATAAAGGTCTGGCACGAAAATACCATCCTGATGTCAATCGCGGCGACAAGGCTGCCGAGGAACGGTTCAAGGGAATTACCGAGGCCTACGGGATCCTCTCGGACCCCGAAAAGAGAAAAGCCTATGACCGGTTAGGTGCTGTCGGCCGCGGTCATGGCCCTGTGGACTGGAATCCTGCGGGCTTTGCCGGCGGCACCGGCTTCCAGGGCGACCTGGGAGATCTGTTCTCGCAGATCTTCGGACATCACGCGCGGACATCACGGAGCGAGGGCCCACTCCGGGGCGACGACGTGGAAGCGGTCATACGAATCGGGTTCATGGATGCCATCCGCGGGCTCAAGGCCCCCCTGCGCATTCAGCGGCAGGGGCCATGTGCTGCTTGCCGGGGGCAGGGATTGCTCTCCTGCCGGGTTTGCGGCGGGAGTGGCCTGCAAGACCACAGTCAAACCATCGAAGTCCGTATCCCGGCAGGTGTTTCAGAGGGAACACGCCTGCGCATCGCCGGTCAGGGACACGCCGGTGCCCGGGGCGGCCGCGCCGGCGACCTGCGGGTCAGCGTCAACGTCGACCCGCACCCGGTCTTCAAGCGTCTGGGGGACAACATCCTGTGTACCGTGCCCGTCACCGTCAGCGAAGCCGCCGTGGGAGCGCGTATCCATGTGCCCACTGTGGATGGCACTGCCGTTCTTAACGTGCCCCAGGGCACCCAGGGGGGGCAGCAACTGCGCCTCAAAGGGAAGGGCGCTCCTTCCCGCCGCGGTGGCCGCGGCGACCAACTGGTCGAAATCCGGGTCCTGACTCCCGATGCGGGGGATGAGAGAGTGCGCCAGCTCCTCCAGGACCTGGCCGACCTGCTGCCTGTGCCGGGCCGGGACGAGCTCATCCGGAGGAGCGGGACATGAGGGCTTGTCAGTGCGACGGGGCAGGAGGGGTCCGCATCAGTGTTTGTGGCCGGCCGCTATGGGATTCATCCCCAGACACTGCGGACCTGGGAACGGGAAGGCCTGTTGACCCCGTCCCGATCTCCTGGAAACACCCGTCTCTACGGTGATCGCGACCTCAGGCGCCTGGAGGTGATTCTCCACCTCACCAAGGATCTGGGCGTGAATCTCGCGGGTGTTGAGGTCATCCTATGATATGCGGAAACGGCTCAAGGACTCCCGTCGCGAGGTCGCGGCGCTGGCTCAAGCCCTGAGGGAGAATCTCTCCGGTCGGATTCCCGCAGCAGACGGGGCCCTGGCGCCTCTCACCCACGTCGACCTGAAGCGGGCCGCCCGGGATCTCTGACCTCTCTCCCGGTGGTGGACAATGGAGCAGCCTGCTGTATACTGCGCCTCCGCAGTACCCGAGGATCCAGGGCGCCTGCCAGTCCATCCAAGATATGAACGAATCAACCAGCAAGAGCAACAGAGAGCGTTCATCGGAGACGCTGAAGCAGTATCTACACGAGATCTCCAAGCTCGGGCGGATCACGGCCGACGAAGAGAAGGATCTGGGCAGGAGCATCGCCCGCGGTGATCGCAAGGCGTTGCGGCACCTGGTGGAAGCCAACCTCCGGTTCGTGGTGTCCTTCGCCAAGCGTTACCGCGGCTGCGGATTATCGTTTCTGGACTTGATCAACGAGGGCAATATCGGCCTCATCGAGGCGGCCAAGCGCTTTGACCCGGACAAGAAGGTGAAGTTCATCACCTATGCGGTATGGTGGGTGCGACAATCGATCATCCACGCTCTCTCGGACCATAGTGGCGCCTTCAGACTGCCTCAGAAGCAGGCCAACCTGCTTTATCGCATCAAGAAAGCCAAGTCGCAACTGGCGCTGGAACTCAAGCGGACACCGGATCTGGATGAGATCGCCCGCTGCGTGGATGTCAGCGTGGAGGATGTCACGGTGCTGCTGCAGGTCTCCGAGGAGAACGTCTCCCTGACCACCATCATCGATCAGGAGCACGATTTCCATCTGGCCGACAAGCTGGAACAGAACCAGATCCCGGCAGCCGATGAAGAGCTCATCAAGTCATCCATGAAGAACCTGCTCTATGGAGCTCTGACGGAACTGGACGAGAAGGAAGAGATCATCGTGAAGCTGCGCTTCGGGCTGGGCGACCAGGCGCCCAAGACCTTGAAGGAGATCGGGGAAATGCTCGGCCTCTCTCGTGAACGCATCCGCCAGATCGAGGTCCAGGCCCTGCAGAAACTGAGCCGTTCGCAGCGCTCCACTCACCTGCGCAGCTACCTGAACTGATTCGGACCGCCTTGTGAGTGCCCGGGTCGTTTGATAGACTGGCCCAGGAATTGCATACCACCTCACCAGCCGGATCGCCCATGCCCCTTCAGACCCGAAGATGTGAGATCTGCGGTGGCTCGGGTTTCACCGTCCGCCAGGTCAACGGCTACGACTGTGCCACGACCTGCAGTTGCCGGCGCCAGGGACACATGGATCGCAAGCTGGCCGCGGCGCGCTTACCACCCCGTTACGACCATTGCCAGCTTGAAAACTACGAGATCCATCACGCGACCCAGATGGAGGCACGGCAGCGCGCCGTCGATTTTGTGGCGTCCTACCCACCGGCCGCACCGACGGGCCTCCTGTTCAGCGGACCCTGCGGTGTGGGCAAGACCCATCTGGCGGCGGGGATCCTGAGGAACCTCATTCAGCAAAAGGGCGTGGATGGACACTTCGTTGATTTTCGCGAACTCCTGAAGAACATCCAGGACACCTACCGACCCAGCCATCCGTTGTCCCCCTCCCAGATCGTGCGCCCGATCCTGGAGGTGGAACTTCTGGTCCTGGATGACCTGGGTGCCGCCAAGATGACCGATTGGGTTCGGGACACCCTGGGCCACATCATCAGCCATCGCTACAATCAGGAACGGATCACCCTCTTCACCACCCACTTCAGGGATGGCGAGGCCGCCGCCGCCGGTACCCTGGACGTTGCACCCGAGACGCTGGCCGTGCGCATCGGCACCGCGTTACGCTCACGGCTGGATGAAATGTGTCGCGTGGTCCCCATGGAGGGTCACGACTACCGGCGCAGTTTTCTGCGCGCCGCTGACCGCTGGTAGGAAACCTTCTTGCCCGGAGAGTTCATGAGCGACAACCGTACAGTCATTCTCAGTGGCGCCCGCACTCCTATGGCCGAGTACAACGGCAGTCTCGCCGGCGTGTCCGAGATTGAGCTGGGCGCTCATGCCGCCCGCCATGCCCTCAAGAGGGCCGGAATAGCCGGCGACGAGGTGGACCATACGGTGATGGGCAACGCCATGCAGACGTCTTCCAACGCCATCTATGGGGCCCGACACGTGGGTTTGAAGGCCGGCGTGCCGGTGGATCGTCCTGCACTCACGGTGAACCGGATCTGCGGCTCAGGGATTCAGTCGGTCATCAGCGCGGACCACCTCATTCGCCTTGGAGAAGCCGAGGTGGTGCTGGCCGGAGGCATGGAAAATATGTCTCAGGCACCCTATGTTCTGCGCGGCGCACGCGCGGGCTGGGCGAACCTGGGCACAGGCCGCATGGAGGACTCCCTGCTGGCAGGCCTCACCGATAACTTCTGTGGTTTTTCCATGGCTGCTACCGCCGAGAACCTGGCCCGGGAGATGGACATCGATCGCCGGGACATGGATACGTTCGCCGCGCTCTCCCAGGAGCGCGCGCAGGACTTTCATGAATCAGGCCGGGCTGCCGAAGAAATCGTTCCCTACGAGGTGCCGAACCGGCGGGGCCCTCTCGTGATCGAGGCAGATGATCACATGCGCCCGGGTACCACCGTGGGGATGCTCAGCCGGCTCAAACCTGCCTTCCAGAAGGACGGATCCGTCACCGCCGGCAATGCCTCAGGAATCGTCGATGGCGCCGCTGCCCTGGTCTTATGCAGCGGCCGGCGCGCCGCCCGTCAGACCGGCACGCCCCTTGGACGTGTGCTGGCCCATGCGGTGGTCGGCGTGGAACCGCGCATCATGGGTATCGGTCCCGTCCCGGCCATCCAGGCCGTTCTGGCCCGGGCAGGCATGACCCTGGGGCAGATCGATCTCTTCGAGATCAATGAGGCCTTCGCGGCCCAGTACCTGGCCGTGGAAAAGTCCCTGGATCTCGATCGGGACAGGGTCAATGTCAACGGCGGCGCCATCGCTCTCGGTCATCCCCTGGGCGCCACAGGAACCCGCCTGATCCTGACCCTGCTCATGGAACTCCGCCGCCGCCAGCTGTCATATGGCATCGCGTCGGCCTGTATCGGTGGTGGCCAGGGGATTGCCATCCTGGTCGAGAGTATCCACTGACACCGACGAGGAAAATAATGAAGAACCTTCATGGCAACCGCCGGTTGAACGGCACGTGAACCCGGAACGACCGTTCATCGATTCCCGAATCATCAGGGGCCGCTCCGGCAGGTGCGCCCGGCAGGGGAGAACCCATGGACACGCATAACATTCTGTACGAGGTGAAAGATCGCATGGCCGTCATGACCGTGAACCGGCCTGACAAGCTGAATGCTCTGAACGCCCGGACCATCGAGGAGATCCTGGAAATAGCCGGACAGGCGGCCGCAGACGATGCGGTGGGTGCCCTGATCATCACCGGCGCCGGCGACAAGGCATTCGTAGCCGGCGCGGATATCCGTGAACTGGCCCGCCAGACGCCGGTGGAAGGGCAGGCGACTTCTGGTCGAGGACAGGCGGCCTTCCTGGCGCTGGAGGCCATGGACAAGCCCGTCATCGCGGCCATCAATGGATTTGCCCTGGGCGGCGGCCTGGAGCTGGCTCTCGCCTGCCACCTGCGAGTGGCGGCGGCCAATGCGGTCATGGGACTACCGGAAGTCGGTCTGGGCATCATTCCCGGGTACGGCGGCACTCAGCGTCTGACCCGCCTGGTGGGCCGCGGCCATGCCCTGGAGATGATTCTCACCGGCCGCAAGGTCAAAGCCGACGAAGCCGCCCGCATGGGCCTGGTGAACCGCGTTGTACCGGAAGGTGAGGCACTGGCAGGAGCCCGGGAGATGGCCGGTAAAATCCTGGCCCAGGGCCCCCTGGCCGTCGCCTTCGCCCTGCGGGCGGTTCGCCACGGCATGGAGATGTCTCTGGCCGGCGGCCTGGCCTACGAAGCAGGGCTCTTCGGCCTGATTTCGGGAACCGAGGACAAGAAAGAAGGGATGACTGCTTTCCTGGAAAAGCGCAAGCCGGATTTCAGGGGACGCTGAAAGATGGATGCAACCATGGAAGATCCGGCTTGAAACATATCCGGACAACCCGTGCCCTGATTCTGGCTTTCCTGGCCATCTTCGCCATGGTCATCGCGGGCATGATCTGGCGGTCCTCCCCTCGAGAGCGTGTGACTCCCGCGGCCCATCCTGTCCCGGCCGCGCCGCCAAAGATGGCCGTCGAGGGGACGGTGGAATCAGCTGCCAGCACCTTCAGCTTCACCGAAGAGCGGGGGGGGCATATCGTGACCCGCCTGCGCGCCGGTCGCATGCTCGGCATGGAAGGCGGCAGCCGCGTCCTCAGCAATTTCATCATCGAGTTCCACCCCGAACCGGAGGCGCACCCCGATCGTATGGCCCGGATCAGGAGTGATGCCGGCAAGTTTGATACGGCACGCCAGGAAGTCGCGCTGCAGGGAAATGTGCGGATCCGCATGGCCTCCGGCGAAGAACTGGCGACGGAGAGCCTGTTGTACAACCTGAAAACTCGCAGCGTGCAGACAGAAGACCCGGTCCGGTTCCGCTTGGAAGGCACATCCGGAACAGCGGTGGGCATGACCGCCCATCTGGCCACGGAGGAAGTGACCCTCCACCACGACGTCCGCCTGGCAGGTGAAAAAGGGGCTGATGGTGAGGAGATGGTGATAACCGCCGGCCAGTTGAACTATGACGGTCTCCGGGGGCGCAGCGATCTCCTTGGAGGCGTCTCCCTGTCCGGTGCATGGGGCAGTTTCACCGGCAGCCATCTCGTTTTTCAGGAGTCCGGGGATGGAAGTGTGGCCAGCAGCAGCGAACCGGGTGAACTGATCCTTGTTGGGGGCGACCCCGAGGATGCGTTCAGCCTGACTGCCGGCGCCTGGCACTTCGAGTTCGACAGCAACCGCCGGGTCCGCCTGGTCCTGGCCACCGGCCATGCTCTCCTGCGCCCCATGGTACTGGTATCCGGCAAGGTGATGAAGAGCCTGGCAGCGCCAGGCATCCGCCTGGAACCGGCTGCTGGTGCGCGTCGGTACCACACACTGCATGCTTTTTCATCCGCCACCGAACCGGTCAGGGCCAGTCTCGCCTCGGACATCCTCGGGGAAGTCACCGCTGAGCGCCTGGACCTTGTCGCCGGGCGGAAAGAGGGGGACTGGGCAAGCTTCTCTGGAAATGTTCAGGCTCGGGGGCCTGGCCGCACCGCCAGAGGGGCCATCCTGCTTGCGAGGGGAGATGGCACCATTCTTCTCTCCGGAGACGAGCAGAATCCCGCGCGTATTGTCGAGGCGCGGCGTTCTCTGGCCGCCGCGAAAATCCAATATGACGGAGACGGTGGCGGGCGCGCCGATGGGAACGTCCACCTGACCGGGATGGCGACATCTCAGGGCCTACGCCTGGCCGCCGTGGCGGACAAGGCGGAGTTCTCCGCAGGAAACGGCATCCTTCGCCTGGAAGGAACGGTTCGGGCCTGGCAGGGGAGTGACACCCTGCAGGCAGACTGGGTCGAGCTGAACCAGCCCACCGGTTTACTGCGTGCCGGCGGCGGGGTCATCACCTCGCTGGGGTCCAGGGAACCGGGAAGCGGCCGTGACAACACGACGGCCAGGACCCGCGTGAAATCCCAGGATCTGGTCTGGGAAAGGGCGCTCAACAAGGCCCGGTTTTCTGGCCATGTTCTGCTCACCCGGGAAGGCATGCTGCTGCAGGCCGCGGTTCTGGACATGCGCACCAGCGACGAAACAGGCACCGCCTTTGCCGCCACAGGGGAGGTTCGCCTGCAGGACCAGGAGTGGTCTGGAACAGCGGACAGACTCACCTATGACGGACGTGGCGATCTCTACCATCTCGAATCGGATGATGGCCTGGCGACGGTGATCTCCCTCGCCTCCGGCAGCATGCTGCAGGGCGCTCATCTCAGTGTGGATCCGGAGAGCGGCACGGCCCAGGTGGAGAGCCTTCCCGGCGGCAGGATCATCATGCGCTCACGCGGCGCCATCGCCGGGATCCGCCCATGAAAGGAAGACTGTCCACGGAAGGCCTCATGAAGACCTACCGCAGGCGACAGGTGGTCAATGGCATTTCCCTGCATATCGAACGCGGCGAGGTCGTGGGCCTGCTGGGGCCCAACGGAGCCGGCAAGACCACCCTGTTTCATATGGTGCTGGGTCTGGTGAGGCCGGATGGCGGCCAGGTTCTTCTGGACGGGAAGGACATCAGCGATCTTCCCATGTACCGGCGTGCCCGGCTGGGCGTTGGCTATCTGCCCCAGGAATCCTCTGTCTTTCGCAAGATGAGTGTCGCTGACAACCTGAGAGCCGTTCTGCAGATGCAGGGCTTTGGATCCGCCGACGTCGCCCGGCGCACCGAGACGCTTCTGGATGAGTTCCAGATCGCCCACCTGGCCTCAAACCGTGCGGACACTCTTTCCGGCGGGGAGCGTCGCCGCCTGGAAATTGCCCGGGCCCTGACGGTGGATCCATCCTTCATTCTTCTGGATGAGCCCTTTGCCGGCATCGACCCCAAGAGCCGGTCCGACATTCAGGCCATCATCGGCCACCTCCGAGATCGGGATATCGGCGTCTTGATCACGGATCACAACGTGAGGGAAACGTTGCAGATCACCGATCGTGCATATATAATCCATGAGGGTGCCATTCTTGAAAGCGGCAGTCCCCAGGAGTTGACCGCAAACATTCATGTTCGCCGAATCTATCTGGGCGAGGATTTCACTCTTCGTTGAAGCGGTCCTGAGTCTGGATTCCAGTACGTGGCACTAGAACAAAAACTCTCACTGAAGCTCTCTCAGCGGCTCATCATGACGCCGGCCCTGCAGCAGGCCATCAAGCTGCTGCAAATGTCCACCCTGGAGTTACGCGAAGAGATCGCCACCGAACTCCAGGAGAATCCTGCCCTGGAAGAATCCCTGGAGCAGGACGGGAACGAAGCGGTGGAACAGCCGCCCACCTTGACGGCCGATGGGAATGCTGAACAAACCAGCCCCGGCGAAAACGACAGTGAAAACAAGGAGCGCGATTCGCTCTCCGAAATCGACCTGGAGTATATGCTCCAGAACTACTACGACGGCGGTGCCACCACACCCCGGGGCAGCTACGAGGCCAGGGGCGATGATCGGTTGTGGGAGACCAACCTGACCCGCTCTCCTGATCTGAGCGATCACCTTCTGGAACAATTGACTCTGGCTCTCACCGGACCGGTGGATGAGGAAATTGGCAGAGCCATCATCGGCAACCTGGATTCCCACGGCTATCTGCAGGCCAGTCTGGAAGAGCTGGTGGCCATGAGTGACCATGACCCTGCGGATATCCAGCGCGTTCACGATGTTGTTCAGGGGTTCGATCCGGCCGGCGTGGGCGCCCGGAATCTCCGTGAATGCCTTCTCCTCCAGCTTCGCCGGCTGGATCTTGAAGACACACCCGCCGCGACCATGGTCAGAGACCACCTTGACCTGCTGCAGGTGCGCCACTATGAGGAGCTGGCCCGCTGCCTGGAGCTGACACCTGCCCAGTTGCGCGAACAACTGGAGATCCTGCGGCGCCTGGATCCGCACCCGGGAGATCGATTCACCCCTGGAACGGCCCAGACGGTGATTCCCGACGTCATGGTGATCAAGCTGGGAGATGAGTATCAGGTCGTTCTCAATGACGACGGATTCCCGCGCTTGCGGGTGAGCCGTTACTGTCGCACCATCCTCAAGGGAGGTGCAGGCGCATCCAAGGACGACCGCGAATTCGTGCGCCAGAAACTCAACGCCGCTGTGCGCCTCATCAAGAGCATCGAAGAACGCCAGCGCACGATCTACAAGGTGGCCTGCAGCATCGTTCGCCAGCAGCGCCCTTTCCTGGATCATGGGATCAACTCCATTCGCCCTCTGGTCTTGCGCGATGTGGCCGAGGACGTGGGTGTCCATGAGTCCACCGTCAGTCGTGTTGTCAATAACAAGTACATGCACACGCCCAACGGTATCTTCGAAATGAGATTTTTCTTCCATTCCGGTCTCACCAACCTGAGTGGGGAAGATATTTCCTCCCTGACCGTGAAGGAGTCCATACGCAACATCGTGGACGAAGAAGACAGCCGCCACCCTCTCTCTGATTCAGCCATCGCCAAGCTACTCATGCAGCAGGAGCAAATCCCCATCGCCCGGCGCACCGTGGCCAAGTACCGCGAGGAACTCCGGATCCCCGCTTCAACTCTGCGCCGGCGCTCTGTCTTTGGTTGTTGAGTGAACACATCTGTGGAGGCCTCATGACCATTCGCTTCACCTGCCGCCAGACACGGCTGACACCGGCCCTGCGTCAGTTCGCCGAAGAAAAACTGTCCCGGCTGCAACGCTACGTGGATGCCGACAGCGAAATGCACATGGTTCTCTCGGTGGAAAAGCATCGTCATCAGGCCGAGATGACCATCAACTCCGCGCGGCGTCTCTTCACGGGCACGGCCATCACCGATGACCTCTACACCGCCATCGCCCTGGTCCTGGAAAAATTGGAGAAACAGTTGCGCAGGGACAAACGCCGGCGCACGGATCGCCGGCGCCGGGAGACGCATGAGATCCGCAGGGTGGCCGAATCCACCGCCTCCCGGGAGAATGGCCGCGGGAGAAAAGACCCCCCGCCACGCATATTGCGTGAGAAGGTGCAACTCCGCTCCATGTCGGCAGAAACGGCGGCGGACCATGTGGACGAATCCCAGCAGGATTTCCTCGTCTTCCGGAATTCGGAATCCGAGCAGATCAGCGTCATCTACCGGCGGCCGGACGGGCGCCTGGGGTTGATCGAGGATTAGCCTCCCGGCACCTCTCCTCCCGGCCCGGGCCATTGACACGTTCGGCAGGAAAGCAGGCACAGGATGAGGGCCGGGCATCGACTCATGCAGGCCCTCTCAGGACGGCCCATATCCTTGACGGACATGGACTTCCGTTGATACACTTTGTCGTCTCCGGAGGGTGATGCCCCGGTTCAGGATGGGGGTATCGCGGAGCCGGTCAGGTTTCCCTTTGCCTCACCACAACTCTGGCATCACGATGACCCGGCATCATGTTGCACCCGTTCAGCGAGAAGAAAAGAACGCCCCATGGATTTTCGACTCACCGAGGAACAACGTCTGATCCGCGACATGGTGCGGGAGTTCGCTCGCGAGGAGATAGCTCCACGGGCCGCGGAAATCGACCGCACCCGAGAGTTTCCCCGCGATACTTTTCGCAAATGCGCGGATCTGAACCTCACCGGCATGATGGTCCCCGAGGAGTGGGGCGGGACGGGGCTGGACAGCGTCTCCTATGTCATCGCGGTGGAGGAGTTGTCGCGCGCCTGCGCCACAACCGGCGTGATCATCTCCGTCAACAACTCCCTGTATTGCGACCCGGTGCAGCGCTACGGCACCGACGCCCAGAAGGAACGCTGGCTCAAGCCGTTTGCCCTGGGCGAAAAAATCGGCTGCTATTGCCTCACCGAGCCCCACGCAGGGTCCGACGCCGCTTCTCTTCGCACCCTGGCGGTACGGGAGGGGGACACCTGGGTTCTCAACGGGAGCAAAGTTTTTGTCACCAATGGGATCGCCGCCGACTGCGCCATCGTCTTTGCCAACACCGACCGCGACAAGGGTAATCGGGGACTCACCGCTTTCCTGGTGGACAGGGACACACCCGGCTACAGCATCGGTAAACACGAGACCAAGATGGGCATCACGGCCTCCGGTTCGGTCGAGATTGTCCTCGACCATGTCCGCCTCAGTGATGAACACCGCCTGGGCGCCGAAGGCGAGGGATTCAAGGTCGCCATGTCCACCCTTGACGGCGGGCGCATCGGCATCGCCGCCCAGGCTGTGGGCATCGCCCAGTCGGCCCTGGACCATTCTCTCTCCTATGCCCGTGAGCGGAAGGCATTCGGGAAACCCATCGCCGAGCTGCAGGCAATTCAGTTCAAGCTGGCCAACATGGCCGTGGCTGTGGAAGCATCCCGCATGCTGACCTACCGCGCGGCTGTGGCCAAGGACAGCGGCCGACGCTTCAGCCAGGAATCGGCCATGGCCAAGCTCATGGCGTCGGAAGCCTGTGTGGCCGCCACCAGGGAGGCAGTGCAGATCTACGGCGGTTACGGTTATATCAATGAATACCCGGTGGAGAGGCTCTACCGGGATGCCAAGATCACCGAGATTTACGAAGGCACGTCCGAGATCCAGCGCGTTGTGATCGCCGCGGGGCTGCTCAAGGGAGAGTAAGGGCATGGACTTCCGCCTCAACGATGAGCAGGAGATGCTCCGCCAGATGGTGGCCGATTTTGCCGACCAGATCCTGGCGCCCGAAGTCATGAAACGGGATCGGGAAGGAACCTTTCCCCATGCCGAGATAGCCCACGCCGGCGAACTTGGACTCCTGGGAATGATCGTGCCCGAAGAGTGGGGCGGCGCCGGCCTTGACACCGTCTCCTACGCTGTCGCCCTCATGGAGATCGCACGGGTCTGCCCCTCCAGCGCGGTCACCCTCTCTGTGAGCAACTCCGTCTGTGCCTATCCGATCTGGCGGTACGGCAACGATGAGCAGAAGGAACGGTACCTGCGTCCGCTGGCCACCGGCAAGATCATCGGCGGATTCTGTCTGACCGAAGCCCAGGCAGGCTCCGACGCCACCAACCAGAAAACACGTGCTGTACGCCAGGGGGACCATTACGTTCTCAACGGCACCAAGGTCTGGGTGACCAACGCCCATGTGGGCAAGGTCTTCATCGTCATGGCGGTGACCGATCCCCAGGCCGCCCGCGGCGGCATCTCGGCCTTCATCGTCACCCCGGATATGCCCGGATTCAGTTTTTCGGCCAAAGAAGAAAAAATGGGGCTGCGCGCATCATGCACTTCCTCGGTGGTTCTGGACGACTGCCTGGTGCCTGTGGCCAACCTGCTGGGTCACGAAGGTGACGGCATGCGCATTCCCCTCAATGCCCTGGACGGTGGCCGCATCGGGATCGCGGCCCAGGCGGTGGGCATTGCTGTGGGGGCCCATGAGGAGGCGGTGAAATACGCCCTTGAGCGCACCGCATTCGGCAAGCCCATTGCCCAACATCAGGCCATCGCCTTTCAAATTGCCGACTGCGCCACTGAAATCGACGCCGCCCGCCTCCTGACCTTGAGGGCCGCGTCCCGGCGGGATGAGGACCACGACCGGGCCGGGCCCGAAGCCGCCATGGCCAAGCTCTACGCCTCCGAGATGTGCAACCGGGTCGCCTACAAGGCCGTCCAGATCCACGGCGGCTATGGCTATTCCCGGGACTACGCCGTGGAGCGCTTCTATCGGGATGCGCGGGTGACCAGTCTGTATGAAGGCACCTCGGAAGTCCAGCGTATCGTCATCTCGCGGGCTGTACTGGCCGGCTGAACGGAGAAGCTCCCCGAATGTCCAAGACCGTCAAAAAGCAGCCACCGAAGACACACCGCAAGGGTGAGCGTGACCTGCGCTTCACCACCATCTCGGATATGCCCATCGAGGCCCTCTACGGTCCCGGCGACCCGCCGGATTTCAACCCGGACCGGAACCTGGGACAACCGGGCCAGTATCCCTTCACGAGAGGCATCCACGAGAACATGTACCGTGGACGGGTCTGGACCATGCGTCAGTTTGCCGGGTTCGGGACCGCCAGCGACACCAATAACCGGTACAAGTATCTCCTGGAGCACGGCACCACCGGGTTGTCCGTGGCCTTCGATCTGCCCACTCTCATGGGTGTGGATTCGGACCACCCCCTGGCCCTGGGGGAGGTGGGCAAGGAAGGAGTCGCCATTGACACCCTCGCCGACATGGAAACTCTGTTCGTCGGGATCCCTCTGGAGCAGATTTCCACCTCCATGACCATCAACGCGCCGGCCTCGGTCATCTTCGCCATGTACCTGGCGGTGGCCGAGAAGCAGGGTGCGTCGCTGAGCAGCCTGCGTGGAACCCTGCAGAACGACATCTTCAAGGAATTCATCGCGCAGAAGGAATGGATTTACCCGCCGCGGCCCCACCTGCGCCTGATCACCGATCTCATGGGATTCTGCTGCGACCAGGTACCCCAGTGGAACACCATCAGCATCTCCGGATATCACATCCGCGAAGCAGGCTCTACCGCCGTGCAGGAGCTGGCCTTCACACTCGCCGACGGCATAGGCTATGTCCAGGCCGGCATTCATGCGGGCCTGGACATGGAAGTCTTTGCTCCCCGCCTGTCCTTCTTTTTCAATGCCCACAGCGATTTTTTCGAGGAGATTGCCAAGCTGCGCGCCGCCCGCCGCATCTGGGCCCGTATCATGCGAGAACGGTTTGGAGCGAAGGATCCCCGCGCCTGGAAGTTGCGCATGCATGTGCAGACAGCAGGCTGCTCCCTGACCGCCCAGCAGCCGGTGAACAATGTGGCACGAGTCACCGTGCAGGCATTGGCCGCAGTCCTGGGCGGCACCCAATCCCTGCATACCAACTCCATGGACGAAACACTCTGTCTGCCCACCGAACACGCAGTGCGCGTGGCGTTGCGCACCCAGCAGATCATCGCAGAAGAGACGGGCGTCACCAACACCGTCGATCCTCTGGGCGGCAGTTACTTCATTGAGAGCCTCACCGACCGGGTTGAAGAAGGTGCCATGGCCTATATCCGCCAGATTGACGAGATGGGCGGCATCATCAACGCCATTGAAGCCAACTATCCCCAGAAAGAGATTGCGGACGCTTCCTTCCATTACCAGCAACAAATTGACGCCAAAGAGAAGGTCATGATCGGCATCAATCGCCACACCGGTGGTGACGACACCAGGCCCGAGGTACTCACCATCGGCCCCGAGGCCGAGGAAGATCAGTTGCAGAGGCTCCGTGAGACCCGGCGCAATCGGGATCAAGCCGCGTTGGATCGGGCCCTTGCCAACCTCAAGGCCGCTGCCCGGGGAGAGGACAACACCATGCCTCATATCTTGGACGCTGTGCGCGCCTACGGGACCGTGGGTGAAATTTCCGACGCCCTGAAGGAGATCTTCGGCTCGTACCAGGAAACATCCGTGTTCTGAACCCCGGGGCCGCACCGGTAGGAGATGAAGATGAACCCAGAACGGAAGATCAGGCTGCTGGTGGGGAAGGTGGGCCTGGACGGCCATGATCGCGGTGCCAAGGTCATCGCCAGGGCGCTGCGGGATGGCGGCTTCGAGGTCATCTACACCGGCCTGCATCAGACACCCGAGATGGTGGTGCAGACAGCCATCCAGGAGGATGTGGACGCACTCTGCCTGTCCATCCTCTCCGGCGCTCACATGACCCTCTTTCCCAGGGTCATCGAGCTTCTTCGTGCCCAGCAGGCGGGGGATATCAAGATTCTTGGCGGCGGCATCATCCCTGATGACGATATTCCCAGGTTGAAGGAGGCCGGTGTGCTGGAGATTTTCACGCCCGGTGCCACGTTGACCAGCATTGT
The DNA here is from genome assembly GCA_004356015.1 of Acidobacteriota bacterium. Classification (GTDB taxonomy): domain Bacteria; phylum Acidobacteriota; class Polarisedimenticolia; order SMYD01; family SMYD01; genus SMYD01. The sequence continues at coordinate 1,826 of SMYD01000077.1, read as the reverse complement.
TCAATTCGTGCGCGACAACGTGCCGCCCCGGCACTTGGAGGAAACGCATGTCCAGGGGGACTGAGGCCCCGGCCGTCCCGGTGCTCCGGGTTCTGGTTGTGGATGACAGCCTCAGTATCCAGCAGGCGGTCCGGGAGGCACTGGCGGAGGTTCCAGGCATCCAGGTTTTTGCCTGTGGTGACGTCGACAGTGCAGAATCGATTCTCGCCAGGGAGAAGCTCGACCTGGTTCTCTGTGATGTGGTTCTACCCGGACGTCCCGGATATGACCTGTGCCGCCAGATCACTCTCGGGAAAAAGGGAGCGCGGCCGCCGGTCTTTCTCCTCCGCGGCATCTTCGAGCCCTTCGATGAAGAGAGAGCGCGAGCTGCGGGTGCCACCGATGTCATCACCAAACCTTTTCGCGCGGAAGAGATCCGTCAGCTCATGGAGAAGATGCTGACTCTGCCTGCCCCGATGGAAGGATTGGCCCCGACTCCTTCCCATGCTGAAACCACGGATATCACATCCGCGGATATTCTTCCCCACCAGATACCCGAATCGCCACCGCCAGCGAAGCCTGAGCCCTCCGGCCCTACCACCACTCAGCCTGACGTCTCAGGGACGGACGAACTGGTGCGCCGTCTCATCAAGCCGCTGACCGAACGCCTGGTGGAACCGGTGGTGGCCGGTGTCCTGCGCCTTCTGGAACCGCAGGGGAAACCTGCGGGCAGCACCCTGGACAAACTGTTGCGGGAAACGGTCGAAAGAGTGGTCCGGCAACGACTGGGGGAGCTTGAAGCCGAATCTGAACAGGGAACCGGCCGGAACCCCGGAACTCCTTCACCGGAATGAAGCTCAGCCCATGAACCCCGTGCCGGCAGCAGCCTCGCGCTCCCTGTTCCTCGCAGATCTGGCACGCCATGCCCTCCTGGAGGATCGGGCAGGATACGATGTCACCACCATGGCGGTGCTGCAGCCCGACCTTGCGGGCTCTGCTTGCATCCGCACCCGGGAGCCGGTGGTCAGCAGCGGAGTGGACATGGCCATGGAAGTCTTTCTAGCTGCCGATTCCCACCTTCAGGTCCATGCAGAGGCAGGTGAGGGAACCCGGGTTGCGGCGGGAGAGACGATTCTGATGGTGGAGGGCTCCAGCGCCTCAATCCTTTCCGCCGAGCGCACAGCCTTGAATTTTCTTCAGCATCTGTGCGGGATCGCCACCCTGGCCCGACAGGCTATGCAGGCGGTTGCGGGTAGCCCGGTCCAGCTCCTGGCCACCCGCAAGACTCTTCCCGGGCTGCGCAACCTGCAGAGGCGAGCGGCCGAAGCCGGCGGATTCGCCCCCCATCGCACCTCCCTGGCCGATGGTATTCTCATCAAAGACAATCACATCGCTCTGTGCGGGTCCGCGGCGCAGGCTGTCACCAGAGCACGGAGCCAGGCTCCTTCACACCTGCTCATCGAGGTCGAGATCGAGGCGCCGGACCAGTTGGAGGCCGTCATCACCGCCGGCGCGCAGATCGTGCTGCTGGATAATTTCACCCCCGAGCAGGTCGCCCAGGTCGTGACCGCCACACGCCAACGGGTTCTCCTGGAGGCATCGGGAGGAATCACCATGGAAACCCTGCCCCTTTATGCCGCCACCGGAGTCGATCGGATTTCCGTCGGCTTCGTGACTCATTCGGCTCCGGCCGTGGATCTCTTCATGGATCTGATGCCGACGGAGATCCGTCATGACGCCTGAGGGACCCCGCTTCGACCAGGTTGTCCGGCCCCCGGATCTCATCACCCCTGAAGCGGTGCACACTGATTACACGCCAAAAATTTTTGGCCGGCGCATCCTCTATT
>SMYD01000076.1 GCA_004356015.1 Acidobacteriota bacterium | reverse complement strand
TGGCGCGCGGCCTGGAGCCACGGGCACCCCGTCCCGATCTGCGCCTGGCCGCTCTGGCCACATTGCGCCGGAAAGGGATCAACGCCGGCATCTTTGCCATGCCCATCCTGCCCGGACTTACCGACAGCCATGACGACCTCCATGCCCTGGCGGCGGCAACTGCAGCCGCCGGCGGTCAGTATCTGGTCGCTGACCCGCTGTTCGTGCGCTCCTGCATCCGGCCGACCCTGTTCGCTTTTCTGCAGGATCACGACCCGGATCTCCTGCGCCGCTACCGCAAGGTTTACGGGCCCAACGGGCACCTGCCGCAGGAGTACCTCCACCGCCTGCGGCAGCGGGTCAACAAGGTGCGCGCGTCCCATGGCCTGATGAAGGGCCCCATCCCGGATCCGGCCGGCAACGGAAAGGATAACGGCAAGCCGTGATAGGCTGCCGGGCGCATGAGCGACCGGCCCGGAACCTTCGAAAGTCTCCGACGCGCCATGACGTCGTGGCGCACAGGATCAGTTGTCCTGCTCTCCTTCTCCTCGGGGTTGCCCCTGGGCCTGGTCTGGATCGCCATCCCCGACTGGATGCGGACCGCCGGAGTCGACATCAGGGTCATCGGACTGATCACCCTGGCGCAGGCCCCCTGGACCTTCAAGATGGTCTGGTCGCCCTTCATGGACCGCTATCGCCCGCCCTTCATGGGACGCAGGCGCGGCTGGGCCATTCTCACCCAGGTGGCCCTGTTTGCCCTGACCCTTTCCCTGGCAGGAGTCGGCCACCGGCCGGAAGCACCCTGGGTCGTGGCCGCCCTGGCCTTCGCCCTGGCGCTGGCCGCAGCCAGCCAGGACATCGCCATCGATGCCTACGCGGTTGATGTCCTGCGCCGGGAGGAACAGGGCGTCGCGGTGGGCGCGCGCATTGCCGTCTACCGCGCCGCCATGTACATAGCCGGCGGTATCAGCATCACCGCGGCAGGCATGTACTCGTGGCCGGTGGTCAACATCGGCCTGGCCTGTCTCTACCTGCCCATGATGCTGGTGACCCGGAAGGCGCCGGAGCCCCCGGCCATGACGCACGAGCCCGCCAGCCTCCGGGAAGCTATCTGGCACCCCTTTCTCGGGTTTCTGGCCCGTGACCGGGCCCTGCAGATCCTGGCCTTCGTCTTCTTCTACAAGTTCGCCGACAACCTGGGACAGGCTCTGCTGCGCCCGTTCCTGGTGGACATGGGCTATTCGGATTTCGACCGCGGCATCGCCCTGGCCACGGTGGGACTCGTGGCCACCCTGGTCGGCGCTTTCATGGGCGGCGCCGTGACCACAACTATCGGCCTGGGACACTCACTCTGGATCTTCGGTGTCCTCCAGATCGCCTCCAACGTGGGATACATCATGCTGGCGCGCTCGGAGGTCAACCGTCCTCTCATGTACGGCGCCCTGGGATTTGAATCGCTCACCCAGGGGCTGGGCACCGGCGCTTTCTCGGTGCTGCTCCTGCGCATGACCCAGAAGCGCTTCTCGGCCACACAGTACGCCCTCTTTTCCAGCCTGTTCAGCATGCCACGCATCCTGGCGGGGCCGATCACCGGCTTCGTGGTCTTCTCCACCGGCTGGGAGCCGTTCTTCTGGATGACCATCCTGGCGGGTATCCCCGGCCTGGTTCTCCTGCAACGCTTCGTGCCCCTGGGAGTGCGCGAACCTCACTTCACCGTGCGCGAGCCGGTCAGCCGCCGCCCTCTGTCCAGCCGTCAGCTCATGACCCGGGGACTTCTGGGCGGCGTGACAGGATTCATCCTGATGGTCCTCATCACCGCGGGACTGGCGCTTCTGGGCGCCACACCCGGCACACCTCTCGACATGACCGATACCCTGGCCGGAGTATTGCTCCCGCAGGCCGTCGGCGGCTGGCTGACCCTGGCCGGCCTGCTGCTGCTGGGAACGGTGATTGGCCTGGGCACCGCGGCTGTCAGCGCCGCCCGCCACGGTGCCGCCGAGGGGCTTCACGCCGAGGATGACGACTCATCAGGAACTGACTGAGCGTAACACCCTGGCACTCCGATGCCGGATCGTCTGGCCGCAAGCCCGGTTTCAGTGTGCGCCGGCCGCTCGACGTGCGGCGTGAAAAAGCTGCCAGCAGGCATGCACGTCACGGGCCAGCCCCGCCGGGAAGTTCTTCATGGGGGTCGCGTCGTCCAGAAGAGCGGCAAGCTCCGTGAGAATTTCCTGTTCTTCATGGGTACCGGCGCCGGCCTGAAGAGCCGCCTGCAGTTCAAGCAGGCGCTCATGGGACGCAGCCCATGGTGCCTCGACCCGTGGACGCACACGCCCCTCCATGACCTGCCGGTAGATGGGCCCCAGCCAGGCGGCCGCAACCTGCCCCGCCCGTGCCGGACCTGACCCTGCCGTTGTCTCAGCACCCGGCGTGGTTTCAGCCGCGGCCTGGCGAAAACGACGCAGAAGGTCGGACTGTCCGTTGCCATCCAGGGCCGTCCGGAGGGCGCTATACAGGTACCTGTCTTCGCGCTGGTCATGGTGCTCGAGTAGATCTTTGAGGGTCTTCTCCCTCTCCACCAGCAGGATCACTTCCGTGGTGGGCCAGGTACGCCCTGCCCACGCCGCCAGCCAGGCACTCAACTCGGTCAGCATGCGGCGCAACCGCCGGTGCTCCCGGCGGAAGACGTCGGGCTCCCCGCCGCGCTCGTGCTTGCAGGTGGTTTCATACGCAGGCAGGATGACATCCTCTTCCCCCTGGATATGAGCCAGAAGAGCCCGGCAAAACCGTTCCCAGGCAAGAGCCGCGCGTTTGCTGTCGCCTTCGACCAGGTGGACCTGGTGCTCCTCCAGAAGTTCCTGGAAGCGGTTGTGCTCCGCCATGATGTCCTGAAGAGGTGCGTTCACGAAGGCGTCTTGAAGCGGGCCACACTGCCGTCGGCCGCGACGATCCGCTTGCGGACCGCCTCAGCCGGCGCCGGGCTCTGCAACGAGCGCAGCCAGAACTGGCGTGCCTGCTCCTGGGCCGTGGCCAGCAAGGTGCCCTCAGGATAACCGTCGGCGCCGTCGCGCCGGCCGGCGGGCACGCCGGTAAGAATCTCCAGCGCATCGTGGATGCACTCCACCGTCCAGATGCTGAACTTCTTCTTGCGGCAGGCTTCCACCACATCGGTTCGCAGCATCAACTCGGCTTCGTTGGCCGTGGGGATGATCACTCCCTGCTCACCGGTGAGGCCGGCTGCCAGACAGGTGTCGAAAAATCCCTCGACCTTCTCATTCACTCCGCCGATGGCCTGTACATGGCCCATCTGATCGATGGCACCGGTCATGGCCACGCCCTGCCGCAGGGCTATGCCGGTCAGGGCGCTGAGCAGGCAGCAGATCTCAGCTCCCGATGCCGAGTCGCCATCGATGCCGCCATAACTCTGCTCGAAGGCCAGCGAAGCGCTGAAAGCCAGCGGGTGATCGGTGCGCAACAACGACCGCAACAGGCCGCCGAGGATCTGGAATCCCTTGGTATGGATCGATCCCGACAGAGACGACTGCTCCTCGATATCGATGATTCCTGCCGTGCCGGCCCCCACAGTGGCGGTGATGCGCGCCGGGAAGCCATAGACCAGGGGGCCGGTGCTGATGACCGCCAGGCCGTTGATCTGCCCGACAACTTCGCCGCTGGTCTGCACGCGGATGGTGCCATCGGCCAGGTATTCCTGAAACCGTCGCGAGGGCAGGTCGGCCCGGTGCTTGGTCCGCCGGATGGCTTCACTCACGTGCTCACCCGTGACCACGACACGGCCCGAATTCTCGCGCTGAGCCAGCCATGCCGCTTCGCGGGCGAGGTCGGCGATCCGCCCGAACCGGGCCGTGAGTTTGCGCCCATGACCCGCAACCCGGGCGCCATGCTCCACGAGAGCGGCAACAGCTTTCTTGTTGAACGGCGGCAGTTTTTCGTCGGTGATGATACGGGCCAGAACTCCGGCGTACTGCTTCACACCCCTTTCATTGCGCTCGATGGTGCTGCCGAAATCCGCCAGCACCTTGAACAGATCGGAAAAGTCGGGATCGCGACGATCCAGCAAGGCATAGATCTCACTGGAACCCACCAGGATGACACGGATCTTGACGGGAATCGGCTGGGGTTTGAGGCCGGGCTGCCAGATGGGCCAGGTCAGTTCAGGCGGCACCATCTCCAGGCTGCCACTGCGCAGCGTGCGCACCAGCACCTTCCAGGCGCCCGGCTCGCTGAGAATATCGCGGGCTTCCAGAATGAGGTAACCACCGGCGGCCTTGAGGAGGGAGCCGGCGCGAATCATGCTGTAGTCGCTGGGAATGGGGCCCTGGGTCCCCCATTCCCGCTCGATGGTCCCCAGGAGATTCGCCAGGGTCGGGGTCTGCTCGGTGACCACGGGGCAGGAGCCCTCACCGGCATGACACAGCAGGACATTGACCCCATAAGCCCGGGGGGGGTCGGGCAGCCCTTCCCCCGCGGCCAGAACGCGGTTCTCGATGATGTCGTCCACCACTTCGCCAAGAAACGTCTCCACATCAGGTCCCGGGAAGACGCCACGAATGGACGCCACCAGCTCACCCATGAGGCCGCGGGCCCCTTCCTCCACCCCCTCCCGCACAATCCTGGCACCGTCCTCGCGAATCTCCTTCATGCGTGTGGTGACTTCCTCCAGGCGACGCTGGAAACCGTCTCGCTTCTTCTTGAACTGTTTGTGTTCCTTGTCGGAAATTTTCCCCTGGCTGCGCAACTGCTCGAACTCCTCCGGTGACACCGGCTTGCCGTCGCGCACCAGAAGGATGGCGGCACGCGCCACAGGGCCCATGCTCACGGTCACAAGAGCCAGCCCGGCGGCGCGGAGATCCTTCTCAAACGGCTCGGTGATGGCTTCCAGGAGCGTCTTCACCTGGGATTCCAGCATCTCCCTCGGGGCCTTGAGGGTGTCGGTCTGCAGGGCGTCGGCCAGGTCATCCCGGACAAATTCGGCGAACTCCTGCATGCGCCGGCGAAAATCCCGCGCTGTGCCGGGAGGCACGGAAATCAGCCGGGGCTGGTGAGGTGCGCTGAAATTATGAACGTAACAGAGATCCTGCACGGCGGCACAGGCGGGCTGCAGCTTTTCCAGCAAGCCCTTGACCAGAGTCATGCGACCGGTGCCGGTCAGGCCGCGGACGAACACGTTCTGCCCGGGCGCATCGCTGCTCAGCCCGAAGTCCAGCGCCTCCACCGCCGAAGCCTGCCCGATGACGTCGGAAACCGGCGCCACCTCGTCCGTGGTGCGAAACGGCAAGTGCGTCAGATCACAGCGCCAGCGCAACGCTTTGACCGGGAGTCGGCGGTGACGGGGCTTGGCCATGGGAAGTCTCCAGGAAACGGTCGGGATTATAGTAAACGGCCGGTACAGCCCGGAAGATTCCCCAGGGCACCTCTCCACCGGCACACCCGGGGGGAACACCGGCCGGCGGGGACGCTGCTATCCTAGGCAGAGCCCGCCCATGGTGGCGCCGGGCCGCATCCTGGAGATCTTGTCATGAAGATTGTCCCGCACCATACCTTTTCTCCGGCGGCCGGCCTGCATTCAGGGCGGGTTTTCTCCGGTGCCACGGCCCTGCTGGCGGCCCTGGTCCTGATGCTGGCACCGGCGGCGGCCTTGAGCGCCGGGCCGGCCTCCACACCTGAGTCGGAGACTCCACCTGAATTGGCGGTGGGCACTCCACCTATTTCCGTCACCTACACCGGCAACGAGGGCTTTCTGATCTCGGTGGGAAACTGGAAGATCCTGATCGATTCTCTTTACCATGAAGGCATAGCCACCTATGTCTCCCCCTCCAGGGCTCAACGCGAAGAGATGGAAACCGGGCAGCCGCCTTTTGATGGTGTGAACGTGGCTCTGGCGACTCACTACCACGCCGATCACTTTCATCCTGAGGCTGTGGGGAGATTCCTCCAGAACAACCCCACCGCGACTTTCATCTCCACTGACCAGACTCGCGAAGCCCTGAGCAAGGCCTTCCCGGGTTACGAAGACATCAAGGATCGCGTCCGCGGCCTGACCCCCGCCGAAGGCGGTGTCGCCCGGGAGAAGGTGGGCGACCTGGACATCCAGATCCTCAACCTGCACCACGGGCGCAAGCGATCGGTTGAGAATATCGGGTTCCTCATCCACGCGGGTGGACGGACGATCCTTCACATGGGCGATACGGAAGCCACGGCCACCGACCTCAGCCCCCTCGGGCTGGCCAACAAGAAGATCGATCTGGCTTTCGTGCCGTTCTGGTACCTCCTGACCGATGGCTGGCAGCGGGCCATCAGAAAGCAGGTCGCGGCGGAACGAATCGTGGTCATGCACCTGCCGGCACCCGACGCCAACGACAAGTACATCAACAGCCTCGGTGGCTGGGAGAAGGTCGCGGCGGATATCAAGGCCGCGTTTCCCACCGCCACCATCTTTCGCCAGCAGATGGAGTCGGCTCAATTCTAAAGGCGAGGCCCCTCTTCTTCACCACGGTGGCCCTGACGGCATTTGCCGCCAACTCCCTGCTCTGCCGCATGGCCCTGGGTGAGAGCGCCATGGACGCGGCCAGTTTCTCCACGGTCCGTCTGGCCAGCGGCGCGGCCACGCTCCTGCTGATCTTCCGGCTTTCCCCGCGACAGCGTACCGCGACCGCCGCCGGTGACTGGCTTTCAGCCACCATGCTCTTCTCCTACATGGTGACCTTCTCCTTTGCCTACATCAGCCTCAGCGCGGGAACCGGCGCCCTCATCCTGTTCGGCATGGTGCAGGCCACCATGCTGCTCTGGGCTCTGCGCACAGGCGAGCGACCCCACCTCATGGAGTGGGGTGGATTGACCCTGGCTCTGGGCGGCCTTGTCTATCTGGTCTTTCCCGGCCTGGCCGCGCCCTCCCCGGGAGGGGCAAGTCTCATGGCCGTGGCAGGCATCTCCTGGGGCGTCTATTCTCTCCGCGGCCGCGGCAGCCACCGCGCCCTGGCCGACACCACATTCAATTTTATGCGCGCTTTGCCCCTGGCCCTGGTGGTCAGCCTGGTGGCCCTCCGCCACAGCCACCTCTCCCTCCGGGGGATTCTCCTGGCGTCCCTCTCCGGGGCCCTGGCTTCGGGATTGGGCTATACCTGCTGGTATGCGGCCCTGAGACATCTCACCGCCACACGCGCAGCGGTGGTTCAACTCACGGTACCTGTCCTTGCCGCCCTGGGAGGAATCGTCTTCCTGGCCGAGGAGGTTTCCCTCCGCCTGGCCCTGTCCATGGCTCTCATCCTGGGCGGTGTTGCCCTGGCCACGGCGGCTCACCGGCAGCCGGTCCCCGTGAAGGTGTGACCGGCCCGGGCTCAGCGGATAGAATGCAGGGCGATCAGCAGGAAGGTCCAGGGAAAGGATTGCACATGAGTCACGAAGGAGTGCATGAACCCGTCTCGGAGCTCTCGGATGAGACCCGGGACATGCATCGAGCCATCACCTCCCTCATGGAAGAGCTCGAGGACTACCTTTTCACTGAAAAGCCTCTTTCCCACGAATAACCGTTGCCGGCGAACGGAAAATCCGGAGCGGTGCGGGTCGGACGCGAGACGAGGGGGCGCAGGGGCAAAGGCGTCACGGTCATCACCGGGCTTCCCCTGAGCGCAGTCGAGATCAAGAATCTGGCCCGGCAGTTCAAGCAGAAATGCGGTTCCGGCGGAACCGTCAAGGATGGAGTCATCGAGATCCAGGGAGACCACCGCGATATGCTGGTGGAACTCCTGACCGCCATGGGCTGGAACGCCAAACGCTCCGGTGGCTGAGACAGACGGGAGCATCATGCAGTTGAACAAATGCGAGTGCTGATGGCCGGTCCCGGACACCCCCCCATGAAGCCGCTGGATTTCGTTGCGGTTGGCCCGACGGAGATGGCCGCCCGCGCTCGCCAGTTCCTCGCTGAAATACGCCGGCGCCGATCCGTGCGTCATTTCAGCCCGCGTCCTGTCCCTCGCCAGGTTCTGGAGGACTGCATCGCGGCGGCGGCCAGCGCACCCTCGGGCGCCAACAAGCAGCCATGGACGTTTGTCCTGGTGACAGATCCTGAGGTCAAACAGCGGATCCGTGTGGCGGCCGAAAAAGAGGAACAGTCTTTCTACCGCGACCGAGCCCCCGAGCGCTGGCTCACGGATCTGAAACCCTTCGGCACCGACTGGCGCAAGCCTTTCCTGGAAACCGCGCCGGCCCTCATCGTCGTATTCGCCCAGAAGCATGGCGAAACGGCGGCGGAGCAGCATTATTATGTCAACGAATCGGTGGGGATCGCCGTGGGATTTCTCCTGGCGGCGCTGCACCACGCCGGCCTGGCGACCCTGACCCACACGCCCAGCCCCATGAGTTTTCTGCGCTATGTCCTCGACCGGCCGGCCAGTGAACGGGCGTTCATGCTCATCCCGGTGGGCCTGCCTGCCGACGGGTGCCAGGTGCCGGACATCAACAAGAAATCGCCGGCTGACTTCCTGGTGCACCGTCGCGCCAAGAGCCAGGGAGCTTGACACATGAAGATCGCTCTCATCCAGCAAGGAGCATCTCCGGATCAGGATGCCAACGTGAAGAAAGGCCTGGCGAACCTGGAAAGGGCCGTGGCCCAGGGGGCGGAAGTCATCTGTTTCGCCGAACTGGCGTTCACACCTTTCTATCCCCAGGAGAAGGCCCGGGGTGACATCAGCCACCTGGCTGAGCCCGTTCCGGGACCGACCACGGAAGCGTTTGCCAAGGTCGCGACCCGTCACGGGGTGGTGGTGGTGCTGAATCTGTTTGAGCGTCATGGCGATAAGACCTATGATTCCTCCCCGGTCATCAACACCGATGGCAGCATCATGGGCACGACCCGGATGATCCACATCACCGACTACCCCTGTTTTCATGAGGTGGGGTATTACACGCCGGGAGACCGGGGCGCGCCGGTTTACCAGACTCCCTTCGGCCGCCTGGGCGTCGCCATCTGCTATGACCGCCATTACCCCGAATACATGCGCGCCCTGGCCGTTGCCGGCGCCCAGGTCGTGGTGGTGCCTCAGGCCGGCGCGGCGGATGAGTGGCCCGAGGGACTCTACGAGGCCGAACTGCAGGTGGCTTCTTTTCAAAACGGATATTTCACCGCCTTGTGCAACCGGGTCGGCAGGGAAACCTGCATCGAGTTCGCCGGTGAGTCGTTTGCCTGCTCGCCTGATGGACGTGTCCTGGCACGGGCGGGAAGGGGCACCGAGGAAATCCTCATCTGTGATCTGGATCTTGCCCAGGCGGATCACTCACACGCCCGCCGTCTTTTTCTGCGGGATCGCCGCCCGGAACTTTACGGCGACTGGCTGAGATAGAACCAGGACATGCCACCACCTCCACCAGGCCGGACTTCCCTCTTGCAGGCGCCTCTCCAGGCCCTTCTCTCCAACGATTTCTATCGCGAAGTCGGGAGAACCTGGCGCGCCCGCGCGTTCATCTACCTTCTCCTGCTGGTGGCGGCAAGCTGGGTCCCGGCCCTGATCCAGTGGTACATGGTGGAGAAACAGATCATGAGCGTCCAGTCACAGGATTTCATCCGCCAGATGCCGACCATCACGATCCGCGGCGGCGAGGTGACCATCAATGCCGACAACCCTCTTTTCATCTACGATGCGGAGACGGGCGAGCCCCTGGCCATCATCGACACCAGCGGCGAAACCCAGTCCCTTGCCGGCACCAGCGCCAGCGTCCTGCTCACCAGAAACAAGCTCTTCCTGCGCAAGAACGATCTTGAGGCCCAGACCTACGATCTGTCCTCCTTGCAGAATGTCGTACTCACCCCGGCGGATGCCCGTAGCGCCATGGATTTCTTCCTCTCCTGGGGACCCATTCTCTTCTACCCCGTCCTGGTGCTGGTGTCCTTCGTGTACCGCGTGGTGCAGGTCCTGTGCTTCGCGCTCCTGGGGCTGCAGTTCACCATGGCCACGCGCTCCAGGATGAGCTATCAGGCCGTGGTCAGCATCACCATCATCGCCATCACGCCGTCCATCGTCATCTCCACCATCCTCTCGGTGGCCGGCATCCCGCTGCCCATGGACTGGGTGATCTACTTTGCCCTGTCCATGGTTTACCTGGTCATCGGTCTCAAGGCCGCCACGGCTCCCCAGGAGCCGTCTCCGGATGACCATGCCACATGACGAAGAAAGGTGATCTGGAAACCATTCCCGGTGTGGGTCCCAGCATCGCCAAGGACCTGCGCGACCTGGGCTTCCGGACCGTTACCGATCTGAAGAACGCCGACCCCGAGGCCATGTACGAGAACCTCTGTGCCTTACGGAGCCAGCATCAGGACCGCTGCCTTCTGTATGTCTTCCGCTGCGCCCACTACTTCGCCGCTCACAAGATTCACGACCCTGAGCGCCTCAAATGGTGGAACTGGAAAACGCTGCCCTGAGGAAGACCCTCGGGGGCCGGCTCAGAGGATCTTCAGCACCCTCTCAGGCGGCCGGCCCAGGGCCACCTGCTGATCGTGCACCACGATGGGCCGCTCGATGAGAATCGGGTTGTCGGCCATGATCTGCAGCCAATCCTGGTTGCTGCGGGCGTCATCCTCGGCCAGGCCCATTTCGGAGAAAAGCTGTTCCTTGCAGCGCATGAGTTCCAGCGGCTGCAAGCCCAGGCGGCGACAGAACGCCGCCAGTTCCTCCGCGCTGGGCGGCGACTTCAGATACTCGATAATCTCCACCTGGCAGCCACGCTCCTGCAGAAGCTTCAGAACCTGACGGCTCTTGCTGCAACGCGGATTGTGATAGATAGTGACCTTTTCCATGGCCGGTACCTTTTCCATGGTTACCCCTTTTTGCGCCGGACCGAGGTGATGCTCAGGGGCTCGATGGGCACATCCTGGTGGAACCCCTTGGTTCCGGTCGGCGCGGCAGCAAACTTGTCCACCACATCCATGCCCGCCACCACCCGGGCAAAGACCGCATAGCCGAAATCACGCACTCCATGGTCCAGGACTGCGTTGTCGGCCAGATTGATGAAAAACTGGGAGGTGGCACTGTCCTTGTCGGTGGTCCTTGCCATGGAGAGGGTGCCTCTCAGGTTCTTGCGGCCGTTATCCGCTTCATTGGTGATGGGCGGGTTGGTCTCCTTTTCCTTCATCTCCGCGGTGAAGCCGCCCCCCTGGACCACAAATCCGGGAACAACCCGGTGAATAATCGTGCCGTCATAGAAACCGGCATCGACATATTTCAGGAAATTCTCGGCGGAAATCGGGGCTTCCTCATGGAGCAACTCGATTTCGATGTCGCCATGACTTGTTTCCATGATCACCATGGGGTCAACTCCTCAGGAATTCAGTTGTTGTGGCGGGGGATGCGCTGCAAGCCTAGCGCATGGCCATGGCCGTCCACAACGGCCCCATGGGCGCCGGTCTCATGAGCCATGAGCCCCTCATGTTATCCTGCCGTTTCCCGGAGGATGAAGCCATGGAAGAAGGGGCCGGACCGATGCGTCGCTTCACTCGTGGTTTCATCTGGACGGCAGCCGCCGCCGGCGCGAGCCTGCTCATTGCGAGTCTGTTACCGGGTTGCGCCGTGGGATATGTCGCCCGCCAGTCGGCGACCCATCTGCGGGTCCTGGCTGCCCGCCAGCCGGTGGACCGGGCCATTGCCGACGGCAAGGTACCGCCGCACTGGCTGCACGGCATCGAGACCATTCGCGCCGCCAGGACATTCGCTGTGCAGCACCTCAACCTGCCGGCCGCGGATCTCTACGAGACCATCTCCCTGGTGCGCCCGGGTCCCACCTGGGTGGTCACGGCCTGTCCCAGGGATGCCCTCCAGCCTGTGACCTGGTGGTTCCCCGTGGCAGGCCGGGTGGCCTACCGCGGCTACTACGATCGGGAAGACGCTGAGCAGTTCGCCGCCGGTTTGCGGCGCAAGGATCTGGACGTCATGGTGCGCCCGGCGGGAGCCTTCTCGACCCTGGGATGGTTCGCCGACCCCATCCGCCCCTCCATGCTGCAGGGCCGTGAATCGTCCCTGGTGGATCTGGTGCTTCACGAAGCGGCGCACCGCCTCGTGTACATCAAGGGACAGACCGACTTCAATGAAGCGCTGGCCACCTTTATCGGCCGGCGCGGCACCCTTCTCTTCTATGGCCAGCGGGAGGATGCCACCTGCCCCACCTGCCGGTACCTGGAGGATCGAGCCGCTGACGCGGCCACCTTCGCAACATTTCTGGATGAGATCATCCAGGAATTGACCACCCTCTATGACAGTCCACTCGCCCGGGAGGAGAAGCTCACCGCCCGCCGGGAGATCTTCGCTGCCGCTCGCCACAGCGCCCGCCTGCTTCCCGCCCGGGGAGCAGGGTATGAATGGTTCGCGGCCGGCGATCTGGACAACGCCGTCATCCTGTCTCTGCGCCGCTATGGCGGCGACCAGGATCTGTTCGCCGATCTCCTCAGCAGCTGCGGCGGTGACCTCCGCCGCGCTCTCAACGCCTTGCAGGAACGGTTCCGTTGGGAGGGGCTCTCCCGCGCGGCGCGGCGCACCACATCCCCGGCCGGCTACCTGCGCGGTCTCCTCGGCCAGGACAGCGGCTGCCTTGGAGAAGAGCCCGCGACTCTCACGGCTCAGTCCCCGTCGCCACCGCCAGACAACTGAGAGGCGGGTTCCCAGTCCAGGCGCACCCGGGTGATGGCCAGCCGATCCACCGTTTCTACGGTGAGGGTGACGCCCGCCGGGACCACGGAGTCCCCCGGCCGGGCCATCCGTCCCAGCTCTTTCAGGACGAGACCGGCCACCGTGTCAACCTGATCATCCTGGAGACCCAGGTGCAGGGCTTCTTCCAGGTCGTCAAGGCGCAGAGTGCCCATGGCGATGGCGACTCCGTCCCTCACCCGCCGCAGGGGCGGCTCCTCGGCGTCGAACTCGTCCTGTACATCCCCGACGATCTCCTCCACCAGATCGTCCATGGTCACCATGCCGGCGGTCCCTCCATGCTCGTCCACAACCAGCGCAATATGGGTCCGCCGGGTGCGAAACTCCTGCAGCAGATGGGCGCATGAGGCCGACTCGGGGATGTACGGCAAGCGCCGGCAGAGCCGTTGCAGGTCGAAGGGTCCCTCCTCATGAAGAACCTGGATGAGGTCCTTGACGTGGACATAGCCCACCACGTCGTCCAGTTGCTCACGAAACACCGGGTAGCGGCTGTGCCGGGTGGCCTTGAGCAGCGCGCGCACACTTTCCCGGGTGGCATCCAGGGGAAGACCCACCACCTGGTTGCGCGGCAACATGACCTTGCGCACCGGCAGGCCCTCGAACACCACCAGGTTGGCCAGGAGCAGGGCCTGATCCTTGTCCAGGGCACCCATGTCACCGCTTTCATCGATCACCCACTGGATTTCCTCAAGAGTCAGGGCCGCGGCATCCGCAGCGGCGGGCTCGATGCGCAGCAGGCGCATGAGGCCCCGACTGAACAGAGCCAGCAGCGCCACGAAGGGACGCAGCGCCAGGCCCGTCCAGCGCAAAGGCCGCTCTGTCCACAGGGCTGCCCGGGCCGGATCTTGAAGGGCCAGCGTTTTGGGAACCATCTCGCCCACCACCATGTGAATCAGAGTCAGCAGGACTACGGCCGCTACCGACGCGGCTCCATGGCGGGCCACGCCGGCGGACTCTCCCAGGCCGCTGAACAGGGGCCGGATCAGCTCGGCCACCGCATGCTCGCCGTACATCCCCAGGCCCAGGCTGGCTCCGGTGATACCCACCTGAATGGTGGCAATGGCGCGATCCAGGCGGGAAAAATCGGTCACCGTATCCAGCACGCGCCGGGCGACCGGGTTGCCCTCCCGGGCCATGGCCTCCAGGCGGGACCGGCGCGTGCCGATAAGACCGAATTCGGCCCCCACATAGAGAGCGTTGAGCAGAGCCAGGGCGCCCACCCCCACCACGGCCATGAGCAGGGCAGGTATCATGCGGTCTCCCTCCCGCCGCCCTCGGGCTCGTTGTCCGCCGGTGTCACCAGAACCGTCACCACCCGGCGGCCGCTGACCTTCTCCACTTCCAGGCGGACATTGCCCTGATGGACGACATCGCCTGGCCGGGCCACACGCGCAAGAGACTCCATGACCAGGCCACCGATGGTGTGGGCTTCCTCCGAGGTCAGGTGCAGGCCGTGACGGCGATTCACCCAGTCCAGCGTCTCTTCCCCCCGCAGCCGCATCCTGCCATCGGGCAACAGCCCTGTTGCCGGCGCCGCCGCGTCGAACTCGTCTTCAACCTCGCCCAGGACTTCCTCCACCAGATCTTCCAGCGAGACGATGCCGGCCATGCCACCATGCTCGTCCAGGACCACCGCCAGCCCGGCATGCTCACGCTTCATGAGTTCCAGCAAGGGAAGAGCACGCATGCTCCACGGCACCAGGGGCAGAGGACGCATCAACTCCCGGACAGAGGGCACCGGCCCGGGGCCGCCGGCACGCAGGAGGAGATCCTTGGCGTGCAGCACACCGCGAACGTCGTCCAGATCCTCACCGTAAACGGGAATGCGACTGTGGCCGGTCGTCGTGATGCAGGCGCGGACGTCATCCACTGAGGCCGTGATGGGCAGAGCCTCCACCTGCACCCGGGGCACCATGACGTCGCGGGCCGTGCGCGCGGCGAACTGGATGGCGTTGCGTAGACGTTCGCTCTGCTCGGGACGGAGAACACCTGAACGGGCGCTCTGAGCCACGATCCAGCCGATCTCCGCCGGTGAATGAGGCTGCGTCCCCGGCCGGGAAGGCAGGCCCCCCAGGCGCAGGAGAAACCCGGCGGAACCACTCAGGAAAGCGATGAGTGGCGTCATCACCCAGACGGACAGCCAGAGGGCCGGCGCCACCCGCAACGCCCAAGGGGATGGATTGCGCACGATGATGCTCTTGGGGAGCTGCTCTCCGAAGACGATCTGCAACGACGAGGTGGCGGCCAGAACCACGGCAACCGCCAGCGAATGGGAGGTGATGTCGCCCCAGAGGCCCCAGCCTGCCAGCCAGGGCGCCAGAGCAGGGGCCAGGACGATCTGGGAGTAGGCTCCCAGGGAGAGGCTGGATACCGAGATACCGATCTGGCAGGCGGTGATGGCCCGGTCCAGGCGAACGGGGTCCGAGGTGAGCTTCCCGAGGGCTGCGCCACCGGGAAGCCCCTCCTGAACCAGGGAACGGGCCCGGGTTCGCCCCACGCCCACAGTGGCATACTCCGCTGCCACATACAGGGCGTTGACCCCGACCAGAAAGACGATGACCAGAAACGCGATCAACTCGCCACCAGCATAGCCCACCCGACCCGGCCCCGGCGATGAGCCTGGCCTAAGATGGGAACATGCCCGAACTGCCGGAGGTGGAGAGCCTGCGCCGCGCCCTGCGGCCCCTGCTGGAGGGTCACATCCTGGGCGCGGTGATCGTCCGGCAGAGAAGGCTGCGCTATCCCGTGGACACCCGGTTGCTGAGGCGGGCCCTGCCCGGGCGGCGCATCACCCGTATCCGGCGCCGCGGCAAGTATCTCCTCTTCGACCTGGATGACGGGCCTTCTCTGCTGGTGCATCTGGGCATGAGCGGTCGCCTGTCCCTGGTGCCCGCCGACCTGCCCTTCGCCCGCCATGACCACGTGGCGTTCGGGCTCGCAGACGGCCTTCAGCTGCGCTTCAACGATGCCCGCCGCTTCGGCGTCATCGACATGGTGCCGGCCGGCGGCGAATCCCGCCATCGCCTGCTGGCCCACCTCGGCGTCGAACCCCTGGAAAAGGAGTTCAACGCCGCCAATCTGCGCGCCATGGCCCATGGCCGCCACTGCCCCGTCAAGACGTTCATCATGGACGCCCGGCGCGTGGTCGGGGTGGGCAACATTTACGCCTGCGAGGCCTTGTTCATGGCCGGTATCCACCCCCGACGAGCGGCCGGCAGAATCTCACAACCCCGCTGGCAGAGCCTGACCACTGCCGTGCGCCGGATTTTGAACGCAGCCATCCGCCAGGGTGGCACCACCCTGCGCGATTATCTCAACGTGACGGGGGAACCGGGCGGTTACCGCCGCCACCTGCGCGTCTACGGACGCGAGGATGAGTCCTGCCGCCGCTGCCGGCGGCCCATCCGGCGGGTGGTCCTGTCGGGACGCGGCACCTTTTATTGCCCCGGCTGTCAGATATGATGTCGGCGTGACCCGGGCACGCGGAACCCGTGGACCTCCCCGGGAGAGGTGCCACCGCCCGCCGCCGGACCACGGAGGAGAAGGCCCGTGCAACTCGCAGTCGCTGCCGATCACGCCGGCTTTGAGATGAAGCGGACCCTGGTAGCCTGGCTGGAAGAAGAAGGGCACCAGGTTGTGAATCTGGGACCGCCCCGGCCGGACCCGGTGGACGATTATCCCGACGTGGCCGTCAGCCTCTGCCGGGAAATCCAGGAAGGCCGGGTGCAACGCGGGATCCTCATCTGCGGCAGCGGCATCGGCGCCTCGGTGGCCGCCAACAAGATGAAGGGCATTCGTGCCGGCGTGGCCCACGACATTTACAGCGCCCACCAGGGCGTGGAGCACGATGATGTGAACGTGCTCTGCCTGGGCGCCCGCATCATCGGCATCGAAGTCGCCTATGAACTGGTCCGCGCCTTTCTCGCCGCCCGCTTCAGTGGTGAAGAGCGCCACGTGCGCCGCCTGAACAAGGTTCTCGCCCTGGAGCAGCACAGCGGCTGACGCCTACCACGGCTGAAAGCGGTAGGCGCGAATCTCCGCCGGATCGTCGATGCGCTCCTGTGCGCCCGCCCCCCGCAACAGCAGATCGACGGCCGCGGCGGCGGCAGGTTCCATGTACCGAGTGTGAACCAGCACCCAGCTCACCTTGAGCCGGCTGATCTCGCCGGCCACGGTGGCCGGGTCGGCACGCGGGCATGCGGCGCCATCCAGCAGACAGGCGCGCAGTTGCGTGCCCTCGATGAGGTGGTGTGGGGTATCGCTGGCCCTCGGGATACACGCCGTGGTGACCGGGCGGCCATGGAAGATCTGGTGATACATGAGTCGCCGATCCACGCGAGCATGGTAAAGAGGCACGTTGATGACCACGCCGTCGCTCTCCGCCACCAGGGCGTAGACGGCGGGCGCCTCCTGGCGCGGCGTCAGAGGCACGTGAAACAGACCTTCTCCCAGACCCACCAGAAGCAGCAGCGGCATCACCCACCTCCGGGGAAACCGCTGCTGCAGGTGCCGGGCACCCAGGCCTGCCAGGACCGCGAGAAACAACAGGAAGGGCGCGGCATAACGGACCGGCGTGCGGTTCACCTTGAGAAGCGGCACCAGTTCATAAAGCAACCGGTAGGGGAGAAGCAGACCCGTCTCGTGACCCAGAACCTTCAGGAACGGCCCCAGGGACAGGACGCCGAAGACAGCCGCCAGGATGAGCCAGCCCCACGGCCTGGGCCTTCGTCCCCCCATGAAGGCGAAGGGCAGCAGCAGCCAGGGCAGAAATCCGGTGAACGTCTCTTCGCCGCGCACGGTGTGCGTGGCGTCCAGGAGCGGCGCCAGAAAACCATAGGGCACACTGTTGCGCCCGGGGACCACATACCCGAGAAGATCCGCCGAGTAGGTGGTGTTCTCAGCCACCGAACGGGCGCCCTGAACCGGCGGCGGATAGATGAGCCACGCATGCAGGAACGGCAGGGCCGCCAGCAGAATCACCGCCGCCGCCACGGCGGCACCACCCAGGACCCGGCGGCGCAGCAGGCAACGTCGGTCCTCTACCAGAAAGACCCCGGCCAGGCAGACTGTCATCAGGATGGCCGATGAGAAGTTGGTCAGGGAGCTGTAGAGAAGCAGCACGCCGGCGCCGCCGGTGGCCAGGCCGGCGCGCCAGGGGCGAACCTCCCGGGCCACAAGACCCAGAAGGGCGAGCATGAAGAGGGGCAGGAACTCGATGCCACCCACATGCAACCGTCCCAGATGCCAGAAGTGGTACGCCGAAAATGAATAGATCAGCCCGGCCAGGAAAGCGGGCAGTTCGCCGGCACCCAGGCGGCGGGCCAGCAGATATACGAACCACGCAGCCAGACTCAGGGAGGCAAGAGTGATGAAGTTATACGCAAGGACCACGCCGACCCCCACACCCAGCAGCATCTGGAACGGCAGGGAAATGAGTCCGTACAGGAAACCGGTGGGATGAAAACCCAGTGAGGTGCCTTCCGGGTAGAAGACCGCCGTGGTGAACCATGGATCCTGCCCGGTCCGCAGTGCCTCACCCAGCCACCAGAAATCCCAGAAGAAGATCTCCACATCGTGCCAGTCATCGGCCACGTAAAAGGACGCCCCCAGCAGGCGCGGTGAGGAAAGCAGAACGGCCAGCACGAGAAAGGCGGCCAGGGTGGTCAGGCGCGGATAGCGGCGCAGAAACTCCACCGGGCGAGTATACGGCAGGAGCCGTCGCCCACGGCCCCCTGGATGACGCGCGCTGAAAGAAGCCCCCGGCCGTGCCGGGAGCGGCGGACTCAGCCGCCTTCCCGCGAGACGGGAATCTTCTGGGAGCCAGGCGGCAGGGTCAGGATCTTGTGAGGAAACAGGACGGCCAGGTAGTCCACGATATCCCGCACCGAGATCAGGCCCACCGGACAATGTTCGTCATCAACGATGGGCAGGCGGCGATGACCGCCCTGGCTCATACGGTGGATGGCCCGGGCCACCGTGTCATCGGGTTTCAGCACCACGACTTCGCTCTTCATCAGCGTGCCCAGGGACGTCTCCTTGGGGTCGAAGGGGCGCTCGACCATCTCATTGAGGAGATCACGCTCGGTCAGGATGCCCACGAGTTTCGCATCATCAGTGACCATCACCGAGCCGATCCGGCGAGCGACCATCTCCTTGGCGGCGAGGGAAATATCGACCTTTCGATCCATGGCCAGCCAGGTGCGCCGCTTGATCTCCAGCACCGGCTTCTCGAAGATATCTTCACAGATTGGCCATTTATCGCGCCCTTCCATCCCCCTCAGGTACTCATCGTCATGCTCATCCTCAAGATGATCGAGCATGCTCCCTCCTTATGCGGGTCTGGCCTGTCAGCGCGAGCAGGCGAGGAAAGGCTATTTTATACCCTGACCCCCCGGCGGGGGAAGATCAACGCAAGTCCTCCATTTCGCCAACTTTACGCCGTACACGGCGCCGCCGGGGTTCCCGTTTTGCGGATCCCTGAGCCGCAGAAACTTTCCCGTTTCCTCCCCCGGGCCGGCGTCTGCCAGAATGGGCCCGTGACCTCTTCTGCACCCAGCAAACGCCCCGTCATGGTCTTCGATGGGGACTGCGGTTTCTGCCGGATCTGGATTGCCCGCTGGCAGAGAGGCAACGCCGGCATCGACTACGTCCCGTACCAGGAAGCGGCGGCCTGGTTCCCCGGCATCTCCCGGGATGCGTTCGCCCGCGCTGTCCACCTCATCGAGCCGGACGGGCTGGTCAGCCGTGGGGCCTGTGCCGTCTTTCGCGCCCTGGCCCTGGGCCGTCCGCGGCGGCGACTGCCTCTCTGGCTCTACCAGCATGTTCCGGGGGTGGCGGCCTCCACCGAGGCAGCCTACCGGCTGGTGGCCGGCCGCCGGCAGTTCTTCTCCGGACTGACCCGCCTCCTGTGGGGATCCAACCCCGAGCCGCCCACCTTCTTCCTGACCCGATGGCTTTTCATCAAGGGCCTGGCTCTCATCTATCTGATCGCCTTCCTGTCGCTGCTGGTGCAGGCGGACGGACTCATGGGACCCAACGGAATTCTTCCGGCCGCCGACTACCTGCAGGCTGCCCACGCGCAACTGGGCGCCGACGCCTACCGGGTGCTGCCGACACTGGCGTGGCTGCATCCCGGCGGCGCCACGCCGGTGATTCTCTGCGCCCTGGGTGTCACGCTGTCTCTCGTGCTGCTGGCCGGCCTGGCGCCCGCCCCCCTCCTGGCCGGCCTCTGGGCCCTTTACCTTTCAGTGACCGTCATCGGCCAGGATTTCCTGTCGTTCCAGTGGGATGGCCTGCTGCTGGAGACCGGGTTTCTGGCCATCCTGCTGGCGCCCGGAGGCCTGCGGCCCGGCCTCGGCCTGGCATGGCCGCCGGCCCGCGCGTCTCTCTTCCTGCTGCGTTGGACCCTGTTCCGACTCATGTTCATGTCGGGCGCCGTCAAACTGCTCAGCGGCGACCCCAGGTGGTGGAACCTCTCGGCTCTCACCGTGTACTACGAGACCCAGCCTCTGCCCCACGCTCTTTCCTGGTTTGCCCATCAGTTACCGGCCCGCATCCAGACTCTCTCCTGCGTCATGATGTTCATCATCGAGCTGGCCGTGCCCTTTCTCATCTGGATGCCGCGCCGACCCCGGCAGGTGGCCTTCACCGCCTTCGCCTTGTTCCAGAGCCTGATCATCCTCACCGGCAATTACGGCTTCTTCAACCTGCTGGCCCTTTTGCTGGCGCTGATCCTGCTGGATGACGCGGTCCTGCGGCGAGTGGTCCCCGACCGGCTGGGATGGCGTCTCGGCGCCCATGCCCACCGGATTCCCCGACTGCGCCAGGGCCTCATCACTCTCGTGGTCATGGCCCTGTTCGCCGTCGGCCTGATGAAGATGAGCGATCGGTTGTTGCGCCCGGCTCCCTTGCCCGCCGCGGCCAGGCAGGCGCTGGCATGGACCGGGCCTTTTCGCACCATCAATAATTATGGCCTGTTCGCCGTGATGACTCCCCACCGTCCTGAGATCCAGATCGAGGGGAGTCGCGATGGCCGGACGTGGGAGGCGTACACCTTTCGCTTCAAACCGGGCGACCCCCACGTGAGGCCCCGCCTGGCGGCAGCTTACATGCCACGCCTGGACTGGCAGATGTGGTTCGCGGCCCTGGGCGACGCGCGCAGAACTCCCTGGTTCGCACGGCTGCAGCAGGCGCTGCTGGAGGGCCGTCCCGAGGTGCTGCGCCTCATGGCCCACAACCCTTTCCCCGATCGGCCGCCTCGCTATGTGCGTGCCGTGCTCTACCGCTACCACTTCACAAGGGCGGGCGAGGAGGGTTGGTGGCGGCGGGAGGCCCAGGGGCTCTACGCGCCGCCGGTCAGCCTGCGCCGGTAGGGCCGGAGCCCGGAAACCGCCCCGCCTCCGGCCCCTCCCCGGACCTGACCCGTACGGTCGACAGGGGACCCTTCCATCTCCTAAGATCCCGATTCTCCTGCGCCACCGGCGCCCCGCTCTGACCAGGATGCACCAGGGAGCCGTCCGTCCGCGCTCTTGACCATTGAAGGAGTAGTTTCCGTGAAAAGGATGATTCTCATGATGCTCTCAGGCGCCATGGCGCTCTCCGGCGCAGTCCCGGCCGCTACCGCCGCCGGCGTTTTCCCCTATGAAGTCAAGCGCCACACGCTGGACAACGGACTGAAGGTCCTGCTCATCCCCATGCCCGCCGACGGTCTTGTGTCCTACTGGTCGGTGGTGCGCACCGGCAGCCGTGACGAGGTGGAAGCCGGCGTGACGGGATTTGCGCACTTCTTCGAGCACATGATGTTTCGCGGCAGCGAGAAATATCCCGGCGCGGTCTACGACGACATCGTGACCTCCATGGGCGCCGATGCCAATGCCTACACCACCGACGACCTGACGGCGTACCACATGAGCATCACCCGCGAAGACCTGCCCACGGTTATCGACATCGAATCAAGCCGCTTCATGGGTCTCAAGTACAGCGAAGAGGAATTCAAGACCGAATCGGGCGCTGTCTACGGCGAGTTCCGCAAGGGCCGCACCAGCCCCTTCTTCACCCTGTTCGAAGCCATCCAGTTCGCCGCGTATGACATGCACACGTACAAGCACACCACCATCGGATTTGAAGACGACATCAAGGACATGCCCAATCAGTACGATTATTCCCTGGGCTTCTTCAAGCGCTTCTACCGCCCTGAAAACGTGGTCATCATGATCGCGGGCGATTTCGACCCCGACGCCACCTTCAAGCTGATCCAGAAATTCTACGGCGACTGGCAGCGCGGCTACCAGGCACCCGACATCCCGGAGGAGCCGGAGCAAACCGCCCAGCGGCGCATCGACGTGCCGTTCGAGGGGCAGACCCTGCCCATTCTCGCCGTCAGCTACAAGGGCGAACGCCTCATGGCCGGCAACCCCACCATGATTGCAGCAACGCTCATCGGCGACCTGATCTTCGGCGAGACGTCACCCCTCTACCGCAAGCTGGTCCTGGAGGAGCAGCGCGTGCAGTTCCTGGAGGCCGACTTCGGCTTCAACCGCGACCCTGGCCTGTGGTCGGTG
This sequence comes from Acidobacteriota bacterium, assembly GCA_004356015.1. Lineage (GTDB taxonomy): Bacteria > Acidobacteriota > Polarisedimenticolia > SMYD01 > SMYD01 > SMYD01. Next base: position 229 of record SMYD01000076.1, on the reverse strand, counting down.
TTCACCATGGTGAAGGACCCGGCCGATGTGGCCGCCGTGGAAGGCGAGATCATGGGCGCTGTTACGGCGCTGCAGAACAACGGTGTGAGCCAGGAACGCCTCGACGCCGTGCGTTCCAACTGGCGTTACGGATTTCTCTCCAATCTCTCGACTCCGGGCAACGTCACCAGCGCCATGGCACGCCTGGTCGCCCTGACCGGCGATGTGGAGGTGGTGGACAAGATGTTCG
>SMYD01000075.1 GCA_004356015.1 Acidobacteriota bacterium | reverse complement strand
CGTGACCGGCGGCACACCTTCCACCAGGCGCTCATCCACGGAAAGCGTCAACTCGCTGCGCACCGTACCGCTTTCCACATCCACCACACGCAAACGCGCGGGCACGGGACCAGTGGCTAGTAGAGCCAGGGGCACGTCCAGACAGAAACGCTGCCCGGCGATGCCCCAACCGTCGCCGTCCTGCCCGAAGCTCTGCCAGGTCACGGCAAACTGGCCGTTCTCATGCATGGCGATGGCCGGGTCCCGCTGGGACGCGTCGAAGGTGGTGTTGACGACCATTTCGCCACCCCGCGGCGTGGCTGTGCGATCGAAGGCCCGGGCCATCACTCCCCAGCCACTACCGTCCTGTCCGTTGCTTCCCCAGGCCATCACGAAGTCACCATGCTGCGACACGGCCAGAACGGGGCGCCATCTGGACCGCAAGGAACCGTCATCGATGCGCAGAGGCGTGACCTGATGCGGCGTGCCGTCGGCGCCGAAGGCGCGGATCCGGATACGTCCGTCGTAAGAGGAAGCGTAATCCAGCCACGAGACCACGAAACGGCCATCTTCATCGGAACCGACCCGTGGACTAAAAGGATCGGACGCGAACGGATTGTCCAGGGTCTCCAGAGGACTCGTGGGCTGCCCCGCGGCATCAAACGACCGTCGGTGGGCTTCACCCACGGTGCCACCAAAGTCTGAACAGGAACAGTAGTAGGGGTCGTCGTAGACCACCACGAAGTTTCCGACCGCGTCACTGGCCAGATCCGTGCTGCCATAATCGGGTTCACCGTAAAGGTCCAGGCCGCCTACCACGAAGACGGGTTCCAAGGTGCTACCGACGGCGTCCATGATCCTGGCCTGCACCTGGGCGGGACTCGTTTCTTTCCAGGCAATCACGAAGCGCCCGTTGTCCAATGCGGCCACCGAGGGACGCCCGGCCAGCAGCAGAGATGTCCCAGGTCCGGTGTCGCGCACCAGAACGTCCGGTGCCACCGGCGTGTCGCCGGCATCAAACGCCCTGGCCACGATATCTCTGCCGGTGCCGCTGGTATCCCGGTCCACCCAGACGACCGTGAATCCACCCATGGAATCCATGGCCACTCGTGGAAAGTACTGGCTGTCCTTAGTTGCGGAGTTGACGGCGAATTCACTGCCGCGGGCCGTGCCGTCCCAGTTGAAGGCCCGTCCACGGATGTCCAGATCCTTGCCCGGAACAGGGCCGGACCAGACCACCATGAACTGCCGGTTGCCCCGCATGGCCACATCGGGCTGGTTCTGATCGCCCGCGGTGACGGTATTGATGTTGAATTCACCACCAACGGGGCGGGCGGGCTGCGCCGAGGCAATACGTGGCGCACAGACCAGAATCGGAACAATCGCCAGGAGAACGACCTGTACGCGTCGGCGCATTCGAACCCTTCCTGCCCGAACCAAGGAACGATACTTTAATATACTCCAATAGTATGCCATCGAGCCCTCACCACCGTCAAGAAACTTTCCGACCACCTTGCGGACCACTCGTCCGGTTTCTCGTTCTTGCCGCGTCGCTGTTGATCGCTGCCGGATGCAGTTCTTCTCCGCCCACTGGACGCGTCATGGTTCTCGCCCTGGATGGCCTCGACCCCGAGATCGTTGCGCTTCTCATCTCCGAGGGTGATTTGCCCCACTTCGCGCGCCTGGCCCGGGAAGGCGCCAGCGGCCGTCTCAAGAGCCGCGAACCGCTCCTCAGCCCCGTGATCTGGACCACTGTGGCCACCGGCCGCACTGCCGATGTGCACGGCATCGGTGATTTCATCGCGGTCAATCCCCGCACCGGTGAAAACGTGCCCGCCACCAGCCGCATGCGCCGGGTGCAGGCCCTGTGGAACATCTTCAGTGACGCCCGGCGCTCCGTGGAGGTCATCGGCTGGTGGGCGACCTGGCCGGCTGAAAAGGTTCACGGGCAACTGGTGAGCGATCATCTCTGCTACCACTTCATGTTTCAGAAGGGCCTGGAAGGCGACAGCGAATCCCTGGCCCTGACATGGCCGCCCGAGCTTGCTGAGAAGCTGGCGCCCCTGGTGCGGCGCCCCGGCGACATTTCGCCGACCGTTGCCGCCCGCTTCATCGATGTCCCCGCCGCCAATTTCCAGCGCGCGTTCAGCTATGACGATGACCTGTCCCATTTCCGCTGGGTGCTGGCCACGGCAGCCACCTACAGCGAAATGGGCCTTGAGCTATGGCGGCAGGAACATCCGGATCTCGCCATGGTCTACATCGAAGGCGTGGACAGCACCTCCCACCTGTTCGGCCATCTCTTCCGCGCCGAGAATCTGGCCGGCGACCTGGCGGAGCAGCAGAAACGCTACGGGCGCGCCGTCGAAGAGATGTACCGCTACGCCGATGAAATCCTTGGGCGCTACATGGAGGCCATGGACGCCGACACAACCCTGGTGGTGCTTTCGGATCACGGCTTTCAACTGGGCACCCTGCCGGTCGACCCCAGCCAGATGCAGGACATGCGCCGGGTGCGGGCCAATCAGCATCGTCTCTACGGTTACATCGGCCTGCTGGGACGGGGTGTGCGCCCCGGCACGAAGATAAGCGGCGCTTCCATCATGGATATGGCACCGACCATCCTGGCCCTGGCGGGGCTGCCGGCGGCCAGGAACATGCAGGGGAGCGTGCTGGTGGACGCTCTGGATTTACCCGTACCCCCTCGCATCGACTCCTACGAGGAAGAGGATGAGAACGCTTCGGAGGATTCCGTGGCAGGTGACCCGGCTGTGGACCAGGAGATTCTCGAACGCCTGCGCAGCCTCGGCTATCTCGACACCATCGCGCCGCGCTCCGACAAGATCCTGGCCGGCGTCATGTTCGATGAGGGCCGGCTGGACGAAGCCCTGGTTGCCTACGGGAAACTCCTGGAGAAGAATCCTGTCGATGGCGCATTGCAGGCCTCAATTGGTGCCGTGCTGGGACGCCTGGGACGTTACGACGAAGCTGAAGAACATCTTGCCCGCGCCATCGAGATCACCCCCCTCAACGCCTCCGCCCACCACAACCTGGGTGTCATCCTGGAAAAGCGCGGTGACCGCGATAGTGCTGTCGCGGCCTACCGCACAGCCCTACGCTACCGCCCCGAGTTCAAGCCATCGCAGGAGGCTCTTATCCGGCTGGTGGGAACGGCCGCCCTTCCGGTTCCCGCGGACCCCGCCGTTCAGCGCGCAGATGAACTGGCCAACCGGGCCGCTACCCTGGCCCGCCGCGGCGATTACGACGCCGCCAATGAGATTCTGAACCAGGCAGAGGCTCTGGCTCCGGAGTACGCTTTGCTCTATCAATACCGGTCCAACATCGCCTACCTGCGCGGCGACCTGGAAGGTGCCCTGACCGCCCTTCGCCGCGGCATCCAACTGGACCCGGACAATGCACTGCTGCGTGAGAACCTGCGCAACCTGGAAGCCGAACCGGGCTCCTGAAGGTCAACCCGCCGGGACCTTGTCCGGCACCGGCATAGCCCGTTTGAGGATGTCGTCGATTCCCCGTGCCACCTTGATGCGAAACCCCATGTTGCTGTTGATGGCGAAGATGATGACAAGATCGGCGTCCTGGTACCAGCGCACCGAACTCTCGAAACCGGGCAGCGAGCCACCACGCCGGACCAACCGGCCCCGGGTCGAGTTATCGATGACATGCCATGAATAGCCTTCCGTACCGACATGGGCCGAGAAGATCTCCCGCCGCGCCCCAGGGGATAGAAGGCTCCCGTCCTTCATGGCCAGGATCCAGCGATAGAGGTCACCCACGGTCGTGACCAAACCGCCCGGGCCTTGCTGCCCCCAGGTTTTCGCGGGCACAGGCACCGGCGTCAACTCGGCGAGTCCTGTGCCCTCGTATCCCACCGCCACCTCCCGCCGCCGCCAACGACTCTCCCAGGCAAAACCGGTGGAATTCATGCCTGCGGGAATGAGCAGTTCCTGGCGCAGGTAACTGGCAAAGGGACGCCCCGAAAGTTTCTCCACAATCGCCGCCAGCAGGGTGTAGCCGGCGGCACTGATCTGAAATTCCGTACCAGGGGTACGACTGCCGGCAGGCGCCATCTTCACCGAGTTGATGAACGCAGGGAGGCTGCGGTCATCGAGCTGGGCATCGCCGCCCACCATGCCCGAGGTATGAATGAGAAGCTGGTGAATGGTGGCTCTGCCCCTGAGGTCGGGGAAGGGGCCCAGGTAGCGGTTGACCGGGTCCGACAGATCGAGATGACCACTGTCGGCCAGCTTCATGATGGCCGCCGCAGTCAGAATCCGGGACAGCGGGCCGATGTCGAACAGGGTCTCCGAGTCGTTGGCAATCCCCTCCTCACGGTTCGCCAGGCCGTAACCCTTCTTGAGCAGAACCGTACCACCGGCGGCCACCAGGACAGAGCCGGAAAAGCCTTTTCTGCTGATCCCGGCCAGGAGATCATCAAGATCGCGGCCCAGGGAACCGGCCACCACCTCGCCTTCGGGAACAGGGGATGGCGCGGGGTCCCCGGCACCGGAGATCGCCAGCGACGACCTGAGGATGGGATTTTCCCCCACCGCCCCGAAAGAAATCAGAACCTGGACCAGCACCAGCAGAGTCGACATCGCCACGCGCAACTCCCGTAGAACCGGCGACGCCTGGGGACGCCGCGGCTCTTCGGATCCTAGCGGATCCTGCCGCCCCTCAGATGCGGCAAAATTTCATGGGGACCGGGAAGGTCCTGTTGGCTTCAGCCCAGGCTCTCGGGCTTGACGATGACACCCTCCTGGCGGCGACCGTTCATGAGCACTTCCACCGGGTGTTTGAAACGCAGGTGCCGGAAGAAGGTGCCTTTTTTCACCGCCGGCTGGCGTGCCAGCCACTCCCAATCCAGGCGGCCGTCGCCGGCCTCGGGATTCACGGTGAAGTAGCCTATCTTCAGGGATGCCAGGTTCTGGAAGAAGTGGGTACCCTGGGACGGCGTCACCTGAATATCCCGGAACCCCGATTCAACGATCACCCGGGCGCCTGAGATCTGGTCCCAGGTCACGGGAATTCCCAGAAATGGATCGTTGGATCCCCAGCGCCCAACGCCGATGAGCAGGTAGGGACGACCTTCCTTGACCAGCATGGCATTCAACTGGTTGACCTCGGCCGCCGCCTCCCGGCTGCGGGAGCGATCAAAACCCTCGTAATCCACCACCACCAGATCGTGGATGTCCTGGACCCTGCCGTTGCCGAGAACCGAGCGACTGCGGCACAGGATCCGGGAGGGCGAGACTTCTCCCAGGTCGGGCGCCTCACCACCCTCGGCCATGGACTGGGGCCGCAACTGCAGGAACCCCAACTCCATGGGCTCGCCGGGGGGCGTGCTCATGTTGACGGCAAACTCGATCTCCACATCCGAACTTGTGCCCCAGGACCCCAGCTTGATGAGGTAGTCCAGAAGCTTCGCCAGGGGAAAGACGCCGTGCTTCAGGATGGGCGCGAAACTCACCAGGCGCGTGCCGGGCCGGGACAGCCCGTCATAGACCGCCTGGTTCTCATGAGAATAGGTCGAACCCACCGCCACAAGGGACCCGTCTTTTTCGGCGGTCTCCAGGCCGAAGCTGCGCACTGCCATCTCGGGAGAATCACCTTCCACGTCCGCCAGTTGCAGCGCGTAGAACGAACGCTGGGAATTGCGCACCATATCGTTCACCGATGAAAACTGCACCAGGTGCTCTGGATAACGCGGGCAAAAGCGCAGGCAGGTGCCCCCTTCCACCACGGTCTTCCCCAGACCCAGGGCCACGGCAACAATGCCATCGTTCAGTTCCATGGGACCTGTCGGGTAAAAATTGTGGGAGCGGGCCACGCCCGAAAAGTCGGGATAGATACGATCCTCGTGGATGGCGCCGACGATCTTCTGGATGATGACGCCCATCTTCTCCTCCTCCAGCCGGTAGGAGGTCGTCTTCAGGTAGGTCTTGGCTTTTTCGGAGAAGGCTGATGCGTAGACCCGCTTGACTGCGGCCACCAGGTGCTGAAGCCGAACTTCTGGGTCTTCCCCTCTGTTGGGGATCATGTACGTCTCGTAGATCCCGGCAAAGGGCTGATCAGGAGAATCCTCCAGCAGGCTGGAAGAGCGCACAGCCAGCGGGTATCTGATCAGGTCCAGATAAACCCTCAGATCCTCCAGGATATCCGCCGGGAACCCGGCCTTGCGGAACTTACGGCGGACGGCGGCGTCATCGTGAACAGCCATGACGAAATCCCTCAGACCGTTCTCGTCCAGGAAACGATCGAACACATCGGTGCCCAGGACAACGGCCGGTGGCACGCCCACATGCACGTCAGGAAACCGTTCACGGATGGCCGTCTGGCTGAGAAGAAAGTTGGCGAACGCCAGGCCACGGGCCTTGCCGCCCAGAGAGCCGCCGCCGATGCGGTAGAGATCCGAACTGCCATCGAACTCGTTCCGATCAAAGTCAGCCACCACACCCCGGTCCCGTTCCCGACGGTATTCCCGGATGGCCCTGGTGAGGTCCAGGCGCATCTCCTCCAGTGAGTCGAATTCACTGACTTTTCGGGACCGCAGCAACCCTGCCAGGGCAAATTCGGTCCGCGCCTTCAGCCAGTTGGAAAAATCATTGCGCTCGCCATGGTAGGCCAGACTTTCGGCGGGGACCTCACCAATCATCCTCTCAAGAGATCGCAGATCGTGGGCCCGCCCCACTTCCTTGCCGCCGGGCATGAGAAAGGTGAAATCACCAAAGGCGAAGTTTTTCGTCATGAAGCGCAGCAGATCATTGAGCAGGGTGGGAGAGCCTTTGAGCAGGAAGTCCGCCCCCACCGAACGCGCCAGGATTTTATTCCGCGGCAGACTGGACTGGAGCATGATGGGGACGTCGGGCCTGAGCATCCGCACCTTCTGCGCAAATTCCACCCCGGCCTGAGGGGCCATGACATCGTGATATGGAAACTGGATGTCGGAGATGATGCCCAGCACATGGTCCTGGTAGCGGGTGAAGTACTCCCAGGCCTCTTCGAAGTGATCGCAGAGAAGAATCTTGGGGCGGGCACGCATGCGCAGGAGCTTCTGGGAAAGATTCATCCCCTCCGAAAGAACACTCTGGGACTGCTTCACCAGGGCGGTATAGATGACCGGAAGGAAAGAGGAGTAGAAGCGGATATTGTCCTCGATGAGAATGATGGACTGAACACCGATCACCTCGGTGTCATGGGCCACGTTGCGCCGGTCCTCCACGTACTTGACCATGGCCAGAAGAATGCGGGCATCACCCTGCCATAAAAACGTCCGGTCGATGCAGGTCGTGTCGCTGCGGCGCAGGAAGTTCCTGAGTTCGCGGTTGTCGTAGGCCAGCAGAACCACCGGGATGTCGTGGCCAGCTTCGCGGACCTTGAGGGCCAGAGTCCCGGCGTCCATCTCCCCCGGGTGCAGGGATGTCACGATGAGATTGAAGGAGTGGCCGGCTTGCAGACGCTCGAGAGCCTCCTCGCCTGTGGAGACCCGGGTCAGGTCCGGGGTGTGATGCAGATTCAAATCGAGGAACTCACCCAGGAGAAGCTCGCTGAGTTGCCCGTCCTCCGAGAGAATGAACGAGTCATACAGGCTCGACACCAGGAGGATGTCGTGAACCCGGAAGCGCATCAGGTCATGAAAGCGCTGCGACCGGCCCAGGCGATCCGTGTCGAAAGCCGGCGTTTCGGGTGCGGGCATGGGTCTCCCTCAAAGAAAACGGCGTGGAGGGTAAAGCCCTCCGCGCCGCTCATTCTATCAGCCTGCGGCCGCCGGCTTGTGGGCGGCGACCGCCATGAGCTCGGGCGTTAGACCACGCCCTGATCCAGCATGGCGTCCGCAACCTTCAGGAAACCGGCAATATTGGCGCCGTTGACGTAGTTACCGGGAGTGCCGAAGCGTTCCGCTGCCCCGAGACATGCCTTGTGGATGTCTTTCATGATCATCTGCAGGCGATTGTCCACTTCCTCGCGGGTCCAGCCATAGCGCATGCTGTTCTGGGCCATTTCCAGCCCTGAGACGGCCACTCCGCCGGCATTGGCAGCCTTGCCGGGACCGTAGAGGATTTTCTCCTCCAGAAAAAGGTGCACGCCCTCGGGAGTCGTGGGCATGTTGGCGCCCTCGGACACCACCTGAACCCCGTTCTGCACCAGGTTCCCGGCATCCACACCGTCGATCTCATTCTGAGTGGCACTGGGGAAGGCGCAGTCGGCCTTGTGGCTCCAGAGGGGGTTGTGATCCAGAGACGGATCCGCCGCGGTGTACGTGGCGCCCTTGTATTTCTCGGCGTACTCACTGATGCGACCTCGCCGGGCATTCTTCAGATCCATGACGAAGGCCAGCTTCTCCGTGTTGATGCCTTCGGGATCGTAGATGTATCCGCCCGAATCGGAGAGGGTCAGAATCCTGGCACCCATCTCCAGAAGTTTCTCGGTGGTGTACTGCGCCACGTTGCCGGATCCCGACACCAGACAGGTCTTGCCTGCCAGTGTCTCACCACGGGTGGCGAGCATCTCGGCGGCAAAATAGACCGACCCGTAGCCGGTGGCTTCGGGACGGATCAACGAACCACCCCAGTTGAGCCCCTTGCCGGTGAGAACGCCGGTAAACTCATTGGCCAGGCGCTTGTACTGGCCGAACATGAAGCCGATCTCGCGCCCACCCACGCCGATGTCGCCGGCCGGAATATCGGTATTGGGACCGATGTGGCGATACAGCTCGCTCATGAAGCTCTGGCAGAAACGCATCACTTCATTGTCGCTCTTACCCTTGGGATCGAAGTCCGAGCCGCCCTTGCCGCCCCCCATGGGGAGCGTGGTCAGGGCATTCTTGAACACCTGCTCGAACGCCAGAAACTTGAGGATGCTGAGATTCACCGACGGATGAAAGCGCAGGCCACCCTTGTAGGGACCGATGGCACTGTTCATCTCGATGCGGAAACCGCGGTTGACCTGAACCTCACCCTGGTCGTTCACCCACGGTACCCGGAACAGGATCACCCGCTCAGGCTCGACGATGCGCTCGAGAATGCGAGAGGATCGGTACTCGGGGTGCTTGTCCAGCACATCGGTCAGCGAGTCCGCCACCTCTTCCACAGCCTGGATGAATTCAGGCTCATGGCTGTTCCGGCCCTTGACCTCGGTCATGAATGTTTCCGTGAATTTGCTCATTTGGACACTCCCTCGCCGCTGGGGCGAAACAGAATTCGACCCCGGGGCCGGGCGCGACCAGGCGCTCGTCTGAGGATCTCCCTGTTAACCTAACCGGAACGGAGCGGGGTGGACATCGGGAGAATCCTGTAGGTCGGTCTTTTTTTACATTCAGGCTTCGATGAGACGGTTGCGAATGCAGTACCTCACGACGTCGGCAACATTGCGCGCACCCAGCTTGCGCATGAGAGAGGCGCGGTGGGTCTCGGCGGTCTTGACGCTGATATTCATGACCCCTGCCGCCTCCTTGGAGGAATATCCGTCGGCCAGGAGGCAGGCCAGTTGCCGCTCCCGGGGCGTGATGAGTCCCCCGGGCCGCTGGCGGCGGACCACCGGCCCCACATATTCGTTGATCTGTTCGCGCCCCTTCTCCCCCAGTAGAAAATAATCGCCGCGGCGAGCAGCCAGCAGGGCCGCCTCGACCTCCACCGGTGGCGTTTCGCCATGGACATAACCCCGCGCCCCGGCCGCGAAGGCCTGGGGTGGATAAGCCTCGTTGTGGCGTTCGGCCAGGACCACGATCTCGGTGCGGAGATGCAGATCGCGAATCCGGCGAACCACCTCCAGACCGCTCATGGCGGGGACTTCCAGACCCAGGAGCAGGACATCCGGCTCCGTCTCCAGGACCAGGTCGAGAGTCCCGGCGGAGTCCCTGGCCGTCGCCACGACCTTCCACCCGGACCGTCCGGAAAACCAGGATGCGAGAGTCGTGCGCAGAAGCCGGGAACCCAGGGCCAGCGCCAGGCGGTGGGGTTGCACCGTCACGGACTCTCCTCGATCATTCTTCCAGGCCGAGGAGTTTCTTGACCACGGGCTCCATGCGGGTCAGGCCCCCGTCAAGACCAAATGCCAGGGCCTCCTGGGGTGGCAGGTCATCGACCCAGTGGGCCTTGAGGGCCAGCATGGCACCAGCCCTGTTGCTGCTGGCGCAGTAGACCACCACACCACCATCGATCCGGCCCTCTTCCATGGTCCGGCTCAGGAGATCCACGTTCTCGTGGCTCAGGTCGGCAGGACCGGCCACGGGAATGCGCACAAACCGCAGCCCGGCCTGGCCGGCGAACTCTTCCTCCCAGGATGTCCCTTCCTCATCGGCGGGACGCAGGGTGATAAACGTTTTATAGCCTTCCGCAGCCAGGGCCGTCATCTGCTCCGGGGTGATCTGGCCACCTGTGAGAAGCCCTTCCGCCGGCATGCGCCCATGACTGATGCTCACACTGCCGGGTGTCGCTGCCGGAGTGGCTGGACGCGTCTGTACTCTCTCTTCAGTGGCCGCGGCGACAGCGACCTGGACATCCGAACTGCCACCACCGGAGCAGGCGGCCAGACAACCGAGGACAAGAACGGGCCAGATTTTGCGTTGCATTGTGACTCCCTTCACTCAGGTAATGCCTTCATGACAGGCCAGCAAGGGCAGACCGATCTCCGGGTCCAGTTTGCGGCTGAGCCGGCCGGGAAGGACTTCCAGGTCGATCTCCATGGTGGCGCCCACTTCGATCTCAAGGACATGGCCGGCCACGGTGCTGCCGTCACGGCGGCTCAGGGCGCTGTGGAGGTGAACCATGGGCTCAGCGCCCTCCTTCCAGGAGATATTGCCCATGAGGCTGACCACCTCGGCATAGCCTGCCACCGGGATGGGGTCGTAGCGCTT
>SMYD01000074.1 GCA_004356015.1 Acidobacteriota bacterium | reverse complement strand
CTTGGCGCTTCGAGACCCGAGCCGAGTAGTGATGATGATGCCTGTCCTTGGTGCTGGTGCCGCTGCGTCGGTCGTCGTGAGCCATGGGAAACGGACTGAAAGCTGACGGAATGCGTGGGGCGTCTAGGTTCAAGTTTGCACCGCAACATTTCCCGCTAGCCATTGAAGACCTCCTCCGGCGTCCTGTATCCAAGTCTTTTCCTGGGTCGGTTGTTGAGACGCCTCGCAATGGCATCACACCCTCGTTGAGTTAGGCCAGCCATACTGGTGCGCTTGGGCAGGTATTGCCGGTCTTGGTGATGGGGCCCTGACGGCGCTTGCCACCAGAAGAATTCTCCGAAGGAATTAGACCGACAAAGGCAGCGAGCTGCCGAGGGGTTGCAAAGCGAGTGATATCTCTCAGTTCCGCAACGACGGTCAGTGCGACGACCCATTGGACGCCGCGCAGGGCCTGCACCGCCTGGACAACCGGTGCCAACCGCCATTGCGAGCCAAGCTCGATAAGTTCCTGTTCGAGGCGCTGGAGCCGGTCGACCTGCTCATCGACAGCTCGAATCGATTCCTGGAAGACGATCTGCTGAGCAGGTGTCGGACAAGCGACAGTGGACAGGTAGCGGCGGTGGGCGTTGGTCCAGTTGGCTCTGCCGGTGTAATTGAGCCCCAGGCGGAGAAGAAAGGACTTGAGGCCGCAGCTTGGCTGATTTCAGTACCATGCGGGCAGCATCCCGGGCACGACAGAGGTCGCGAATTGCCTCATCCTCAACGAGAGGAACATAGACCGGGGTGAGGTCCCCAGAGCGCAGAAGCCGTGCGATCTCCACCGAATCGCGACGGTCGGTCTTGACCTTGTCGCCAGGCCGCTTGGGAATCAAGGACGGTGCAATAACCCGGCACTCGAGACCTTTGCTGGTAAGATGGCGATACAGGACGTAGCCACACGGGCCGGCTTCATAGGCAAAGACCAGATAGGAGGCCTTGGATTGCAGCCTACGCACCATTTTCTCGATATCGGCTTTTCGTGTGCCGATCTTCCCGACAAAGTGAGGCGGCTCGCTTTCGTGCTCCCGGCAGTAGGCAACTGAGATGGATTCCTTGTGGACATCCATACCGACAAAGAGTGTGACAGAATTAGCCATGGCTGACCTCCGGTATCTGCTGTTGAAAGATGCCTCAGCATGCGGCTCTGGCCCCCTACGGGTCAACCCGCGAAATTGCCGGAGGACAGCCTCTTCAACTACCAGAAGTCATATTGTCTAGACGGACACAAGAACCTCGAGAGGAGTGTACATGGCTGTGACAAGGATCATCAGCGGAAAAGGTGAACCAGGGCTGCAATCACCTGTTCTCGCCATCCTGGGTCTCTGCGTCGTCATGTGGGGCTGTTCGTCCGCCGAGAGCGGGCAAAAGAGCGAACCGTCGGCTGAGCCAGCCGTTGACACCGCTCCTTCATCGGTCGTTATGGGACCCGAAGACGCCGATCACTTCTGGGTGTTTGCAGAGAGCAAGAACACACTCGGGTCTGGTGGTGAACTCGAGGTCTTTGTGGATCCCTCGACGTTTCCGGAAGCGAGGGCTAGCTTCGCGAAGTTCGGCCTGGGTGTCGGCGGTGCCCTGCCGGTTCACAGGCATGACAAGACTGAAGAGATTGCTTACTTCCTATCGGGGGAAGGCATAGTAACGGTGTACGAAGGCGAAACCCCCAAAGACATCCCAGTACGCGAGGGATACGTGGTGTACATTCCGCCCGGCTCGTGGCACACGATCAAGAATACCGGGGACGAAACCTTCAGCCTTGTATTCGCGACAATCCCAAATGAGAAGAAGGGGCTCCTCTCTTTCTTCAGGCGAATCGGTGCTAAGCCCGGCGAGGAGGCCAGTTCGCTAAGCCCGGAAGAGTTCTCGCGGCTGGCCGCGGAGCACGATTTCATCTTGAGACCGCCGGATACAGCCCAGTGATCGGGCAGGACGCCGTCTAGGTTCAAGTTTGCACCGCAACATTCACCGTTATACGGCAATGTCGAGTACAGCGCGTTGCATCCGATCTTCGGTTTACTGCGACCTGTGAGACTTTTGTGCGAATCGAATGACCAGTCTATGAACGAAAAGCACATTTCGGGGGGACGACTTTAACCGGAGATCTAGTGCCTTTGTTCACAACACAAGAATATCGACGCTCAGGAGAACGCCATGCAGGAATTTCTCATATACTCCATTATCGGCTCCGTGGTTCTAACAGCGCTCATAAATGTACTGCCTTGGTTTTTCCCTAAGGCAATGCAAAAGGCCGAGCGCGAAATCCATAAGAAAATTGGCGAGTCAATCGAAAGGGCTGAACAACAGCCTGGGTCCCGGGTGAATGTGTTCTTTCCGTGGAAGACGATGTTGATTGTATCTCTTGTGTTGACAGTACTAGTTAACGTAGTGGGTTACTTTGCTGGGCATTAGAGTTACGCATATCATCGGGCTTTTCGAGAAATGTTGGCGCATGATCCGTATCACAAGTCACCGCAGCAGACGGGGAGCGATAAAGTGATTTTTTAGAAGCATCTTTGGCCCGCTGCTGAGCATCAGCGTTAGACGGCGATCCGGTTGGAGGAGTGCCATGGCCTCGGACAAAACAAACAGGACGATGATGATCACGAGGGCCCTAGGATGGGTTGCTGTTGTTCTTTCCGTGGTCATCCTCCTTGTTTTCGGGGCGATTCGTCTAGCGGACATGACTCGGGATCCGCCACCGAATGATGCTTTCGGTGTTCGCTATGTCCAGCACCCATGGGTCGCTCTCCTCCACATAGTTCCAGGGTTGCTGTTTCTCACGCTGGCTCCCCTGCAGTTCGTCGCACGGATTCGGCAGCGGCGAATCGGCTTTCACCGCGGCCTGGGGCGAGTGCTCGCCACCTGTGCCGCTATTAGCGGCCTGTTCGCACTGGTGGTCAACTTCTTCTTTCCTGCATTCGGCGGCATCAGCACTCAGGCGGCAACGGTTTTCTTCGGCGCCATCTTTCTGTTTTCGATAGCGAAGGCCATTTTTCACATTCGCAGGAAGGAGGTGAACCTGCATCGGGAGTGGATGATTCGGACGTTCGCCCTGGCTATGGGCGTTGCCAGCATCCGAGTGTTCATTGCACTTTTCACAATCCTTTCGGATCTCGGACTCGAGCAAGTGTTCGGGACGTCGTTCTGGCTCGGTTTTGGAACCAACATGCTAGCAGCGGAGGTCTGGATTAACATGACTCGGAGGTCAGGTCAGCTTGTAAGCGGAGGATCATGATTCTGAAGAACTCGACAACTCCCATCGAACGGCCGGACACATCGTTGACACATTAGTCCGGGGCCATCGTTTACACTCGTTTGTTCCTCATCCTTCTTCCGAGAGCATCCTCGACCCTGAGTATACGCTCGTCCATCTGTCCCAGCCGCTTCATATCCTACGGACTGGCCTTTCTCGGAGTGACCGGGGCCTATCATCTGAATGTGCCTTGGGCGCGGCCGGCAATGATGGTCGTTGCCGCGCTGGGACTCTGGCACTTGCCATTCGGGCATTGAGCAATTTAATGGTGCTCGTCTTGCTTCAACTGCCGGGCGCTCGCGCAGGCGTGTGATGTTGCAGGGTAAAGGCGTGCCATTCAATATCGTTTGAGCGGGCACATTCGTCTATGATGCCCCTATCACCCAAGAATCAATCCATCCGATATTCCGATCAATCCCGATTTGGGGGCCGAAATAAGAATGAAACAAAGGAGAAACCAAGTGAAGATAAAAATAGTTACGGGGATTCTGTTCACGGTTTGCAGCATGTTGTTGTTATCGGGCCTGGCCCATGCGGCGGATCGAAAACCGAACATCCTTATCATCTGGGGTGATGACATCGGCGGCTTCAACATCAGTGCCAACAACCAGGGCATGATGGGTTACAGGACGCCGAACATCGACAGCATCGCCAGGGATGGCGCTCTGTTCACTGACTGGTACGGCCAGCAGAGTTGCACGGCTGGTCGTGCCGCCTTCATCACCGGCCAGTCGCCAATGCGCACCGGTCTGACCAAGGTTGGGCTTCCCGGAGCGCCGGAAGGTATGCAGAAGGAAGATCCGACCATCGCCGATTTGCTCAAGCCCCTCGGTTATGTCACCGGCCAGTTCGGTAAGAATCACCTCGGCGATCTCGACCAGATGCTACCGAGCAATCATGGGTTCGATGAATTCTACGGCAATCTCTATCACTTGAATGCAGAGGAGGAGCCGGAGCGTCCTGATTACCCCAAGGACCCGGAGTTCAGGAAGAAGTTCGGTCCGCGTGGCGTGATTCACAGCTTCGCCGACGGGCGCATTACTGACACCGGTCCGCTGACGAAGAAACGTATGGAGACAGTGGACGAGGAAGTCACGACCAGGGCGATGGTGTTCATGGAAAAGGCCGTCAAAGACGATAAGCCGTTCTTTGTCTGGTGGAACAGTACCCGCATGCACATCTTCACGCACCTCAAGCCTGCGTCGGTAGGCAAGACCGGTCTGGGTATTTTCGCCGATGGCATGGTGGAACATGACGCAATGGTGGGCCGGTTGCTCGCCAAGCTCAAGAAACTGGGTGTGGAGGACAACACCATCGTCATGTACTCCACTGACAATGGCGCAGAATTTTTCTCATGGCCCGACGGCGGTACGACAATGTTCCGTGGCGAGAAGGCCACGCAATGGGAGGGTGGCTTCCGTGTGCCGACAATGATCCGCTGGCCTGGCGTTATCAAGCCCGGTACAATCATCAACGACATCGCTGCGCACGAAGACATGCTGACCACCCTGCTCGCGGCAGCGGGCGACACCACAGTCAAGGAAGATCTCTTGAAGGGCCGGAAGGTTGGCAACAAGACCTTCAAGGTTCACCTCGACGGCTACAATTTGCTGCCCGCACTCAAGGGAGAGGCAGAGTGGCCACGTCATGACTTTCTCTACTGGACAGATGACGGAAACGTCGCGGCGCTGCGCTACAATGACTGGAAGATCACCTTCCTGAAGCAGAACGCCGAAGGGATTGATGTTTGGAGAACCCCTTTTGAGAAACTGCGTGCGCCGATGATCACCAATCTGCGTATGGATCCGTTCGAGCGAGCCGAACATGAGAGTATCGGTTATGACCAGTGGTGGGTGGAGCACATGTTTATATTTGCGCCCGCTGGTGCCTATGTCGGAAAATGGTTGCAGAGCTTTCGCGAGTTTCCGCCACGCCAGAAGCCTGGCACCTTCAATCTTGATCACGTCATGGAAGCGCTCAACAGAGGCGCAGGCGACAAGTAGTGGCATGTTGACCAGTCCAATGAACACTCGGTTGCAGCGGCGGCGTGTGAACGCCGCCGCTGAGTTGGAGTGTTATACCAGCCTGCGGTATATTGAAGCCCATGCTCTCTGCTTGGAGCAACGGCGTGAACAGGCAGAATCCCGCATCCTCCCATGCTCTCCAGGCAAGTCTGAAGGATCTTGAGGCTGGGCACTCCGTGCCACCGGCGGCTCCGCCATACGACCAGAGGTAACCCATGAGCAAGGGGAACAGGCGAGGGTGCGGCTGCTGCGGCGGGGGTGTGTTCGGCAGCATAGGATCCGTTCTTGCAGGAATTCTCAGCTGGAAGGTCAACCACAGCATTGTCTGGGCCCTGGTGCATGCATTTTTCAGCTGGTTCTATGTTTTCTACCACTGGTTGAAAAGTGGTGAACTCCTGCCCTGAATTTGTACCTGAGAGCTGACACGGAGGCCTGACCCATTGCGACAAAGGATCGCACTAACCAGCATGAGCGCGCCACTCATGCTGATAGCGGTTCTGCTGTGTACTTGCACGTATCACGGGGAGTCAACAGACATGACAGAAAGCAGTCACATCCATCACGGGATCGACTACGTTGAATTCGCGGTCACCGACATGGCAGAGTCCAAGCGCTTTTATGAAGCGGCGTTTGATTGGAAGTTCAACGACTACGGGCCTACCTATGCCGGTATCCAGAAACCGGGTGGTGAGGCCGGAGGGTTGCGCCTCGAGTCGGAGGTCTCGACGGGTGGTCCTTTGGTCGTTCTCTATTCCACTGATCTGGATATGACTCTCACGAGGGTTCGGGAGGCCGGCGGGAAGATTGTAAAGGAGACGTTCGATTTCCCTGGTGGCCGGCGGTTCCACTTCGAGGATCCGAGCGGTAACGAACTCGCGGTCTATTCCGAGAAATGAGTTGAGCGAAAGTGTGTATGCCGTGGAGAGCTACCGGCCTCTGTATCGTTCATGTTGGAGACAACGGGCCGTTCACGCTCGCCATCATCAGCCATGAGGGTATGCCGGGGATGAATCCGGCGCAATGAAGAGGATCGTCCTTTGCTGAATATCTTTGTTGATGCTGACGCGTGCCCGGTCAAGAAGGAAGTGTATCGCGTGGCAAGCAGATATCACCTTGAGGTGACTCTGGTGGCCAACTCCTGGATGCGAACTCCAGATGAGCGGTGGATTCAACTCGAAGTTGTAGGGAATGAATCCGATGCTGCCGACCAATGGATCGTCGAACACGTACAATCGGAGGACATCGTGGTCACCGCCGATATTCTCCTTGCCAGTCACTGTGTGAAGAAGGGCGCCAAGGTGATGGGTCCAACCGGAAAGCTGTTCACAGAAGACAACATGGGAACCGCCGTCGCGACTCGCAACTTATTGGCGGAACTTCGTGGCGCAGGAGAAATTACCGGGGGACCGCCGCCGCTGAATAAGCGTGACCGGTCTCGCTTTCTTCAAAAACTTGACGATGTGATTCAATCGGTCCGTCGAAAGTCTTCATGAACAACCGCGAGGCACCTCTAGGAGAGCATGTAGTGTCCCGAGATGGGAGGGCAAGAATGATGAACCTGGTTTCTGTCAACGTTGGCATTCCCCGTGAAATCACCTGGAATGGCAAGACCGTGACCACCGGCATATGCAAGACCCCCGTCCATGGTCCGGTGGCGCTCCGGCGGCACAATCTTGAGGGTGACCAACAGGCCGACCTTTCAGTACATGGTGGCCCCGCCAAGGCTGTCTACGTTTATCCCAGCCAGCACTATGACTACTGGCGGGCCGAACTTGGAGACACTGCACTCCCATGGGGCAGCTTTGGCGAGAATTTTACAGTTGAAGGTGCCGACGAGGAGAGAGTTTTGATCGGAGATGAATTTCGAGTGGGGAGCGCCCGTGTGGTTGTGACCGAACCTCGCATGCCCTGCTCAAAGCTGGTGATGCGCTTCAAGAGGGCGGATATGGTGAAGCGGTTCTTGAAGAGCCAGCGAACCGGCTTCTACTTTGGCGTGGTTGAAGAAGGCGAGGTGCAAGCGGGAGATCGTCTTGAGCGTGTTGTCGAGCACCCTTCCGGGCTTCGCGTTGCTGATGTCACACGTCTGTACACGAGCGAAAGGAAGAACAGGACGCTCTTGAAGAAGGCTATTTCCGTTGCGGCCCTCCCTGAGAGTTGGCGTGGCTATTTCAAGCATCAACTGGAGACACTTGTAGAATAGCGGCTTCATTGACCGTCAACACTTCGTGGATGTCAGGGGTAGGCCACGCCACCGGTCCGCCGCCGGTCGAACACGCCCGTGGCCACACCATCCTGGATCATCACGGCCTGGACATCGCCCAGATTCTCCCTGGTCCTGATGGTGTAGCCCAACCGGGAGAGTTCGGCCAGAACATCCCCGGGAAGCGAGTACTCAGGCTGGCTTTCCACCAGGAGGAGATCCTCGCCCTCGGGACTGGGGGGCCACTGGTGATGGAAGCGGGGCAGGTCCACCGCCGCCTTCAGATCCTGGTGGCCGTCCACCACGTGGACGATGACCTGGGCCACGGTCGAGATGATGGAGGGGCCGCCGGGCGAACCCAGCACCAGAAGGAGGGCGCCCGCCGGTTCGAAGACCATGGTGGGGGTCATGGATGAGAGAGGGCGCTTGCCCGGGGCGATCTCGTTGGCCTCTGAGCCGGTGACGCCATAGTCGTTGGGTACGCCGGGTTTGGCTGAAAAGTCGTCCATCTGGCTGTTGAGGAGAAATCCCGCGCCATCCACCACCAGGCCCGAGCCGTAGGCCGTGTTCAACGTGGTCGTGTTGGCGACGGCCATACCGTGGTCATCCACGATGCTGAAGTGGGTTGTGTCCCGCCCTTCGGCACCGTTGGGCGGAAACTCGCCGGCACGGATGGATGCAGGGTCGCTGCGCTCATGGCGGTTCACTTCAGCGGCACGCTCCCGGGCATAACGCTTGTCTGTGAGCTGCGCCACCGGGTTGTGGTGGAAATCGGGATCCCCCATGTGCTCGGCTCGGTCGGCGAAGACCCGTTTGGCAATTTCGGCGAACAGATGAATCTGCTCGGCTGAGTGTGATAGCGGTAAGGGAAAGGTCTCCGCCATGTTCAGGAACTCGGCCAGGGCGATGCCGCCGGAGGATGGCGGCGGCATGGAGACAACTCTGTAGCCCCGGTACCGGGTTTCCACGGGCTCCCGCCACACCGCCTGGTACGCCTTCAGATCGGCGGCGGTGATCAGGCCGCCATTGCGTTCCATCTCCTGCACCAGGAGTTCCGCCGTATGCCCGAGGTAGAACTCATCGGCTCCCTCCCGGGCAATCCGCTCCAGCGTGTCGGCCAGGTCGGGGAGTTGAAGGACGGCTCCTGTCTCGCCGCCATAGTAGTCGTCGAACTCGACATGACGCAGAAGAGGTGCGGGCAGAGCGGCGAACTTGTCGCTGGACTTCTTCAGCGAGTCGGCGGTCCATGAGTCGAGAACGAATCCGACGCGTGCCAGTCTCACCGCAGGTTCGAGCAGTCGGGACCAGGGAAGCGATCCGTAGCGCTCCCAGGCCGCGGCCATGCCCCGGACCGTCCCCGGAACGCCTGACGCCAGGGGCGTATAGAGGCCCATGTTCTGGATCACCTCACCGTTTTCATCCAGGAACATGTCGCGGGTGGCTGCCGCGGGCGCCTTTTCGCGGTAGTCCAGAGTTGCCACGGAACCATCTCCGGCGGCCGGGTCGTGAACCAGCATGAAACCGCCGCCGCCCAGCCCCGCGCCGAAGCCATTGGTGACACAGAGAGCGAACTGCACGGCCACGGCGGCGTCCACCGCATTGCCCCCCTGGCGAAGGATGGCCGCGCCGACCTCTGCCGCCTGGGCTTCCGGGGCGGAGACCACGCCCCGCGCCAGGGTGGTCTCGCGGGGAGTTGGCCCACCACAGGCGGAGGCCACCACCAGCAGGATGAGAAGAGTGAACGGCGTGAGTCGCTGCCTGCGAATCACGGATCGGTTTTCAACTTGAAGCCGGGGCGCCATTCTCTTGCGCAACCTGATGTCCCGTCAGCCGGCGGCCTTGATGATGGTGACGTCCAGGCCCGGCCAGGAGTTCAAGTAGGCCCGGCGTTCCTTGCCGAGGCGTTCGACCTGAGCGCGATATTCTTCCATGCGGCCCTGGGCTGCGTAGAGCAGATGGGGACGCAGCAGCACTTCATCATCCTTGTCGATGCCCGGTACCGACGTGGCAACGTCGTAGCCGAAGTCCGGGTCTTTCTCCCAGGTGATGGTCCCTTCGGCGATCCCCTTCACCACGGCGGACGAGTGGGGGATTTTCACTTTGCGGGAGCCTTCCTGATCTTCGCCGCCGCCCACCCGGCCGGTGTTCAGGAGAAAGACGTCCATGGGAACCTTGCGCATGAGTTCAAGGAAGCGATTGCCCTGCTGGGCATGGAGCAGCGGGAAGAACGGGTTGGTCCCGGGAATGCGCAGGCTCTTCCCGGCTTCTTCGGCACCGCCCGCCGAGGTGCCCTTGGTCTCGCCCAGCATGAAATAGAGGGCCGCCAGTTCGGGGGCCAGGCGCGCAACCGCGGGGATGATGGTCTCATTGCTGTTGAGAATCAGAAGAAAGTCCGCCTTCCCCAGTTGGCGGGCGTCACCGGCGCCTTCCACCTGGCTCATGGCGAAGACGGCGCGGCCATTCTGGGTATAGGACGTATCGAAGAAGTCGGCCTTGCCTTGATCATCCAGGCTGACATTTTCCAGGTACGCGTCGGGCTGGCAGACCGCCTTGTAGATGGTCGGCTCGAACCTGGGGTCCAGCCCGAAGGTCTTGGCGAAGCAGCCGTTCTCGGTGGCGTAGATGCGGCCATCGGGCATGAGAGCGCAGAAATCATCCTGCACCGGCTGTGAACCGTTCTGGGAGGTGAAGGTCGTGGTGGTCTTGCCGGTGCCTGAAAGGCCCACGATGAGGCCGACCTTGCGCTTGTCGCCCACCGGGATGACCTTACAGCCGGCGTGCATGGACAGTCCGCCGCGCTCATGGACAATGTTGTTCCACATGCGCAACCCGCCCTTCTTGGATTCACCGAAATAGTCCGAATTGAAGACGCGGGTGATGCCGGCCTTGAGGTCCACGGTGATGAGCCGGTCCCTGGGAAATCCTTCAGCCTTGAGATTGGGCGTGTAGATGACCGTGACCTCAGGCTTGAAGGCCGGATCCTTGTCCTCTCCATCATGAAAGTAGAGAGTTTTCTGCATGGCGGCGATATTGGCGTTGGCCGATTCGATGATCAATCGCGCGGCGGTCCGGAAATCCGGGTCGTTGCCGATGAAGCCGTCGATGACCAACATCTCGCAGCCGGCAATGTAGTCGTCCTGCAGGCGGGCCATGCGCCGGCCTTCCTCCAGGCTGATGGTCTGGTCCGAGTGGGCGTCGGGGTTGTCGGTGACAATATAGGTGGATGTCTTGGAACGCGCCGTGACCTTTGTGGCGACATTGTAGTTGCCGAATTCGGTGCGGCGGGCGTTGGGCATTTTCCCGATCAGTTCCGCCAGTGTGGTGTTATCGGGATTGCGGATGACACGGGCCGGCTTCACCGGCAGGTCGTCGTGCGAGCTCATGTGGTGGATCTCCCTTACCAGGCTTGTGGAAGGGGGCAGTATAGCGGATCCCTTGCCTTTGGTCCGCCGATCCTGAAACATGAAAGCCGTGGACTGGACAAGGATAACGCGGCTCTGGGCCTATCCCGGAAGGAACCGGAGCGCTCGAGCTCGTTGGGAATACATCGGCCGCAGCCAGTCCGACGCCACCCACATGATGGACGGATCCGCCGGCGAAGCTGACCTGCGCCGGCGGGGCGGACGCATGGCCCGAACGCTTGCCGCGGCTTTGGGGATCACCCGGGATCAACAGGTCCTGGAGGTGGGCTGCGGCCTGGGCCGGGTCGGCCGCGAGATGGCGCCTCTCTGCGCCACCTACACCGGTGTGGATATCTCACGCAGCCTGCTGCGCCGGGCGGCCCGGCGAAACCGCCACCTCCCGAATGTGACCCTGCGCCACCTGGCCCGTCAAGGTGACCATGGCGACGGACTGGACGGACTCGAGGACGGCACCTGGGATCGCATTTATTGTCATCTGGTACTCCTGCATCTGAATGAGGCGGCCATTCTCTCTCTCTTGAAGGGCATGCGGCGGGTGCTGGCAGCGGACGGCCTGGTCTACCTCGATGCCTGGAACCGAAACCATCCGCATGTGATGGAACTTTCCCGCGGTGAGAAGTTGGACCCGTCCCTGCAGCGCCAGCCCCATCGCTCGCGTTTTTACGGTCGACCGGAAGTGGAGGGCTGGCTCGCGGCAGCTTCGCTTCAGGCGGTCTGGATCAGCGACGAGAGTTTTCTGGTGCAGGTGGTGGCCGCGCATTCCGACTGCAGCCCCGAGGCCCTCGCAGCAGCCCGCGAGCGATTGGCGCAGAACGCAGTCCATCTGATCCCCCGCGGCCGGCTGGATTTTCACGTTCCAGATGATGACGGGGTCTCGGCGGCAGAAACAAATCGAGGTGCCGGCACCGCCGAATCGTAGCGGCACCAGCACCTCGTCATGGCCTACAGCTGAAAGCCTAGCTCAGTCGCAGGGAAGCGTCGG
>SMYD01000073.1 GCA_004356015.1 Acidobacteriota bacterium | reverse complement strand
GATCTCGCCCTGAATTGCCGCTTTCGCGACTGCACCCATGCAGAGGAGCCGGGGTGCGCGGTGCTGAAGGCCGTGGAGGAAAACACCCTCGCGGCGGCGCGCCTGGGCAGCTATCGTTCGCTCCGGCAGGAGCTGCACTACCTCTCCTTGCGTCAAGACGCCAGCGCGCGCCGCGGAGATCGAAGACGCATCGCCACCATCCACCGTACTGCCAGGAAACTCAAACCTCGTCGATGAAGAGACGGCTCAGCAGTTCCGCACGTAATCGACGACAAAATCCCCTGTGGCCGCCGTGCCGAGCGAGCCACCGACATCCCGGGTGCACTTGCGCGTGCGTATCGACTCCCGCACCGCATCCTCCACAACCTTCGCCGCGCTGGTCTCTCCCAGCTCCGCCAGCATCATCTGTGCCGCCAGGATGGCCCCCAGGGGGTTCGCCACATCCTTTCCGGTGTACTTCGGCGCCGACCCATGCACGGGCTCGAACATGGCGACCTCGCCCGGGTGCAGGTTCGCGGAGGCTGCCAGCCCGAGCCCACCCTGCAGGGCCGCGCCCAGATCGGTGATGATGTCGCCAAACATGTTGCACGTGACAATGACCTGGAACATGTGCGGCTTGCGCACCAACTGCATCACCAGCGCATCCACGTAGAGATGATCCTTCTCGATGTCCGGGTACTCGGCGCCCACCTCCGCAAACACCCGCGTCCACAGGTCATGCCCATAGCGCAGCGCATTGCTCTTGTCGCTCATGCAGACCCGCTCCAACCCCCGCTTGCGGGCGAACTCGAATGCATGGCGGATGATGCGCTCCACGCCTTTGCGTGTGTTGATGTCCTCCTGCGTGGCTATCTCGTCGGGTGTTCCGAGCTTGAAGTTCCCTCCCATGCCCGCATACAGCCCCTCGGTATTCTCGCGAAACACGGTGAAGTCGAGCGCCGATACGCCCTTCAGAGGGCACAGCCGCTCGTGCAGCAGTTTCACCGGCCGGTGATTGACATAAAGATCCAGACGGAAACGCGTGCCCAGGAGGATGTCGGCGGCGTGCCGCATGTCCGGAACGCGCGGATCGCCGAAAGCTCCCATGAACACCGAGTCCAGGGCGCGGAACTCCTCCAGAGCCTCGTCCGGCAAGGTCTCGCCTGTCTCCAGGTAGTGGTCCGCGCCGTAGGGAAACTCCTTCACGTCGAATCCGGCCAGTCCTGCGGCCTCCACCGCCTCGAGCACCTTCATCGCCTCCCGGGTCACTTCCGGACCGATGCCGTCGCCGCCCACCACGCCAATGCGGTATCGCTTCATCTCACTCTCCCCTTACGTGATCAAGTCGACCGGCGCCACGGACGCAGCCGTCGCCGTAGCCGGCTTTCGTCCACACGCAGCTTGGAAGCCTTCGAGCCGTTGAGCAAGAGCACCGGGACCTCATGGCCGTAGCGGCTGGCCAGCTCCGGGCTGGAGTCCACATCGACGATCTCAAACTGTACATCGTGGTCCGGGATCACCCGATCCAGGACCTCCTTGGCCTCGCGGCAGAGGTGGCAATCCACTCGGGTGAGAAGCGTCAGGCGGGCCGTCTCTCCGGCGGCTGACGACCGCAGGCCCCCCGGGAACATGCGACGCGTTACACCCGCCAGATAGGGAAACGCGATGCACGCCAGGCCGGCCCCCACCGTGTCACTGACCACGTCGCGCCACGACGAGACGCGCGAGATCACGAACCTCTGATGCACCTCGTCGGAGATGGCCCAGACCACCGACAGGCCCAACGTCAACAGCAACACACGCGCTGTGACACGAGGCCGCATGCCACCGTTCAGCGCGCGTCCCAGAAGCAGCGCCAAGAAGAAATACTCCAGGGCGTGCGCCACGTAGTCGGGACCCCTGAATAGAAGCTGGTCCGCCGAACGGGACGACACGAAGTAGATGACACCCAGGCCTCCCGCCACCGGGAACCACAGAGACAGGCGGCGGCCCGCGGAGGAACTCATCTCAGAGGGAACGGGTACATCAGATAGGCCACCAGCATGGACAGGACAATCATGGACAGGGTCAGAACCAGACCCACCTTGAATGCCTCGCGTAGATTCTCCCGGCTCAGTGCGCCGAAGAACGCCCCCACGAGCACCGAGAACATCACCAGGATGGCGAGATGGCTCATGGCGCGGGATCCGGTCTTGACGCACCCCCCTTACGACCCTTCGCCACGTCAAACGCGTCCAGGATGAGCAGGATGTTCATGAGGCAGGCAGTCATGAGATACGTCGTACCGTACTCGTTGAGCGGTGAGCGGAGCTTCTCTCGCAGCTTCTCTACCAGATCGTTACGACTCCGATCCGAGGGCAGGCTCCACACCATGCGGTCATAGGTCATCTGCCGCCCGATGAGATCCAGCGGACCCAGTCCCACGTTGGCGAAGGTTGCCAGGTAGGTGAGCGGATGCCCACGATCGTAGACATAGGTGCGCCCGTCCATCCACAGGCCGAGCGTCAAGGTCGCCAGCACGATGACGAAGAAGAAGATCGCCCGACGGCGCCGCCCCAGGTAGAAGTGCCCTGCGCCCGGCAGCAGCCAGGCCAGAACGCACGGTATCAACAGGCGGAAGCGAGACGCGTGCGACTTCTCTTCCTCCTGCAGCGGTTCCTCCGGGTCTCTGGCAAGCTGGATTTCCACCGGCTATTCCCGCACCACCCAGACCTTGAGCTCGGCCGTGACTTCGGGATGCACCTTGATGGGCACCGTGTAGACACCCAGGGCCTTGATGGGCTCGTCCAGCAGTATCCGCCGCCGGTCGATCTTGATGCCCTCCTTCTCCAGGACCTGGCCGATCTCATGGGTGGTCACCGCGCCGTAAAGCGTGTCCTGCTCGCCCACCTTCTTGACAATGGTGCAGGAGACCTGCGCCAGCCGGCGGGCAAGCTCCTCGCCTCCCTGCCTCTCACGGTCATAGCGGACCTTGATGGCCCGCTGCTCCTGCTCTATGAGCTTTACGTTGCCGGGCGTCACACGCACGGCAAAGTGCTTGGGCAGCAGGAAGTTGCGGGCATAACCCGCGGCAACATTCACCACCTCGCCGCGGCGGCCCAGTTTTTCCATGTCTTCACGCAGAAGGACTTGCATGGAGGTCCTCCTCTCTGGATAGATCTCGGTTTTTCGTAACGTGGCTATCTGGAACAACTCGTCAACGAACAGCCGTCACGGAACACTTACTCGGTGGTAAAAGGAAGCAACGCGATGTTCCTGGCGCGCTTGATGGCACGCTTGAGATCACGCTGATGACTCGCACAGGTTCCCGAGGTCCTGCGGGGGAGGATCTTTCCCCGCTCGGGGATGAACGACTGCAACGTACGGACATCCTTGAAATCGATGTATTTCACCTTCTCGTCACAGAACTTGCAGAATTTCCTGCGACGGAACAGATAACGCCGCTTGCCTCCGCGGCGTGCGACTGCACCGCCTCCTCCTCGGCCTCCACGTCCCGCTCCTGGTGGCATGATTTGCTCTCCTGATCTTCCGCACGGATCCACGATCCGTCGGGTGCACGGCCTGGGAAGCCCTACTGGTCGCCGCTCTTGGGCTCGGTTTCTGAATCAGCGTTCGACTCGGTTGTCGCTGCGTCGGAGGAGGTCTTCTCGTCCGGCGCTGCGGTGTCTGGCTCCGCCGGCCCGGCAGCCTTAGACTCGGAGGACGTCTCTTCCGCCGGCGTCGCCTCCTGAGCCTGCACCGGCGCCGTTGTTGCGTCCGGAGGAGACTGCTCGGCCCCGGCCGCAGCGGCCTCATCGGCCTTCGCCTGCGCGGCAGCCGACTCCTCCTCGGCCACCTTCTGGCGCTCCGCCCGCTCGGCGTCTCGCACGGCGCGTGCCGCAGCGCGCTCTTCCGCCTTCTTGTCCGCGGCCGCCAGCGTTTCCAGGGCGATGCGGTCCAGCCGCACCGAGAGATACTTCAGGACTTCCTCGTTGTTGCGCAGCCGGCGCTCCAACTCCGCCACCACGTCCGGGGCTACGTCAAACTGCATGTAGAAATAGAGGCCTTCCTGATGCTTCTTGACCAGATAGGCCAGCTTGCGCTTGCCCCAGGCGACGGACTTCATCAGCGTCCCTTCGCCCGTCTCTACGAGTTCCTCGAACGATTTGCTCAGAGCCTCGGCGTCGGCCTCGGCCATCTCTGGCTGGGTAATGTACAGCGTCTCGTACGTCGGCATCGTTGGATCGTCTCCTTCTGGCTATGAAGCCCCAGGCCTCTCCAGGGATGGAGGGCCGGAGCAAGGAGCCCTGAGGACAGCCCACAGGGATTTACATTGTGTCAGGATTCTAGCACAGAGGTCTCATAGCAAGGTTTTCCCCAGCAGTGGCGCAATGACCAGCGACACCACCGACATGAGCTTGATGAGGATGTTCATGGAGGGGCCGGAGGTGTCCTTGAATGGGTCGCCCACGGTGTCCCCCACCACGGCTGCCTTGTGGGCGTCCGTCCCCTTGCTCTCCCCCTCGATATCGCCCTTCTCGATGGCCTTCTTGGCGTTATCCCAGGCGCCGCCGGAATTGGCCATCATCAGGGCCAGCAGCACCCCGGTGACCGTGGCCCCGGCGAGCATGCCGCCCAGGGCGCTGGGACCCAGCACGAAGCCCACCGCCACCGGAGCCAGCACGGCGGTCATGCCGGGCAGCATCATCTCCTTCAGGGCGGCATTGGTGGAGATCTCCACACAGCGCGCCGAGTCAGGCTTGACCCCCGCCTTGCCCTCCAGGAGGCCCGGGATCTCGCGAAACTGCCGCCGGATCTCCTCCACCATCTGAGTGGCAGCACGGCCCACGGAGGTCATGGTCAGGGCGCCTATGAAGAACGGCAGGATGCCGCCGAGGAACAGGCCGATGAACACCCGCGGCTGATCGATGCTCATGTCCAGAGGCTCCAGCCCCTTGGCCTGCAACGACAGGTCGGTGGCCTGGGTAAAGGCCGAGAACAGCGCCAGGGTGGTCAGAGCCGCGGAGCCGATGGCGAAGCCCTTGCCCATGGCCGCGGTGGTGTTGCCCAGGGAATCGAGCCGGTCGGTGATGGCACGCACCTCAGGGCCCAACCCGGCCATCTCCGAGATGCCGCCGGCATTGTCCGCCACCGGGCCGTAGGCGTCCACGCTCATGGTGATGCCCACGGTGGCCAGCATCCCCACGGCGGCGATGCCGATGCCGTAGAGTCCGGCCGATTGGTTGGAGATCCAGATGGCCGCCACGATGACCAGCACCGGCAGGGCACAGGACTCCAGGCCGATGGCGAGGCCGCTGATGATATTGGTGGCAGCGCCGGTCTTGCTGGCCTCGGCAATGCGGCGGACGGGTCCGCCCGAGGTGTAGTACTCGGTGATGAGTCCGATGATGATACCGGCCAGGGTGCCGAACAGCACCGCGATGAAGATGCCGTTGTGGATGGGTAGCCCGCCAATGAGGACGTAGGCGCCGGCCAGGAACAGCCCGCCGGCGATGAATGTGGAATAGCGCAGCGCACCCGCCGGATCGATGCCCTTCAGCAGGCGCAGTGAGAGGATCCCCACCAACGAGGCCACGAAGCCCACGGTGGCCAGCAGCAGCGGCAGCGCCATGAGGCTGCTCTTCAGAGTTGCCTCGGTGACCGCGCCGCCGCCCGAAAGACGCGCCAGGGAATCGCCGAACAGGGTGGCACCGATGGCGATGGTGGCCACCATGGAGCCCACGTAGGACTCGAAGATATCCGCCCCCATCCCCGCCACGTCTCCCACGTTGTCACCCACGTTGTCCGCGATGACGCCCGGGTTTCTCGGGTCATCCTCCGGGATGCCGGCCTCCAACTTGCCCACCAGGTCGGCCCCCACGTCGGCGGCCTTGGTGAAGATGCCGCCGCCCACTCGCGCGAACAGCGCGATGGAGGACGCGCCCATGGCGAAGCCGTTGATCACCTTTGCATCGTCGGGGTTCCCCAGCCACAGGAAGAACAGGCCCAGGCCCAGCAGACCCAGGCTGGCCACCGAGACCCCCATCACCGCGCCGCCGTTGAAGGCCACCAGCAGCGCTTTGGCCTGGCCTTCCTCACTGGCTGCCGCCGCGGTGCGCACGTTGGCCCGGGTGGCCCCCTGCATGCCGATGAAGCCCGCCAGCGCCGAGCAGAATGCGCCGCTGGCGAATGCCACGGCGCTGCGGATGCCCAGGAAATAGCCCAACAGCACGGCCACCGCCGCCACGAAGATCACCAGGATGCGATACTCGCGCTTGAGAAACGCCATGGCTCCTTCCTGGATGGCCTGGGCGATCTCCCCCATGCGGGCGTTACCCGCGCTCTGACGCGTCAGGCTGAAGAAGATCCAGCCCGCCACCAGCATGCCCGCAAGACCCACGATGGGTACCGCCTTGATCAAGGTCTCCGCATCCAAGAGACTAGTCCTCCTCCTCGCGCGCCATCGGCGACGAAGAAAAGGCCCCTGCAGCATCCAGGGGCCGCACCATCTATCCCGCTGCGTTGTAGTCGTTCATGGCGATACGCACCCCACTGCGAACCGCCACTACCAAGCATTCCGCCGCCCGATCCAGGACCGCGGGTAGAGCTTGCTGCTGCTCAATCGAAAAATCTTCCAGCACCCACTTGCTCAGGTCGGCCTCCGGCGGAGCCGGGCCCACGCCCAGCCGCAGCCGCGGGAACCCCTCGTCGCCCAGAGCCGACAGCACCGAGCGCATTCCATTATGCGTACCCGCGCCGCCCCGGGCGCGCAACCGGAGCTTTCCGAACGGCAGGTCCAGATCGTCCACCACCACCAGCAATTCCGGAAGCGCGACCTCGTGCATGCGGCATAGGTGGTGCGCGCCGGTGCCGCTACGGTTCATGTATGTCAGCGGCTTGGCCAGCAGGATTTCAGCACCCAGCCCCGAGGGACGCCAGCGGCCGAGCTCCACCGGGCCCTCGCGCTGGAACGAGACCCGCTCGCGCTCGGCCAGTCGATCCAGCACCAGGAAGCCCAGATTGTGGCGACTGCGAAGGTACTGACCTCCAGGATTGCCCAGGGCCATCAACGCCCGCAAGGAATGGGACACGGGAGAGGCTAGTCCTTCTTCTCTGCCTCGGGCGCCTCCTCCTCCTTCTTGTCCTCCTTCTTGTCGTCCTCTTCCTCGACCGGTGCTGCCTCGCCCTCGACGACCGCTTCCTCTTCCTCCTCGATCCGGCCGCTCATCACCACCATCGCCTGGGACGCATCGGTGAGAAGCTCGATGTTCTCTCCCAGCGTCAGGTCTCCGGCACGGAAGACGTCGCTCATGTGCATCTCGGTGACATCGATCTCCAGG
>SMYD01000072.1 GCA_004356015.1 Acidobacteriota bacterium | reverse complement strand
CTGGAAATAGCCGTGCTGCGCCGCTGAGATCTCGCCGCGGTCACGTCTTTTTCGCGTTGCCGGAAAGAGGCCGTGCGGACAGGGGCACTCTGGCGGCCGCGAAGCTGAGTGTCCTTGGCCTGGCGGGCCTCTGTGCGGGCATTGGCGAAGACGGCGCCTTCGCGGCGGGCGCGCACGTCATCCATGCTCACACGGGGTGGCCGGGAGGCGTAGGTCACGTCGCGCGCAATGATGTGGTCCTTGACCAGCACGGTATTCACGTGATGGTGATAGAAGTGGTCGTATGGCACAAAGTTCCAGTAGGAGCCGTGGAACACGCCGAAATGAATGCTGATATTCCAGCCGCTGGGGTAGTTGTACCAGCCAAGGGGACTCCAGCCGACGTAGGATCCGTAATAACCCCAACTCACCCAGGCGGGCGCGTAAAGGCTGCCCGGCATCCACGACCAGCCGTAGCCGGGCAGGTACTCCCAGCGGCCGTAGTGGTATGGCGCATAGCCCCAGGCGTCATGGGAGACCCACACATTTCCCACCGGGCGGGTCGACCAGTAGCCGTTGCGGTAGGGACGCCAGCCCAGATCCACCGTGGGCACCCAGACAACACCATAGGTCGGATGGCGCTGCCACGCGCCATAGGCGTCCAGCTCCACCAGGTAGGGCTGGACCTCGTCCGGGATCTCGTCCTCGTAGGCGAGATAGGAACCGCCACCGCGGCTGAGATAGATGTCCCGGCGCCTGTCCACATAGGCGTCGAATTCGTCGCCCCGGCGCACGCTGACCACCCTGGCATCTTCCGGCGCGTAGCCGGGGGCGGTGAAGTTTCCCTCACCGGAACGGACCAGGACCGAGCCGTCCACTCCCAGCACCTCGGCGACCCCACGCCGGGATGTGACCCGGGTACCGCCGCTGGAGTCGACGCGAATCCGGTAGAGCCCCGCTTCCAGGAGGAAGATGGTGGCGGCCTCGGTGTCCACGCGGAAAACCTTCTCTTCGCCGTCAAACGGCTCGACCTCGATGATGAGTGCGCCGCTCTCCAGGCTGAGGAGAGTCCTGTTTTCAAACCGGCTCTGTCCGTCGGCCAGGGCCTGGAACACCAGGCGCGTCGATTCATTCAGCCAGATCACCGAGCCGTCGGCAAGCTGGATCTCGATGCGGCCGTCCCGGCCGGTTTCCAGGATGTCACCCGGCGTGACCGGTGCGTTCATCCCCAGATCATCGTTGGTCCGGGCTCGGTCCTGGAGGAGGGTCACCTGGCCCTCGAGATAGCGGACCCGCGCCCAGGATGAGCCCTCGGGCAGGGCGATGGCATCGAGATCGGCGATGGCATCGCCGGACTGCGCATGGGCCGGGGCTGCGGCGACAGAGAGGGAGAGGATCAGCATGGCCGGAAAGGCCAGCAGGTTCCGCATCCGGGTTCCATACCTGGGAGGGGTCTGGTTCTGTTCTCTTCTCATGGCAACCTCCTGGAGCAACGACACGCCCTGAATCAACGCAACCGTTGTGCCAGACTTGGGATGCACCCGGGCACGCCTGGAAGTAATCTTGTAAGTTAAAGTAAATAAAGTATTTATTATTTTTTCTCAACGCCTGTGCCACGCAGGAGACAACAGGACGGAATGATGGAGAGAGGGGATTGTCCTCCATGGGGGACGCGCGATGTCGCCTTTCGGGGACAATGGCGCACAGGGCCCTGTTCCAGTAAAATTGACCCATGGCCATCCTCGCGATCAAGAAATACCCGAGCCCCGAACTGACCACGCGGTCCGCAGACGTCGCGGTCATCGATGACGAGGTGCGGGAACTGGTTCGGGACATGATCGAGACCATGTATGCGGCGCCGGGTGTCGGACTCGCCGCCAACCAGGTGGGCGTCACCCGGAGGATCGCCGTCATCGATCTGAGCGTGGGCGAAGACCCCGACGCATTGCACATTCTGATCAATCCGGAGATCGTCGAGTCGACCGGGGAGCAATGCGACGATGAGGGTTGCCTTTCTTTTCCCGGCGTGACCGAACTCGTCACGCGGCCCTCACGGGTGGTCACGCGCGCTCTCGATCTGGAGGGGAAGATTTACACCCTTGATGGCGAGGAGTTGATGGCCCGGGCCATTTGCCACGAGGTGGATCACCTGAACGGGGTCCTGTTCGTGGATCGTCTCACCGGCCTGAAAAAAGATCGGGTGCGCAAGGAGGTGCGCCGCAATCTCAAGTCGGGTGCGTGGGCCGAGGTCTACCCCTGAGGATTCTCTACGCCGCCACTTCCAGCTTCGCGGTACCCGCCTTGGAAGCCCTGGTCAGGCATGGCGTGCGGCCGGTCTCTGTACTCACGCGCCCGGCCAGCCGTGCCGGGCGTGGACAGAGGACCCACCCCTCGGCGGTCCAGATCGCCGCCCAGGCGCTTGGCCTGCCGGTCCTCGTCCCTCAAGGGGTCAACGAACGCCAGGTGCTGGAGGCTGTTGACGCCCTGGCGACAGATCTCCTGGTGGTGGCGTCCTATGGGCAGATCTTGAAAGCGCCGTTGCTGGCACTGCCTCGCCTGGGTTGTATCAATCTGCACGCCTCCCTGCTGCCGGTCTGGCGTGGGGCCGCCCCGGTGGCCCACACCCTGCTGGCCGGTGATCCCGTCACCGGTGTCACACTGATGCAGATGGATGAAGGTCTGGACACAGGGCCCATTCTGGCCTGCCTGCGGACGCCCGTCGCGTGGGGTGATGACCGGGGGCGGCTGACGCAGCGTCTCGCGCAGATGGCGGCCGAACTTCTGGTGGCCCATCTCCACGACATCGAAGCCGGTTGCCTCAAGCCGGTTCCCCAGGATGACCGCCTGGCCTCGCGCGCGCCGGCCTTGAAGAAGGCCCAGGGCTGCCTGGACTGGCAGCGTCCTGCCAGGGAGGTGGCCCGGCGGGTGCGCGCGTTCAGTCCGCGTCCCGGCGCCTTCACGTTCACCGGATCGCGGCGACTCCTGGTCCGCCGGGTTCGCCTCCAGGCACCCGGGTGGGCGCCCCCCGAGGGACCTCCGGGAACCCTCGGGTCCCTCTCCCCGCAGCACGGGGTGCCGGTTCGATGTGGCGAGGGGACGGGTTTGTTCCTGGTGCAGGTCCAGCCCGAGGGACGCGGGGTCATGACGGCCGCTGCGGCGCTTCATGGCCGCCGATTACTCCCCGGCCAGGTGCTGGGGGCGGCCGGCCCCGGGTAAGAGGACCGTGTTAACATTCGCGCTTCCCATGAACCTGCGCCGCATCATCATTCCAGCTTTGAAGATCCTGTTCATCGCAGGAACTGCGGGGCTGGTGAGCCTCCTGACCTTCTACATCTCGGTACGCTCCCTGATTTTCGGTAATGAGGTCAAAGTGCCGGACCTTCACGGCCACGACGTGGTTGCATCCCGGCGCGTGCTGACGGCTTCCGGCCTCAGACTTGAGATCGCCGGCGAGGAGTACGACCCGGCCGTGCCTGCGGGCGAGATCATCCGCCAGACGCCGCCGTCCGGCGCTGCCATCAAGACCCAGCGCAAGATCAAGGTTGTGGTCAGCCGGGGCACCGAAGTCCTGGCGGCCCCGGATCTGGCCGGGGAAGGGGAGCGGAAAGCGCTCCTCGAGATCGATCGACTCGGGTTGCGACTCGGCGCGGTGGCCCGGGTCAGCGCCGACGACCGCGCGGTGGATAGGGTCATTGGCCAGACCCCTCTTCCCGATGCACCGATCTTTCGCGGTGATCGCCTGAGCCTGCTGATCTCACGTGGTCCAAGGGAACCGGTCTATGTCATGCCGGACCTGGCCGGTCAGCCCCTGGAGCGGGCGCGCCGGGCTCTGGGTAGCAGGGGACTGAACCTGGGGACGGCCCGCACCGAGGCCTCCAGCGCTCCTGACGGCACGATTCTTCGCCAATTTCCCTTGCCGGGATATCCCGTGAGTCGGCGCGACCCCATCTCCGTGGTGGTCAGCCGCTCGCCGCTGGTGTAACTACCATGGCTCTCATCGCCCCCTCCATCCTCTCCGCCGATTTCGCTTCTCTGGGAGCCCAGGCCGCCGCCGTGGCTCGCGGCGGCGCCCGCCTTCTGCACGTGGATGTCATGGATGGACAATTTGTTCCCAACCTGACCCTGGGCCCGCCGGTGGTGAAATCGCTCAACGCTGCCACCGATCTCTTCCTGGATTGCCATCTCATGGTCCAGGAGCCCGACCGGGTCATCCCGCTCTTTCTTGCCGCCGGGGCCGACGGCATCTCCGTGCACATCGAGGCGGTTCGCCATCTCCATCGCACCGTGCAACTGATTCGTGACGGGGGTGCCCGAACGGGAGTCGCGCTGAATCCGGCCACCTCGCTGGGCCACCTGGAGGACATTCTTCCCGAGATCGATTTTGTATTGCTCATGTCGGTCAATCCCGGATTTCCGGGACAGAAATTCATCCCCCAGGTGATGGAAAAGGTGCGCCGTCTCGCAGGTATGGTGGCGGAGCGCCGACTCGAGACGGTCATCGAAGTCGATGGGGGCGTCGGCGCGGGCAATGCCCATGATCTGGCTGCAGCCGGAGCCGGCCTCCTGGTGGCCGGCTCGGCGGTGTTCGGGCAATCCGATCCCGAAGACGCCGCCCGCCGGTTGACAGCCCTGACGGCCGCCGCCGGCCCGGACCCCGGGTGGATCCCGTGATCCGAGGTCATTGCCGTATCCGGGTCCGCTACTCGGAGACCGATGCCATGGCCGTGGCGCATCATTCGAGCCATGTGGCCTGGATGGAAGTCGGGCGGGTGGAATTGATGCGCTCAGCGGGCATGTCCTACGCTCAAATGGAACGGGATGGAGTGTCCCTGGCCCTGGTGGGCCTGGAACTGCGCTACCGGGCAGCGGCTCGATTCGATGATCTGGTGGACATCGAAACCAGCACCGAGAGTTGCTCGCGTGTGCGGGTGGCATTCGCCTATCGACTTTCCAGACTGGAGGACCAGCTTCTGCTGGCCACCGGCCGCACCGAACACGCCGCCGTGGATCGAAATCTGCGCCCGGTGCGCCTCCCTGAACCGTTGCGGCGGATACTGACCGCCGACAGGGTTTTCGCGGCCATGGGGGAAGTATGCTGAAACATGGACTGCTGGCGCTGGGAACCGTCCTCCTGGTTCTGGCGGGGCTGACTGCGGTGGGTTGCAGCCGTGCCAAGGCGCAGCCGCTCCTGGATCCGGCGGCGACCTACGCAAAAGCGGAATCGTTCATGACCGCCCGGAAATATACCAAGGCCATCTCCTGGTTGCAGAAGGTGAACACCGCCCAGAACCGTGAACTGCGCGCCCAGGTCCACCTGCGCCTGGCCGATGCCTACTTCGAACAGAAGAGTATTCTGGATCTGGCTGAAGCCAAGGGCCGTTACCAGTCTTTCCTCAATGCTTTTCCTCTCAGCGGCCAGGCCTCTTATGCCCAGTACCGTTTTTCCCAGTGCCTGCAGCGCAGCCTCAACAAGCCGGAGCGGGATCAGGGCCCCACCTTCCTGGCCATGGGTGAGTTTCGCAAGGTCCAGGACCTGTACCCCAATTCACCCTGGGTGGATGAAGCCAATGTGGAGATAGCTGCCCTGGAAGATCTTCTCTCCCGGGACGCCCTCCTCAAGGCCCGCTTCTATTATCAGCGCAAGTCGTTCGCGGCCGCGGATGTTCGCCTGAGGAATATTCTCAGGGACAATCCTGACTGGGAGGGTCGGGATGAAGTCCTCTACCTGCTGGGGATGTCTCTGCGCATTCGCGGCCAGGTGGCTGCCGGAGATGATGTTCTGGCCAGGCTCCAGTCGGACTTCCCCGAAAGTGAGTATGGCCGCAAGGCCCGGAAGGTCCTGAACCGCTCCGGGCCAGCGTCAGAACAGCCTGCGGCCGGCGCTTCCGGTTGACGGGAAAGGCCGCGCCTTCGGCGTCATGGGTGAAGGCCTGATGCAGTTTCGCAGTGAAGCGGAAGTCGGTGTATTTCTCCACGGTCCTTGTCCAGCGCTCGGCATCCCTTGGGCGCGCCGCGCGGTAAAAGGTCGCGTTGATCTCCACCAGATCT
>SMYD01000071.1 GCA_004356015.1 Acidobacteriota bacterium | reverse complement strand
GTATGCATCGAAGGTGCCTTCCAGCAATACATACCCGCGCTTGAGTGCCTTCCAATTAGTGCACTCGCTATTGCGGGTGTCGATCCAGATGGCATTGTGAGCGAGACTGTGTTCCCAATCTTCCTTGTGAAGGTAGAGGGCATTACCTTCAAATTGAAGGTTTAGGAAGCCAATAATCTGAACTCGCCGATTATGCCAAGGTTGGGGATCTGTAATGATCTTAATGAGAGAAATTTTCCATTCTTTCGGTAGTTCGATCGTGAAGCGAGGGTTAGTCGGAGCGCAGGTGAGTGTCTTACCGCGCCATAGGTGGCCGGGAAGTTGTGCTTCAAAATAATAGGACGCATCACTGGAAAGTTTTTCGAAGATAGCAATTCCAGAACTGTCGGTCAGTTCCGTTTGGAATGGTCGGCCTGTGCTTTCTTTCCGGATCAGAATCTGAGTCTCTGGCAGCGGGTCTTTGGTTTCTTGATCAACTACCACTATCTCCATAGAGCACTCTTGGGCCATGCCAAAGTGCGCTGGCGTCAAAATCGCGAGAATCAAAAGTGCAGCTTTATTAAACATTGGTAGTGACCAAGTGTCGGGCTAACTAGAATTGGACTGGCTGGGTAGTAAATTGGGACGGGGTGGCATGTGGGATAGTCGGTGGCGCATGGAATGATTATCTGGGATAACCCCCCCTGAATGCAACCTGATCTGGCGAAGTCAGCTTGCAGGATAGTTCTGATAGACCGCAAGGAGTGCTGGATAGCTCAATAAGAGCTGCAGAGATGTCGCAGTTCAGGTCTGGTGGGGTGCATCAAGAGGGCTCTTCACGCTCACGCCACCCCGGTTCAGGACGTGGGTGTAGATCATCGTGGTCGAGATATCTTTGTGGCCGAGCAATTCCTGGATTGTCCGGATGTCATATCCCTCCTCCAGCAGGTGTGTGGCGAAGGAATGGCGCAGCGTATGGCAACTTGCCTGCTTCGTCAGCCCGACTCGCCGTACCGCTTCCTTGAAGGCCCGTTGGACGACCGATTCATGCAGGTGATGGCGGTGTTTCCGGCCGCTTTCGCTGTCCGTGTAATGTCGTGTGGCTGGAAAAACCCATTGCCAGGCCCACTCTTCCTGGGCGCGTGGGTACTTGGCGGCGAGGGCGGCCGGCAGCGCGACGTACCCCAGACCTCTCACGCGGTCGGCTCGGTGCTGGTGTCGAACCCGCTCGAGATGTGCTGTCAGGGGATCAATAAGTGCGAAGGGCAGTACGGTCACCCGGTCTTTCTGACCCTTGCCGTCGCGAACGGTGACCACCCGCTGCGCGAAATCCAGGTCCTTGACCCGCAGGCAGAGGCCCTCGGTGAGTCGCACGCCGCTCCCGTACAGTACGGATGCCACCAGCCAGGCGGTACCCGACATGGCGTCCAGAAGGATATGCACTTCCGCTCGGCTCAGGACGACAGGCAGCCGGAAGGGCCTCTTGGCGCGGACGATCTTCACCCAGTCGAGCTGAATGCCCAGAACATGGCGATAAAGGAAGAGGAGGGCGCTGAGAGCCTGGTTCTGGGTCGAGGCGCTCACCTTGCGCACCGTGGCGAGATGCGAGAGGAAACTTGAAATTTCGACACGGCCCATGGATTTCGGGTGCCGCTTCTGGTGAAAGAACACGAATCGGCGGACCCATCCGAGATAAGCCTTTTCGGTGCGCCGGCTGTAGTGGCGGGCTCGAATGGCTTCGCGAACGGAATCCAGAAGTCGCGGCGGGTTCCATGTGGTCGGCGGCTGTTCCGAGGTGTTCGGATGCAGATGGAAGGGTGGCGAGTTCCTCGGGGAATCGGGATCCATGCTCGTATCTCCGGAGCGAGGGGGCAGGGGACAGGAAGGCCAGCGCCACAGTGATACAGGGGTGAGCCGCCAGTATAGCGCTCATGACCATGCTGTCGGGAGCGGCTGCGGGGAGCGCCTGACCTTGGCGGTCCGGCAGAGGACATGTCATGATGACTTGCCCTTGCGCAGCCTCCTGATGACCGATCCAAGCACATCACCCGGTTCCTTCACACGCCGTACCCCGGCAGGGGACAATCGCGACCGGCTGGTCTGCGATGAGTGTGAGTATGTGGTCTATGAAAATCCAAAGATCGTCGTCGGAACGGTCTGCACCTGGGACCAACGCATCCTGCTCTGCCGCCGGGCTATCGAGCCTCGCAAGGGGTACTGGACCATTCCGGCTGGGTTCATGGAATTGAACGAGAGCAGTGAAGAAGGCGCCTGTCGCGAAAGCTGGGAAGAAGCCCGGGCCCGTCTCGAGATCGATTGTCTGCTGGCGGTCTACAGCATCCCGCGCATCAGCCAGGTGCAGATCATCTATAGAGCGCGCCTGATGGACGACCAGGTGGGGCCGGGCCCTGAAAGCCTTGAAGTGCGTCTCTTCCCCTGGGATGAGATCCCCTGGGATGAACTGGCTTTCCCCAGTGTCCACTGGTCCCTGCGCCAGTTTCACGAAACGCGCGACAGGGCGCAGTTCCCGGCCTTCACCAACCCCGCCGGCCCGCGAGACGAGCGTCCATGAGCAGCGCCGGGGAAAAGGCGCCGGCTGAAATCTATCAGCAGCGACTCGCCGCCCGGGAGCAGGAGGCGGCGCTTCTCGACCGCCGTCATCTGATCCTCTCCAATGCGCGACTGGCCGTCTTCTTGACAGGTGCCGCCCTGTCGTGGCTGGCATGGATCAGCCACCTGTTCTCCGGCTGGTGGGTCCTGGCGCCGGTCATCATCTTCATCGCCCTGGCCGTTGCGCACGATGGGGTTCTACGCCGCCGCTCCCGGGCACGTCGGGCTGTGTCTTTCTACAACCGGGGGCTGGATCGGCTGGCGGACCGCTGGGTGGGCAAGGGCGTGACCGGAGAACAGTTTCAGGAAGCGGATCATCCGTTCGCCGCTGACCTGGATCTCTTTGGTCCCGGCTCGCTTTTTCAGCTTCTCTGCACGGCGCGCACGCAGGTCGGTCGCGGAGTTCTGGCTTCCTGGCTGAAGGCGCCGGCGGGGAGTGAGGATGTGGTGCTGCGCCAGGAGGCTGTTGCGGAGTTGCGGCCCCGTCTGGATCTGCGTGAAGATCTGGCGCTGCTTGGCCAGGAAGTAGCGGCCGGGGTGGACCTGAATATTCTGAAGAAGTGGAGTGGTTCGCCGCCTGTTCTCACGGGCGGGCCCATGCGCCTGGTTCTGCTGGCGGCGTCCATCCTGACCGTGGCAACCATCACCGGCTGGCTGGCGGGTCTCCTCGGTCCGGGCCCTGTTCTCCTGGCGCTGGCGTTTCAGGGAATCCTCACCGGCCGCCTGCGCGCGCGCGTGCAGCAGGTTCTGGAAGATGTGGAGGAACCGGGTCGGGAGCTCTTTCTCATGGCCGAGGTGCTGGAGCGGCTGGCTGCAGAGACCTATGAGAGTCGGTTGCTGGCCGGTCGTCGGGAGGCTCTGGAGAGTGCCGCCGGGGCGCCTCACCAGGCCATCGCCCATCTGGCCCGCCTGGTGGAGCGCCTGGATTGGCGGCGCAACAAGTTCTTTGCCCCCTTCGGCATGGCGCTCGCATGGAGCAGTCAGCATGCCTTCGCCCTCGAAAGCTGGCGCAGGCGCCATGGCAGAGACGTGCCCCGCTGGCTGGAAGCCATCGGCGAGATGGAGGCTCTTGGAGCGCTGGCCGGCTACGCCTGGGAGCATCCCGAGGATGTGTTTCCCGAACTGGCCCCGGCGGGAGAACACGTTCTGCTCGCCAGGGGGATGGGGCATCCTCTGTTGCCGGCGGCCACCTGTGTCCGCAACGATCTGGAATTGAGCCATGAGCTTCGCCTTCTCATTGTCAGCGGCTCCAATATGTCGGGGAAGTCTACGCTCTTGCGCGCCATCGGCGTGAACGTGGTGCTGGCACTTGCGGGAGCGCCGGTGCGCGCCCGCTGCCTGCGACTGTCGCCTCTGGGCCTCGGCGCGTCCATCCGCATCAACGATTCGCTCCATGAAGGGCGTTCCCGGTTCTATGCCGAGATCATCCGCCTGCGGGCCATCATGGAGCTTGCCGAGGGCGACGGGCCGCTGCTTTTTCTTCTGGATGAAATCCTGCACGGCACCAATTCCCACGATCGCCGCATCGGGGCCGAAGCGGTAGTGCGGGGCCTGGTGGAGCGTGGGGCCATCGGCCTGGTGACGACGCATGATCTGGCCCTGGCGGAAGTGGCCGAGGCCATGGCGCCGCAGGCGGCCAATATCCATTTTCAGGACGATCTGGTGGAGGGCCGCATGGTCTTCGACTTCCGCATTCATGAAGGTGTGGTGAATCGCAGCAATGCACTGGACCTGATGCGCTCCATCGGCCTCAAGGTCTGATACCCTTTTCCGGGGATGGACCAGACCTCAGAGCAGTCCTTCACGGCGATTGACCCTGCGGCCGCTGCTGAACTGGTGGCCGGCGGCCAGGTGCAGATACTTGATGTGCGCACCCCCGGCGAATACACCGGGCTCGGCCACATTCCCGGGGCTCTTTCCCTGCCGCTGGATCTGATAGCCACTGCACCTGCCACGCTGGCCCGGGATGATCGCCCCATCCTCCTGATTTGCGAGCACGGAATTCGTAGTGCCCATGCCGGCCGGTTCCTGGGGAAGGCCGGGTTCACCAATCTCTTGAATCTGTCCGGTGGCATGGCCGGCTGGTCGGGTCCCAGAACCCATGAACCTCCGTCCCCCCAGGCCCGCCCCGGCCCTTCCTCCTGGATCCTGGAGAACGCCGATCTCCTGCCCCGTGGCGGCCGCGCCCTGGATGTCGCCTGTGGCAGGGGACGCCATGCCCTTTTCCTGGCCGCCGCCGGTTTCAACGTGGATGCCGTGGACCTGGAGCCCGCAAGGACCGGATCTCTCGCCGTCACCGCGAAGAACCTGGAGTTACCGCTACAGGTTCGTTACGTGGATCTGGAAGCGGCCGGTGATGTCGATCTGGGACACGACCTCTATGACTTGATCCTGGTGACTCGCTACCTGCACCGGCCGCTCTTCCCGGCTCTCACTCATGCTCTGAAGCCCGGCGGCCTGTTGCTGTACGAGACCTTCACGGTGGCGCAGGCGAAGTGCGGTCATCCCACCAATCCTGACTTTCTCCTGGAGCCCGGTGAGCTTTCCCGTCTGGTCGCGCCCCTGGTAGTTGTGCGCCAGAAAGAAGGGAAAGCCGATGGCGCGGAACTGGCGGCGGTGGCCGCCAGAAAAAGGTCGCCGGGATAGGCGGTCTCAACCGCCGTGGCAGGCGGGTGATGATTCTCTCCCCACGGGCTGTGGCACGGTGTACAATCGGATCATGTCTGGCTCTTCGGTCCAGCAGACGGATCGAGACTGGATCCACCGCTGCGATGATCACGTTGCGGCCCGTCTCCGGCTCCTTGATGATGCCGAGGTTCTGCTCGGCTGTGGGGTTATGTCATCTCAGCATGAGGCGCGGTGCCTCACCGAGGGCGCACCCTCGGTCTCGGCGGGAGGCGAGATATGAAGTTTCCTCTGCGTACCAAGCTGGTGGTGGCGGTCACCCTGCCGGCCCTGTTGATCTGCGGCGCCGTCATTGGAGTGACCACCGCGCGACTGCGCGTGCGGGCCATCCAGAAGCTGGAGGAGAATGCCGCACGCATCGCGGACGTCTATTCCGATCGCCTGGGCGCCGAACTGGATGTCATCGCCGTGCTGGCACGGTCCATGGCCATTCATCTGCAGCGCCATCCCACCGCCTCGGAGGACGAGATCAAGGAACTGGTGCTTTCCTGCGTGACGGCCGGTGGACTGGTGGAGAACGGGGCGGTCTTTCTTCTTCAAGCAGGGACCGAGACTGCTTCCCGGGTCACGGAAGAGACCCTGCTGCTTGTCCCGCAGGAGATGACTGAAGAAAATGCTCTTTCACGCTGGCCGCAGGTGGCGGGGCGCCCAGTCTGGTTGGACGCCGCTCTGGCGGCCCAACAGGGTGTCTGGCTCGCCGCGTCGCGGCCGGAAGGTCCGCCCACGCCGGCGCGTGTGATTCATGCCGTGGCCTGGCGTGATGAGCGGGGGGACCCGGCCGGCGGTGTGGCCTTCGAGATCGACATGGCGGACCTGCGCCTCAAGCTGGGAACCCTCATCACAGATACCGACCTGGGCATTCTGGATGGACAGGGGAACTACCTTTTTCATCCGGACCCCGAAAGAGTGGGGACCCTGTCGGTGTTCAAGCTGGCGGCCAGGGAGGGACGCCCGGATATCGCCGAACTGGGCCGCCGCGTGACGGCCGGTGAGAGCGGCATGATGCGTCTGCCCAATCTCACCTCTGGTAGGTATGTGTGGTCGGTGTATGCCCCCATCCCGGGTACCGACTGGTCCTTCGCGTATGCCATGCCTGAGTCGCGTGTCCTGGCCTTCCCCAATTCGCAACTCTGGGTGGGAGCCATCATCACCGGCGTGGGGTTGTTGCTCATCTCCGGAATCATCTACATGGTGGCTTCCCGTGCCACCGCGCCGCTGCACCGGCTTGCAGTGGCGGTGGATCGTGTCTCCCGGGGCGATCTGGATGCGCGGGTGGAAGATGTG
Organism: Acidobacteriota bacterium; assembly: GCA_004356015.1. GTDB lineage: Bacteria > Acidobacteriota > Polarisedimenticolia > SMYD01 > SMYD01 > SMYD01. Next base: position 6,028 of record SMYD01000071.1, on the reverse strand, counting down.
CACACCCACGACGAGATCGGCGATCTGGCACGGGCGTTCAATATCATGGTGGGGGACCTGCGCCGCTATATGGATACCCATGCCCGGGAGATGGCGGCCAGGGAGGCGGTGGAAAGCGAACTGCGCGTCGCCCGGCGCATCCAGAATTCTCTCCTCCCGGGCAACTTTCCAGCCTACCCCGAACGACCGGAGTTCCAGTTGCATGCGGTCAACATGCCTGCGTCCCAGGTGGCCGGAGATTTTTTCGACTTCTTCTTTCGTGATGAGCGCACACTGGTCGTCATCATGGCCGACGTGTCCGGCAAGGGGATCCCCGCAGCCCTGTTCATGGCGGTTGCGCGCACCGTGATCCGCAACCTGACGGGGCACTGTGACGGTCCGGCCGCCACCCTCCGCCAGGCCAATGAAATTCTCCGGGAAGACAATGTTGGGTCCATGTTCGTGACCATCTTCCTGGGCTGGTACGACACGGTCAGCGGCCGCCTGCGCTACGCCAACGCCGGCCACCCCCTGCCCTGCCACGTGAATGTCGACGGGCACGCGGCCAGTGCCGGTGAAGTCACGGGCCCCATCCTGGGTATCCTGGCGGATCAGGACTACACCGATGGCGAGATCTCTCTCGAGCCCGGCGAGAGTCTCGTCCTGTATACCGACGGTCTCTCCGAGGCCAGGGACCGGGCCGGAGAGTTCTTCGGCAATGAGAGGCTGGCCCGGCTGATCGAGAGCCTGGCCGGCGAGCCGGTGGATCGTCTGTGCGAGTCGGTTGCTCAGGCCGTTGGCCGCTTCCAGGATCGGGAGCAACGAGACGACATCACTTTGCTCGCGCTGCGCCGCAGTCTGCGCGCAACTCAGGCGGCCTAGGCTGATTTCACGAGGCGGTCCACCCTGCCCGGAGCCGTGGCCTGCTCAGGCCAGGCTGCCGCCGCAGGAGGATCCGGATCCTGCGGTGCAGCCATAGCAGTGGCGGCCCGTGATGATGCGGCGGCGGGCCAGAACGTCAGCATCGAATCCGGCAAGGCGCGTGGGTGCGCTTGGATCGATTTCCAGATTCAGCATCTGGTTGAAGTCGCAATCGAACAGGCGGCCGTCCCAGGAGACCGAGACCATGGTGCGGCACATGAGGCCGTTCACAGTGGCTGGATTGAAAGCCTGCACCAGGCGCTCCATGTAGCTGTCGTAGTTCCCCGAATCCATGAGGTCTTCCAGAAACCGGCCGATGGGCACGTTGGTGATGGTAAACAGGTGATTGAAGGTGATGTCGAAGCGTTGCGCCAGTTCGCGCCGCACAGTTCGCTCCAGCGCTTCCTGAGGTGGAGGCAGGCTTGTACCCACCGGGTTGGTGACAAGGTTCAGGATAAGGCCGCTGTCCGGGCGTCCATAGCCGCGTTCGTTGAGAAGCCGCAGCGCGGCGATGGATCTGGAGAAGACGCCCTTGCCACGCTGGCGGTCGGTCGTCTCTTCCTGGTAGCAGGGGAGAGAAGCGACGATCTCCACCTGGTGGCGGGCAAGAAAGTCCACCAGTCCGTCCTGGGAGGGCAGGGTCAGGACGGTCAGGTTGCAGCGATCCATGACATGGCGCTGAAGTTCGCGGCAGCGCTCCACCAGCCAGCGGAAGTTGGGATTCAACTCCGGGGCGCCGCCGGTGATGTCCACGGTGGGAATGTCCGATTCTTCCAGGATCCGCAGGCACTCCTCCATGGTCGGGCGACTCATGATCTCCCGACGGTCGGGTCCGGCATCAACATGGCAGTGGGCACAGGTCTGGTTGCACAGGCGCCCGACGTTGATCTGGAGAACGGAGAGGCCGGCGGCTGTCAGGGGCGGCAGATCCAGGCTGCTCATCCGCTCGTGAAAGGCGGGCCAGGGGGCCTCCTTCTCCAGATGATGAACCTGGACCTCCGGCCGGGAAAGGGGGCTGCGCCGGGACTGCAATGAACTCAGGGTGGGATAGGGTGCCAGGGCCATCGCTTGAGCATAACACCCCGGTTCCGGTGTTTGTTCCCGTCGTTTTCAGGGTTCAGGAGGAATGAGCTTCACCTGTCGTGCTGTTCCATCGGTCCGCAGGTCTCGCCATTCATCCACCGCCAGTTCCAGGTGGGCCAGGGTCGCTGGAGAGAGTCCCGGGGTGGCGCCGGTCAGTCCTGCCAACAGAAGTTCCAGGCCGGGATTATGACCCACGAGAAGAGCCGTCTCCACGTCCCGCGGCAGGGCCTGGAGTTCCCGGAGCCAGGTGGCAGGATCGGCTCCGTACAGGTCTGGATTCAGACACAGGTCGGCCTGGGGAAGCGCTTTCTGGATCGCTCTCGCGGTATCTCCGGCGCGCAAGGCGGGCGATGACAGGATCATGGTCGGGGGCGGAATGATTCGTGCCACGTGGCGCGCTGCATTCATGGCTTCAGACCGACCTCGTTTGCTGAGCGGGCGATCGGCATCGGTAGCGAAAGAAGTGACCTCAGTTGCATGGGCATGGCGAAGGACCAGAAGTGTCTTCATGGCTTCATGGGGCATGAGGCCAGACTAACACGGATTCTTCAACAAAGAACAAGGGCCGCCGGAACTCCTTGCGCCGGCGGCCCTTGCGTGGTGGTGGGGGGCTTAGTTCTGGCTTACGTCCACGGCCGCGTGCTCCAGCATGTGGCTGCCGATCCATGCCGCCATGACATCCTCGGGAACCTTCGCCAGGGTGATGGAGACCTTCTTGTCATGACCATGACGGTTCACGGTGTAGGCGATCTCCTTGCCGGGGGTCATGCTCTTCCAGGCAGCCTGCAGCTGCTCATGATTGCTCTCGTCGCCAAAGGCGTACCCGTTGAGGGCAACCAGCTTGTCGCCGGCCTGCAGGCCGGAGGCCTCGGCGGGGCTGCCGGGTACCACGCGGGTGACGGTCATGGCGCCGGTGTCTTCATCCTTTTCCAGCTCGACACCTACCCAGCCGCGCTCCTGCATGCTGGCGGTCATCTTGTTCAGGCACTCCTGGGTGCCGGCGGAGCATTTCTCGTAACCCTCACCGGCGAGAACGGGGACGGACAGGACAACAATGGCAGCCAGCGATAACATCAGACTTGCTTTTCTCATCAGCGACACTCCCTTGCGTGGGTCCCTCCGGGTTTTGGCTCATCTCGAGGCACCTGTGATTAACGGAATTATCTCATCTGGAGGGAGAATACGCGTGCTGTTCGTAAATGTCATAAAACTGGGGTAAAAACGGGTCAAACTTGTCAAAATCCTGTAAATGGCAACTCTCAGGCGGGACGAAAGCAGTCCATTTCGCGTTATAGTGCCATGTAGAGGCCTGACCCGGCCCGGTGAGGAGACATGACGTGCGCAAGGTACTCATCGTTGAGGACGACGAGGCGATGGCAGTGGCCCTCCAGGACGGCTTTCGCTATGAAGAGTTCGAGGTCGCTCACGCCCGCGACGGTGCTGCGGGATTGGCAATGGCCACCAGTGGTTCCCCTGACCTGATCATTCTTGATGTGATGTTGCCCAAGATGACCGGCCTTGATGTCTGCAAGAGAATCCGCAAGGACGGCAACCAGGTCCCCATCATCATGCTGACCGCCAGGGGACAGGAGATCGATAAGGTGCTCGGCCTCAAGCTTGGAGCCGATGACTATGTCACCAAGCCGTTCAGCTTCATGGAGCTCATGGCCAGGGTGGAGGCGGTGCTGCGCCGGGTCAAGGGTGTGCGTCCCGAACTGGAAGCGTTCAGCTTCGGTGATGTGGATGTTGATTTCCGCAAGGGTGAGGCGCGCAAGGGCGGGAAACTTCTTGACATCTCCCCCCGGGAATTGCGGCTTCTGCAGTACCTGGTGGAGAATCGCGGCGATGTCATCACCCGGGACCAGCTTCTCAATGCCGTCTGGGACTATGAGAGCGCCCCCTTTACCCGCACGGTGGACATGCACATCGCCAAGCTGCGCAAGAAAATCGAAGACTCACCCGCCGACCCGCGCTTCATCGTCACGGTTCACCGGGTCGGGTACAAGTTCACCGGCTGACGATCTTGCAGCCGGCCAGCCCTCGTCTCACCTGCGACATCATCATCCATCTGGAGACGGATCTCAGCCGGATCGTCCTGGTGCGGCGCCGCTATCCGCCACCGGGCTGGGCCCTGCCGGGAGGGTTCGTGGATGTGGGCGAGACCGTGGAGGACGCCGCGGTCCGGGAAGCTCTGGAAGAGACCGGACTGGATGTTGCACTGGAACGCCAGTTCCATACCTATTCCGACCCGGCTCGGGATCCTCGGGGCCATACGGTGAGCGTCGTCTTCATCGGGTCCGCCGGCGGCGAACCGCGAGGCGGCGACGATGCCGCCGAGGCCCGGTTCTTTCCCCTGGCAGATCTGCCCGTTGACCTGGCCTTCGATCACCGGGCCATCCTGAACGACTACCTCAACCGGCGTTTCTGACCCGGCGCTCCATCCGGATTCCTCGTTGCCTGAGATCGGCCAGTATGGCCTCGCAGGTGGCGCTGTCCCGGCCCAGGATTTCAGGTGGGCTGACGCCGGCTCGCCGCCAGCGACCGGAGGCCACCAGGCGTACGGCCGAGGCACAGGGGAAGCCGGTGGTTCGGGACATGGAAGTTCGTCCCTGCTGGTCGGTGGCGTCGCGCAGGTCCCAGGTGACGGTCTGGCTTCTCCCTTCTGCGTCGCGGCCCTTCACCTCGACCCGCAGCAGAGTGACTTCTTCGTCGCCTTCGTCCCGTGCCATGGCGCGGCGGAACAACTCCTCGGTGAGGGCCCGGGGGCTGACGTTGCCCACGGCCAGATGGACCGGGTCGGTGGCGAAGAAGCCGGTTTCACGCAGCACTCGCATGCGTTCGGCATGGCCCGGATAGCGCAGCGTTTTCTCCCGCATGTCGGGTGCCTCAATCGTTGTGAGCAGGGTGCGCAGGCCATCGGTGAGGAAAGCCTCCAGGGTTCCCACCCCGTCGAACTCGACCTGTTCGATCTCCGACAGGGCCGGGCGCGTCACTTCCCGTCCCGCAACACGGATATGGCTGGGACGGGTGTATTCTTCGATGACGTCGCCGGGGGAGAAGACGAAGCGATACTCCCATGGCCAGTCCCGGCGCACCGGCAGGCCGCCCACCAGGATGACCACTTCATCCAGGCCGGCGAAGGTGGCCGCTTCCCGGCCCACCAGCAGGTTGGAGAGCCCTGGAGCAAGTCCGCAATCCACCACAAAGGTGAGTCCGGCCGCCTCGACCTCTTCATGCAGCGCCAGCGGGTCTTCGGGAGCGAACGAGATGTCAACCAGATGGCAGTGGGCAGCCAGGGCGCCGCGCTGCACACCATGGCCCAGGAATCCTGGCACGGCACCCACCGCCACATGGGTCCCGGCCAGCAATGCGGTCACGTCGTTTTCATCGGCCAGGTCGGCGCGCCGCCGTGTCAGGCGCGGGTGCTCGGGCAGGAGGTCCAGCGCGGCATCCTGCCCGTCGACGGCCAGGATCTCCATGCTCGGCTCCTGCAGGAGATCCTCCACGATGACGCGGCCGATGAGGCCGGTCCCCAGGACGGTGATGCGCGTGGCTGCCATGCTGGTCCTCCGCCGGGGTCAGGAAGTGTGCCCCGGCCGCCATTGTAGCGCCGGGGCATGGGGTCAGCGGGTGGCGGTCAACAGAACGATGAGGGCTTCGTCACCGCCGTTCAGGCGCGAAGTGCCAACGACGACCGTTTCGCCCACTGCCATGCCAAATGACGTTTGCAGCAGGGACTCGGTTTGGGTGACGTGGAAGGTGCGGGGATCGCTGTCATCTCCACCTGCGGAATGGTCGGCATCGCCGGTGTGAGGCCGTACCACGGATGTGCGCTGGAGCTCAAAGTATTCGAACTGGATTGTACTCCCGTCCCGCCCGTCCCAGTCCTCAAGCCTGAACTCAGCGGTGAAAAAAGGGAGGCCACCCAGGCGGATTTGCCCGCGCTTCTGGGCCAGCAACTGTCCGGTTTCCAACACACGGAATCCCCGGTAGGGGAGCAGTTGCCGGATGTCGGACAGAGCCGCGGTCTCGCTCTTTCCCAGGC
>SMYD01000070.1 GCA_004356015.1 Acidobacteriota bacterium | reverse complement strand
GCAGTTCCGGGCCGGCCCAACGGTATGGTCACGGTCTGCGGCACGCTGGTAACCACGGACTGAGGAGGAGGAAGGAAAACGCCGGGGACGGTTCCCCGTCCCCGGCGTCCGGTTCCTGATTCAGCGGGTCTTGCCGCCGCCATCCAGATAGCGGAAGAAATCGCTGTCGGTGGTCATCACCAGCCACGCATCCTTGTTCAGCGTGCTGGGATAGATCTCCATGGTCTTGTAGAACTGGTAGAACTCAGGGTCCCGGTTATAGGCCGCCGCGTAGATATTGGTGGCCTCGGCATCAGCCCGACCCTTGATCTCCTCCGCCTCACGGAATGCCCCGGACTCGATGAATTTGAGCTCCCGCTCCTTCTCACCGCGAATGCGGGCGCTCTCTCCCAGTCCTTCCGAGCGGAAGCGCTCGGCGATGCGTGTGCGCTCCGCGATCATCCTCTGGTAGACGGTACGCTGCACTTCCCGGTTGTAGTTGATGCGCTTGAAACGCACATCCAGGATCTCGAGCCCCAGGTCGGATGTCCGCTTCTGGGATTCCTTGAGAATGATGGCCTGGATGTCCAGCCTGCCGGTCTTCACGGGTTCCAGCGTGGTGGTCTGCTCGTCGTCGGTCAGATCACTGTCCATCTGCACTTCCCGATTGGTGGAGCGCACGATCTCCATCACCACATGATTGGCCACGGCGTTGCGTGTCTCGCCATCGATGATGTCGTCCAGGCGGGAGAGGGCACCGCGCTCGTTCTGCAGGCGCTGAAAAAATTTCAGCGGGTCGGTGATGCGCCAGCGGGCATAGGTGTCCACCAGGAGAAACCTCTTGTCCTTGGTGGGCACTTCGTTGGCATCGCCGTTCCACTCCAGGAAGCGCTTCTCGAAGAAGTGGGCCTTCTGGATGAACGGGAGCTTGAAGCGGAGGCCGGGCGTCAGGATCGCCTCTCCCACGGGTTTGCCGAACTGGGTGAGGACAACCTGCTGGGTCTCACTGACGACAAAAACGGTGCCACTCAGCACGATCAGGACGACGACAGCGGCGAGAAGAACCATGACTCCGGGCTTCATGAGCCACCTCCCTTTCTCGGGGTAACCGGCGATCCAGCGTCACCCAGATGCAGCAGGGGGATGATATTCCCCGCGTCCTTGTCCACGACCAGTATGCGGCCGATGCTGGGGAGAACGCGCTCCATGGTCTCAAGATAGAGGCGCTGGCGGGTCACCTGGGGCGATTTACGATACTCCTGGTAGACGGCGGCAAAGCGGTCCGCTTCACCCTTGGCGCGGTTCACCCTGTCCAAGGCGTATCCTTCCGCCTGCTGGATGGTCTGCAAGGCGACTCCCCGGGCCTGAGGCACGGCCCGGTTGTACTCGGCCCGGGCTTCATTGATGAGGGTTTCCTTCTGCTGCTGGGACTGGTTGACTTCGTTGAAGGCCGGCTTGACCTCGTCCGGCGGCGTGACATCCTGCAGTATGACCTGTTCGACGCGGATACCGGTCTCGTACTGATCGCACAGTGCCTGGAGCTGGATCTGAGCCGTCATCGCCAGTTCGGTGCGGCCCACGGTGAGGACCTCGTTGATGGTGCGATCCCCCACCAGCTCGCGCATGACGGCCTGGGCCATGTACCTGAACGTCTCGGTCACGTCCCGCACCCGGAAGAGGAAATTTTGCGGCTCGACGATGCGGTACTGGACCGTCCATTCCACCACGGCCACATTCAGGTCACCGGTGAGCATGAGCGACTCGGCATCGAAGTTGCTCTGCGAATAGCGGGTATTGACACCCGCCTGCAGGGTGCGGAAGCCAAACTCCTCCTTGAGCTGCCGCTGGGTCTCCACGATGTAGACTGTCTCCAGCCCGAATGGCAATTTGAAGTGAAGCCCCGGCGGAACTTCACGGTTGTAGGCCCCGAGGCGCAGCACAACAGCCACGCTTTCAGGGCCGACCTGGAACCAGCTCGTCAAGACCACCAGGATGAACGCTGCAACCACGCCGATGCGCATGAGCGACCGGGGATTGATTCCCTTCATCTGGGGCAGACGGATCTTGCTCAGGTCAAAAGGCGTCGGATCCGACACGTCACACCTCCCAGCCGACGGCATGCCGGCAGCGGCATGATAGCCGTTCCAGCTGCCGGCGGTAGTGCCCCCGGCCACCCCTGATCTGACGGCCCGTGTTATAGCCTTCGCCCATGAGTCCACCCCCCTGGCAGATCGGCGACCGGCTGATCCACCGCGTGAACACCGACCTGGGGCCCGGCCGGGTCACGGCGGTGAAAGGCCGCACTCTCTCGGTGGTCTTTCCGTTCGCCGGCACCAGCCTGAGCCTCATCGCCGACCCGGAGGTACTGGCGCCTCTTGCTCTGAGCCCCGGACAGCGCGTCGTCGTGGAAGATGACGGCAGCCGCGGACGCCTGGAGAAGGAATGCGACGATGGCCGGTGGCAACTGGAGGACGGCCGCACTCTCCCGGCGGCTTCCCTGTGGCCGGTGGCGGTGGGCATCTCACCGCTGGAGCGGCTGGCGGCCGGGGACATCGACAACGTGGAGGACTTCGCCAATCGCCTGGACGCCCTGCTCCTGCGGCGCATCCGTGAAGCCCGCGGCCTGGGCTCCTTTCTGGGCGGACGCATCCGGCTCTTTCCCCACCAGCTTTACGCCGCCGAGCAGGCCACCCGGGCCGACCCGGTGCGCTGGCTGCTGGCCGACGAGGTCGGACTGGGCAAGACGGTGGAAGCCTGCCTGGTCCTCAATCGACTCCTGCACACCGGCCGGGCCCAGAGGGTGCTGGTGGTGGCGCCCGCCACCCTCACGGTGCAGTGGCTGGGGGAACTGTGGCGCAAGTACCACCAGGTGTTCGTCCTTCTGGATGACGACCGCCTGCAGGATGTGGCCCGGGAGCACGGCTCGGACTTCAATCCGTTCGATGTCTACCGGCGGGTGGTGGTCAGCCTGGAGAACCTGGTGGCCAATCCCCGCCTGACCGAACAGGCGGTGGCCGTGGGCATCGACCTGCTGGTGGTGGACGAAGCCCATCACCTGCGCCGGCCCCGGGGACACCCCGGCAATCCGGCCTGGCGGGCTGTGGCCCCCATCGCCCAGCAGAACAACCATGTTCTGCTGCTCACGGCGACACCCCTGGAGGAAGATGCCCACGGGTTCCTGCGCCTGATCCAGCTCCTGCACCCGGCATCCTTCCCCGGCGAGTTTGATGCCGCGGAGCGGCTGGCCTCGGGGCTGCCCCTGCCGCCCTGCACCACCTCGACCCGGCGCGTCGATATCGGTGGCTTTCCCCCGCGCCGCCATCTGCCCGTGACCGTGAACGACCCGGCCGGCTGGGCGGCACTGGATGCTCTGGTGGAGTCTCAGCGCCGCCTCCCCGTGGGAGCCGGCGGGCTGCGGCGCAAGGCCGACCACGTGCGCCGGGCCCTGTCATCGCCGGCGGCTCTGGCGGCGGTCCTCACCGATCTGGACCAGGACCTGCGTGCGGCGTGCCTGCAGGCCGGCAGGGACGACCCCCGGGCCCAGTGGCTGGCCACCAAGGCCCGGGAGTGGAAGGAGGCCGGCGAGAAGACGCTGGTGTTCGTGGCCGACCGGGAAACTCTCATCGCTCTGAAACAGACGCTGGAAACGGTCGGGCGGATCCGCGTCGGCGTGTTCCACGAGGACCTGGCGCCGGGCCGGCGGGACATCGAAGTCGCTCAGTTTCGCATGGGAAGCGGCCTCTCCCTGATGATCTCCACCGAGTGCGGCGGCGAAGGACGCAATTTTGAATTCTGCCGCCGGCTGGTGCTGTTCGACCTGCCGTGGAATCCGGTGATGGTGGAGCAGCGCATCGGCCGCCTGGATCGCATCGGCCGGGACCGGGACGTGGAGATTGTGACGTTCCGGCCTCCTGGCGGCCTGGCGGCGGCCATCTCACGCCTCTACGAGGAGCTGGGCCTGTACGCCGAGCCCATGGGCGGCCTGGACCGGGAACTGACACGCGTCGAGGAAGGGATTCGCGAAGCCGCGCTGGCGCCCGAAGAAACGGTGGATGCGGCCCGCTTCCTGCCCCTGGTGCGCGAGGTGCGTGCCGCCCGGGCGCGCGTTCGGGACGCCGCCTATCACGAACTGCACCGCGAGCCATACAGCGCGGAGATGGCCGGGTCCATCCTGGCCCGGGTTCCGGCCCGGCTTGATGAACTCACCGAGGAAGTCGTCGCCGGCGGCTGCCGGCGGCTTGGCTTCGACACCGAGCAGGAGCGAGGCGAGCGGGTCTGGGCCCTGGAGTTCGGCTCCCGAGCTCTGGTGGACCACCTGCCGGGGGTGGTGCCCGGTACCCGCTTCCTGGGCACGTTCGACCGGGCCTGTGCCGTGACCCGGGAAGAACTGGACTATTTCGCTTCAGGCCATCCCCTGGTGGAGGGCCTGCTGGCAGAACTGGAAGACGGCGTCCGCGGGACGGTGGCGTTGCTGGAAATGGACGGGGCCGGCTTCGCCGGCTTCGGCCTCCTGGCCCTCTACCAGGGCGAGGGAGACGACGAGGAGGCCGGATTTCGCGCCCTGGCGGTGGACGCCCAGGGACGGCCCCGGCCGGAGTGGGCCCAGCGGCTGATCTCGCCTCCCCTGCGCACCCGGCGCGTGCGGCCCGAGGCCTGGACGCGGCGCCGTGGCTGGCGTGAACTGGTGGAGAAAATGGCGGCGGCCCTGCCGGAGCACACGGTGCCCACCGCCTGCGCGGCCTTCCGTTTCACCCGCCAGGACAAAGAGCCGGCGGCCTGACCCGGCGGCCGCGCCGGCGACGTCAGGCGGTGGCCAGAGGTCCGTCGACGTCGGGCACGGGAAAAGCGGCCTCCAGGCGGCGCCGATCCTCGTCATCAAGGTGCAGACTCACGGCGGCGACGTCATCACGAACATGGTCAGGCCGGGTCGCCTTGGGGATGACCACCACATCGTCCCGACCGAGCAGCCATGCCAGCACGACCTGCTCCCCTGAGACCCCGTGCCGGGCGGCCGTTTCCGCCAGGCCCGGCGGCCGGGACAGGCGCCCCTCGGCCAGAGGCGAGTAAGCCATGACGCCCATTCCCCGGCGCCGGCACCAGGGGATGACACGCCGTTCAGGCCCCCGGCAGGCGGGGTTGTAAAGGATCTGATTCACAGCCACCTCGTCGCCGCCGGCCAGGGCTGCCAGTTCTTTCATATCGCTCACATCGAAGTTGCTCACACCATAGAACCGGATCTTCCCCTGCCGGCGCAGGTCCAGGAAAGCCGCCAGGGTCTCGGCCAGCGGCAGCCGGCCTCGCCAGTGCAGAAGATAGAGATCGATTCGGTCCGTCCCCAGCCGCCGCAAGCTCGCCTCGGCGGCCTGGACTGTTCCGGTCCTGCCGGCATGATGGGGGAGCACCTTGCTCACCAGGAACAGCTCATCCCGGCGGCCTGCCACCGCTTCGGCCACAAGCTCCTCGGCCCGGCCATCCCCGTACATCTCGGCCGTATCGATCAGGGTCACGCCCAGATCCAGGCCCAGCCGCAGAGCGGCAACCTCATCCCCGCGCCGGGCGGGATCCTCGCCCATGCGCCACGTTCCCAGGCCGAAGGCAGGCATGACGCAGCCGGCGGCGAAATGCCTTGCGGGAATCATCGGAACTTCTTCTCCAGGAAAACCGCGGTCTCGGCGATGCCGGCCGGCTCGAGACGGTAGCAAGGGACTCCCACCAGAAGACCCAGGAGTTCCATGAGAGCCGACACGGCCCGGCCGCCATGGCGGACCATGAGGGCGGCACGGGGCTCCCTGTTCAATGTCTCCCGCAGGAGGGCGATGGCCGCCTCTCGCAGCGGCATGGGGGTCAGTCGCGGTTCGCGGGCCCATCGGCGTTCTTGTCCGTGGTGATGGCCGTGGAACAGGATACCGGCATCGGCGGCATCCATTTCGGCCATGACCGCGGCCACAGCAGAGCCATCGATGACCGTCACCGAGAGCAGTTCCACACCCCCGTGGCCGGGCGTGGAAGTCACCGTGACACCGGGAAGGGCGGCCAGCCGACCGGACAGGAAGGCAGCGGCGGGCAGCACACCCACTTGCAGGCGCAGCGGCGTTTCCCCGGCCCCGACATAGGGATTCATGATCACCACGCCGGCCGGCCGAACCGGCTTGCCGGGCCCGGCCAGGCCCACGTCAGCGGCGGCGACAAAATCCTTGGATCCCAGACGGACGTAATCCCCCGTCGCTTCCCCGGCCCCCCGTGCCAGTCCCAGACGGCGGGGAAACGGATGCAGGCGGCCATCGGCCACGGCCAGGGGTGCCAGATCGTCCGTCAGCAGGGAAAAACCACGTTCGGAAAGCGCCCGGCCCAGAGAGGTCTTGCCGGAGCCGGAGGGACCACTGAGGATCCAGGCCCGGTCTGCCCGGGCCACCACTGCGGCGTGGAGCAGGTAATAACCGCCCAGGGCACGCACCAGCGTGGTGTAGAGAAGATTGTAGACATGGGCCTGACGCAGCCGGCCCTCTGCCAGAGCCACCCGACGCGAACCATCATGGTAGGTTCCGGCGGCACCATCCACCCGCACCTGCACGGGACGAGCGCCGGCAGCCTCACCGCTCCCTTCTGATTCGGAGAAAAAGGCCGAAAAAACGCCGAGAAAGGGCTCGATCAGGGACTTCTGATCGCTGCTGATCTCGAGCCGGACATCAAGGATATGCAGAGTCTGGTCCACCCCGGTCCTCCTCAGGGCACCGTACCGCAGGGCCGGGATCCCCGCAACCACCCGGCGAGGCGAGAGGTCCCCGGAATTGTTGTTGCAACCCAAAAGGGGAAGGCGTATAGTGGTGGGCATAGCTCGATCAGATCTTCATCAGTACTGTTGCGGGAAGGCTCATCAGCTTTTCGGCGGCAAAGCGGATTGACGTGCCGGCAGGGGAACCAGGCGGCGCGTTCTGCGTTTTTTCTGATGCGAGAGGGTGGAGCGGGAGAAGGGGGGACCCGAGCACCCCGGCGTGATGATGCTCAACTTCGTCGGGTCTTCTCCTCGTGGTGATTGCAGGGAACAGCGAGTGATGGAGATTTTGGTGAATGCGGCATGATGCCGTCTTCCCGTGAAGGAGCGGCACATGAGTCACCCCATAAGCTCAGCATCTCTGGGCAGACTGCCAATGGCAGGCAGCAAGAAAGTTGCGGCCAACAAACGGGCGCAGTACCAATCCCCGACCGTGCGCACTTACACCGATGACCGGCTCAGGAGAGAGTTGGACCTGGGGAAAGCCGTTCAAGATCTGCCCCCTAAGAACGCCTGAGCGGTACACCGCAGCACAGGATCTGAATCACCCGCCTGGTCGCGTTTCACGACGGCCGGGCGGGTTTTTCTGTAGGCAGCCACCCGGAGGCTCACACCATGCGCAGATTCGCCCTCGTTGTCGTGAGTTGTCTCGCCATCAGCCTCTATCCGGGGCCATCACCCCGGGCAGCCGCGCTGGAACCGGATCAACGCCAGGAACTGACGCAGTGGGTCGCGACCCACGGCGACGACATCCTTGAAGAGCTGACAGCCTTTCTGCGCCTGCCCAACGTCAGCGCCGACCGGGAGAACATCGCCGCCAACGCCAGGGCTCTCCAGGCGATGTGGGAGCGACGTGGCGCTCAGGTGCGCCTTCTCCCCGGCGATGGCGGCCCGTATGTCTTTGTCCACCTGCCCGCCCAGGGCCCGGCGACGGCAGCGCCCCCGCTGACCGTGCTCTTCTATGCCCATTACGACGGGCAGCCCGTGGACCCGGCCCGCTGGCGCGTCACGCCACCGTTTCAACCGAAGCTTGTGGGCGCACCCGACGACCCTGAAAGTCGGATCTATGCCCGCTCGGCCTCCGATGACAAGAGCCCCATCATCGCCATGGCCGCGGCGGTGGATGCCCTGGCGGCCCTCGGACTGACCCGGAATGTTGACGCGAAATTCATCTTCGACCCCGAAGAAGAGGTCGGCTCACCCCACCTGGAGGCGACTCTGGCCGGACATGCCGGCCTGCTGGCCGCGGACCTTCTCATCTTTGCCGACGGCCCGGTCTACCCCACCGGCGCGCCGACGGTTGTGTTCGGGACCCGGGGCATCATCACCGTGGAGATCACCGTCTACGGCCCTGCCGAACCGGTCCACTCGGGGCACTACGGCAACTGGGCGCCCAACCCGGCGGAAAAACTGGCCCGCCTCCTGAGTTCGATGAAAGATGCCCAGGGGCATGTCCTGGTGGATGGTTTCTATGACCAGGTGCGACCACTGAGCGCCGGCGAGAAGCGAGCCCTGGCCCGGGTGCCTCCAGTGGAGGACGAACTGCGCCGGCGCCTGCTCATCGCCCGTCCCGACGGCGGCGGTCGCAGTCTGCAGGAGCTGATCAACCTGCCGTCCTTGAACGTGCGGGGGTTGAACTCCGGGTGGGTCGGTGCCGAGGCCCGCACCATCGTGCCAGCCACGGCCACGGCGGCCATCGATCTTCGCCTGGTGCGCGACATCGTGCCGGAAGATCAGGTAGATCTCATTCGTGCTCATGCCCGCAGGCTCGGGTTCTTCGTGGTCATGGATGAGCCCGATGCCGCCACGCGCCGCCGCCATCCCCTGGTGGCGCGCATCACCCAGGGCGCCGGCACACGGGCGGCCCGCACGCCCATGGACACGCCCCTGTCGCAGGCCATCATCAAAGCGGTGCGTCGTGCCGCGGGCTTCGAGCCGGTGCTGCTGCCCACCCTGGGCGGCACCGGTCCCCTGTCCCGTTTCGAGGACCTGCTGGGGCTGCCCACCTACGGCGTCCCCATGGTGAACAGCGACAACAACCAGCACGCGCCTGACGAGAACCTGCGCCTGGGAAACCTGTGGGACGGAATCCTTCTCTACGCCTCGTTGCTGCGTTTCCCCGCCGTCACGCCGGCGCCCTGAGATCACCTATCCTCCCGCAGTCATGACCCAGCCCGCATCGACTTCCCCTGCGGCGGCGCCGCCGCCGGGCCCCTCCCTGCTCGCCATGACGGCGCCGCTGGTGCTGTCGTTCTGGATGCGGTCGGCCTTCAGCTTCGTGGATACGGCCTACGCCGCCACCCTCGGTGACGCCGCCATCGCGGCCATCGGCCTGGCCGTGCCGCTGGATTTCCTGATGATCGCCTGCTGGGTGGGCCTGTCCAACGGCCTCACGGCCCGCCTGAGCCAGGCCATGGGGGCAGGCCAGGGAGCCAAGATCCGCCAGCTCGAGTCCGCGAGCTGGCGCCTGATCACCATGGTTCTCCTGCCGCTGTTCCTGGTGACATCAGCCGCGGTCTGGCTGGCGGCGGACCACCTGGGCCTGACGGCCGAAGTGGCGCGAAATTTCGCCATCTATGGGAGCGTGACCCTGGCCGGCTCGGCCCTGACGTCGTTCTGGTCCATCGTGCCCGACTCTCTCATCAAGGCCCATCAGGACACTCGCGCCACCATGTGGGCCGGCATCTGGTCCAATGTCATCAACCTCATCCTCAACACCCTGTTTCTGTTCGTGTTCCACTGGGGGATCTTCGGCATCGCCTTCTCCACCGTCCTGGGACGATTCGGCGGCCTGATCTATGCCGTGAGAAAAGCCAGGCTCCACGAGGCCGCCCGCAAGGCCCGGGGTACCGACACCTCCAAGGCGCTGGACCCTCATCCCACCTGGTCCATCCTGGCCCTGGCGTTGCCGGCGGCGGCGGCTTACGGCCTCATGGCACTTGAGTCGACGTTCATCAACGCTCTTCTGGCCGGCACCCGGAACGCCACCGCCGCCATTGCCGCATTTTCCATCTACTACCGGGTCATGATGTTCGCCATCATGCCCATCATCGCCGCCAGCGTAGCGGTCCTCCCCTACACGGCACGGCAGTTCGGCCTGGGCAACCTGGACGCCATCAGGAAGGGGTTCCGGCAGATCAGCCTGACCATGGTCGGCTACAGTCTTCTGGTGGTGGCGCCCCTGACCTGGTTCGGCGGCCCTCCCCTGGCCAGCGCCATGGCCGAGGAGCCCCTGACGTCTGCCCTCGCCACATTCGCCCTCCGCCTGACCCCGCTGGCCTGCCTGGTGGGCATCCCGTTTTTCGTGTGCAGACCCGTGTTCGAGGCCATGGGACGCGGCCGCCCCGGCCTCATGGTGGCCCTGCTGCGCTACGCCGTACTCACCGTGCCCTCTGCTCTTCTCGGCGTGCGGCTGGCGGCGGCCTGGGGCTATCCGGCGTTCCACGGCCTGCTTCTCGGCCTGCTGGCGGCGACCGCCTTCTCCTCGGCCATCTTCCACGGCTGGCTGGCCGCCTACCTGCGCCGGGCGAGACCGGAAGTTGTCACCAGCCCGGCGAGATGAGATCATGCCGGTCTCATGCAGCCCTACCATGACCTCCTGCGGCACATCCTGGATCGCGGCGTTCCCAAGAGCGACCGCACCGGCACCGGCACGCGCTCGGTGTTCGGCTATCAGATGCGCTTCGACCTGGCCGACGGCTTTCCCCTCCTGACCACCAAGAAGCTCCACCTTCGCTCCATCATCCACGAGCTGCTCTGGTTCATTGCCGGCGACACCAACGTGCGCTATCTCAACGAGAACAAGGTCACCATCTGGGATGACTGGGCCGATGCCGACGGAAACCTGGGTCCCATCTACGGGCACCAGTGGCGGTCATGGCCAGCCCGGGACGGGGGCACCATCGACCAGCTCAGCCAGGTACTCGAGCAGATCCGGGAGAACCCCGACTCACGGCGCCACATGGTCAGCGCCTGGAACCCCGCCGACCTGGACCGCTGCGCCCTGCCTCCCTGCCATGCGCTCTTCCAGTTCTACGTGGCGGAGGGGCGCCTTTCGTGCCAGCTCTACCAGCGCAGCGCCGACGTGTTTCTGGGGGTGCCTTTCAACATCGCGTCGTATGCGCTGCTCACCCTCATGGTGGCGCAGGTTTCGGACCTCAAGCCGGGTGACTTCATACACACCTTCGGCGACGCTCACCTTTACATCAATCACCTGGACCAGGCCCGCCTGCAGTTGACGCGGACGCCGCGGCCACGGCCGCGCATGCGCCTCAACCCCGACGTGTCGTCCCTGTTCGACTTTCGTTTCGACGATTTTCACCTGGAGGGGTACGACCCTCACCCCCACATCGCAGCAAGCATCTCGGTATGAGAATCTCGCTCATCGCGGCGGTGGCGGCAGGCGGCGTCATGGGCCGGGACAACGATCTTCCCTGGCGCCTGCCCGCGGATCTCGCCCATTTCAAGCGCCTGACCATGGGACATCATCTCATCATGGGACGGCGCACGTTTGCCTCCATCGGCCGGGCCCTGCCCGGGCGCACCACCGTGGTCCTCTCTCACGGGCAGCCGGACCTGCCCACAGGCGTCCTGCTGGCCCCATCCCTGGACGCGGCCCTGGCCCTCTGCGCCGGTGACGATGAGGTCTTCCTGGCCGGCGGTGCCGCCGTCTTTCGTGCAGGATTGGCGCGGGCCGACCGGGTCTACCTGACCCGCCTCCACGCCACGTTCCAAGGTGATGTTCACTTCCCGCCGTTCGAGGAGAGTGCCTGGGATCTGGTGGACCGGAAGGACCACCCGGCCGACGAGAAGAACCCCTGCGCCTACAGCTTCCTGATCTACGATCGCCCGGCTACGACCCGTTCAGGGTGAGGGTGGCCTCGGCCTCGAACTGGATGCCGGTGATGACGTCGGAGCGGGAAAAGAGGCGGCGCTAGCCGTTCGCTTCGCCGGGCTCGGCCACCGGGCAAATGGGGCTGTCATCTTCTTCGCCGCCGTCGGACTCAGGCGGCTTCACCAGCAAGCGGAAGGCGGGGAAGCGGCGCAGGGGCGCCATGTCCTCGTCGTCACGGGCGCCGCCGGCGAGACCCGGGTTGGCGGCCACGGCTTCCTTGAGGGTGACCAGGGCTTCCTCTTCATGGGCGGTGTGCGCCTGGACGATGGCCAGGTCGTAGAGCACCTCGGGCAACACGTCAGAGTTGGCCGCCCGGGCGGCGCCAGCGGTGCGCTCCATGAGAGGGAGCGCCTCGGCGAGGCGCTCCTGGGTGTAGGCCGTCCAGGCCAGATTCCACAGACCGTTGACCTCGGCGATCTCCAGGAGGCGGCCCAGTTCAACCAGGGGATCCTCATGGTCATCCACACGGATATCGATGTAGCGATCGGTGTAGCCGCCATAGCCGCCCTCCGGGCGCGCCACGACCAGCGCCGCCGACTGGCGGCCACGGGCATCACCGCCGGCCGCATCCCCCGCTGTGAGCGCCGCATAGAGACGTTGCGCCAGACTGCCGGGGATATCCAGGTAAGCCTGCTCCATGGCCTCCACAACTTTCTCTCCCGCCAGGATGTTGCCCTGGATGGCGTACCCCGGTCCTGTGCGATGTCCTGCCCAGGGTGTGCAACCCGAGCCGGTATGGGCCGCGGCACCGCCGTCTGCGGTGACCACTCCCAGTTGGCGGCGCTGCGGCCGATCGTCCCCGGCCAACAAGTTCTTCACGATGGTCCTGGCGTCAAGACCCTGCTGCATGAGGACCAGGCCGTAGGGCCCGAATGACGTGTTGGCGAAAGCCTGGGTGGCCAGAGCGCCGGCGCCTGCCCTGGCCCAGGGGACCACGCTGCCCACCGCGAAGAAGCGACTGGCCACGGCAACACCCACCTGCTGGGTCTTGGGATCGGCGGCCACGATGCTGAAGGTCGCCACCGGTCCGGGCCCGTGACCGGGGAGATGGGAGGGGGCCTCGACCCGCGACGGGCAGGCGGCGGGCGGACCGGTGGCCTGACCAGGGCCAACGGCGGCCAGCAGCAGGATGGGGACGAGCAGGGCAGGCATGAATGTCCTCCGACCGAACAGGAATCGCTCTTCATCGTACATGGTGCTGGGTGGGACACGGCAAGCGGGAGCGGCTTTGACCCTGGACAAAGAATATATATTCTTGTATAAGAATATATAGATATGGAACAGTTAGCCCGATCCCTGAAAGTCCTTGCCGACCCCACCCGGCTGCGGATCCTGCGCCTGCTGAAGGCCTATGCGCTGAGTGTGGGCGAGATCACGGCCATCCTGGGGGCGGCCCAGTCCACCATCTCCAAGCAACTGGGCGCCTTGCGCCGGGCCGGTCTGGTGGCCGAAGAACGCGACGGCACCTTCGCGTTTTACCGGCTGGTGAGCAACGGGGATCCTATCTGGCCCACGGTGGCCGGTGAACTCGCCCAGGTCAAGGATGAGGAAGGCGATCTGGCCCGCCTGGCCGAGGTCGTGCGCCGCAGGATCGAGCGGGGCTCGCGCCCCGGCGGATTCCTGGAACCGGGCCGCTCCTGGCCGGCCTGGGCCAGAGCCCTGGGACATCTGCTGCCACCCCTCAGGGTGGCCGATCTGGGCTGCGGGGACGGTGCCCTCACCGCCGAGATCGCACGCTGGGCGCGCTCGGTGGTGGCCGTGGATCGGGACGCAGCGCGTCTGAACCTGGCCCGCAAGCGCCTGGCGCGCCAGGGCGGGAGGAAGGTCCGCTTTCTCTGTGAGGATTTCACCCGACTGTCCCTCAAGCGCGCCAGCGTGGACCTGGCCATCCTGTCCCAGGCCCTGCATCACACCGGCGATCCGCTGGCGGCTCTGCGCGAGGCCG
Organism: Acidobacteriota bacterium; assembly: GCA_004356015.1. Taxonomy (GTDB): domain Bacteria; phylum Acidobacteriota; class Polarisedimenticolia; order SMYD01; family SMYD01; genus SMYD01. The sequence continues at coordinate 5,750 of SMYD01000070.1, read as the reverse complement.
GCCGGATCCTCGCTCCCGGCGGGCGCCTGCTGCTCCTCGATCTCGCTCCTCACCGCGAGGACTGGGTGCGGGACAAGCTGGGGCATATCCACCTGGGCTTCAAATCCGAGAAGCTGCGCGCCTGGCTGCGCCGCGCCGGCTTCATCCGGATAGGCTGCGAAGATCTGCCCCGGGGGCCGGGAGATCCGTTCCGGATCCTGGTGGTGACCGCCTTGAAGGGCAAAGGAAAGAGAATCCCATGACGCGCGAGGAAAGACTGGCCGCCCTGCGGAAGGCGTTGGGAGAACGCATCCTGGTCCTGGACGGGGCCATGGGGACCTCTCTGCAAGACCGCGACCTGACCGCGGAGGATTTTGGCGGCGTGGCCTACGAGGGCTGCAATGAATACCTGGCCGTGACCCGGCCCGACGTGATTCGCGACGTCCATGCCTCCTATATCGAGGCCGGGGCCGACATCATCGAGACCGACACCTTCGGCAGCATGTCCCTGGTCATGGAGGAATACGGTCTGGCGGAGCAGGCCGAGGCCATCACCGAGACCGCCACCCGTCTGGCCCGGGAGGCGGCCGACGCGGTCACAGGGCGAAGCGATCCCGTCTGGGTGGCCGGCTCCATGGGGCCCACCACCAAGGCCATTTCCGTGACCGGCGGCGTCACCTTCGACGCCTTGCGGCAGACCTATCGGGGCCAGGCACGGGGTCTCACCCGGGGCGGGGCCGACTATCTCCTCATGGAAACGTGCCAGGACACGCGCAACATCAAGGCCGCGATTCTCGGCTGTCGCGATGCTGCCTCCGATCTGAAGGTGGAACTCCCCCTGGCCATCTCGGGCACCATCGAGCCCATGGGCACCATGCTCGCTGGCCAGGCGGTGGACGCCCTGGTGACATCCCTGGAACATGTGGACCTGCTCTACCTGGGACTCAACTGCGCCACGGGCCCGGCCTTCATGGCGGATCACATCCGCGCCCTGGCGGACCTGGCGCGCACCTTCGTGGCCTGCGTGCCCAACGCCGGCCTGCCCGATGAAGACGGCAACTACCTGGAGACACCGGCCATGATCGCCGCTGCCCTGGGCCGCTTTCTCGACAACGGCTGGCTCAATCTGGTGGGCGGCTGTTGCGGCACCACGCCGGCTCATATCCGCGCCCTGGTGGACGCTGCCCGGGGGCGTCCACCGCGCCCGGTGCCCTCTTATGCCCGCAACTTCATCTCAGGCATCGAGAACCTGGAACTCGAAGAGGACAACCGCCCGGTGCTGGTGGGCGAACGCACCAATGTCATCGGCTCCCGCCGCTTCAAGACTCTCATCCGGGGCGGCAAGTTCGAGGAGGCGGCCGAGATCGCCCGCCGCCAGATCAAGGGAGGCGCCCAGATCGTGGATGTCTGCCTGGCCGACCCGGACGGTGATGAAGAGGGCAACATCCATCTCTTCCTGGACCGGTTGATCCGGGTGGTCAAGGCACCCCTCATGATCGACTCCACCGAAGTGGCGGTCATCGCCGCCGCCCTGCCCTGGTGCCAGGGCAAGAGTGTGATCAATTCCATCAACCTGGAGGACGGCGAGGACCGCTTCGCCCAGGTGGTCCCCCTGGGGCGCACCTACGGCGCCGCCTTCGTGGTGGGCTGCATTGATGAAGACCCGGAACAGGGGATGGCGGTGACGCGGGCGCGCAAGCTGGAAGTTGCCCGGCGCTCGTTCGATCTGCTCACAGGCAAATACGGCGTACCGGCCACCGATATCATCTTCGACCCCCTGGTCTTCCCCTGCGGCACCGGCGACGTGACCTACGTCGGATCGGCGCGGGAGACCGTGGAAGGTGTGCGCCTCATCAAGAAGCATCTGCCCCTGTGCAAGACCATCCTGGGGATCTCCAACGTCTCGTTCGGCCTGCCCGTGGCGGGCCGCGAGGTCTTGAACTCGGTTTTCCTTTACCACTGCACGCGCGCCGGACTGGATGCGGCCATCGTCAACACGGAAAAGCTGGAGCGCTATCCGTCCATTCCCGAGGCGGAACGCGTCCTGGCCGAGGAACTGCTGTTCGCCCAGGACCCGTCAATCTCTGAAAAGGCAGTGGCAGCCTTCGCCGCCCACTTCCGGGGTGCTTCCTCCCGGGTCACCAGGCCGGTGGAGAATCTGCCCCTGGATGAAAGGCTTGCCCGCTACATCCTGGAGGGGAGCAAGGATGGGCTGGTGGCGGATCTGGAACTGGCCCGCAAGGAGAGCCGCCCCCTGGAGATCATCAACGGGCCTCTCATGGCGGGGATGGAGGAAGTCGGGCGCCTGTTCAACGCCAATGAACTGATCGTGGCGGAAGTGCTGCAGAGCGCCGAAGCCATGAAGGCCGCCGTGGCCCACCTGGAAACGTTCATGGAGAAATCCGAATCCGGCGGACGTGGCCGGCTGCTGCTGGCCACGGTGAAGGGGGACGTCCATGACATCGGCAAGAACCTGGTGGAGATCATTCTCAAGAACAACGGGTTCGACGTCATCAACCTGGGGATCAAGGTGCATCCCCATACCCTCATCGCCGCCATCGAGGAGCACAAGCCGGATCTGCTGGGTCTCTCGGGACTGCTGGTGAAATCAACCCGGGAGATGGTCATCACCGCGGAAGAACTGAAAGCGGCGGGACATGCGATGCCCCTCCTGGTGGGCGGCGCCGCCCTGACACGTTCCTTCAGCCGCCGGCGCATCGCACCGGCGTATGACGGCCCGGTGGTCTATGCCCCCGACGCCATGAGCGGCCTGGAACTGGCCATCAGGCTCATGGACCCCGAGCAGCGCCCCGCACTGGAAGAGGAACTCTGCCGCGATGACAAGCAATACCTGCGGCCCGAAAAAGAGCCGACAGCGCCTGTAACAACAGCCGCAGGCAGCAACGTGACGCCCCTGGATGAGTTGCCGGAGGCGCCTGACCTCGTGCGCCACCTCCTGAATCCGTTGAACCTGGACGAGGTATGGTCCTTTATCAATCCGGCCATGCTTTACAACAAGCATCTGGGGCTCAAGGGACGGTTCGAGCGCCTGCTGGCTCAAGGCGACGACAAGGCCCTGTTCGTCAAGAGTGAGGTGGATGAGGTCAAGGAAGAGTGCCGGGCCGGCGCCATGACCGCCGCCGCGGTCTACCGGTTCTTCGCCGCAGAACCCGACGGTGAGCGCCTGAACCTGTACCTGCCGGGCCGGGACGAGCCGGCCGGCGTGCTGTCCTTTCCCCGGCAACAATCGGGCGCCGGCCTGTGCCTGTCCGATTACGTGCGCCGGCCTCTGGCTGACGGACGCCGGGATACGGTCTGCCTCATGGTCACCGGGGCCGGCGCCGGCATTCGCGACCTGTCCACCCGCCGCCGGGAGGAAGGGGCTTACCTCAAGAGCCATGTCCTGCAGGCTCTCGCCCTGGAAACCGCCGAGAGCGCCATGGAGTGGCTCCACGCCCAGGTCCGCGGCCTGTGGGGTTTCCCCGATCTCCCCGGCGTCCCCATGAAGGATCTGTTCAAGACCCGCTACCGGGGGCGCCGCTACTCCTTCGGCTACCCGGCGTGCCCGGACCTGGAACAGCAGACAACCCTGTTCGCCCTGCTCAAGCCGGAGGACATCGGCATCACGCTCACCGACGGCTTCATGATGGATCCCGAGGCATCGGTGAGCGCTATCGCTTTCCACCACCCCCAGGCCGTCTATTTCGCGGTGAAGGCAGGGCTCTCAGAAGCCTGACCGCTCCTGCGGGCAGCGCAGGGTCACCTGCACCGCCTCCGGTGCGCAGTCCCAGCGCAGCGGCACACCGGTGACACCCATGCCCCGGCTGACCACCAGGTGCGATGCATCGCTGATGTAGCGCCCTTCATCCAGGGCATAGCGGCTCATCTTGACCACCGGCGCCAGTCCCGGAAGGCGGATCTGGCCACCGTGGGTGTGGCCCGCCAGCACAAGATCCACGCCGCGCCAGGCCGCGTCAAAAAAGATGTCCGGGTTGTGGGAGAGAAGAATGTGGGGCGGCGCTCCCGGTCCCAGGGCCGCCGGCAGGTCGGGACGGCCCCAGTGCAGATCCTCGATACCGGCCAGGGCCAGATGCTCGCCCTTGCTGGTCAGGGTCACGCCCTGATTCTGGAGAAGCGCGATGCCGCACTCCTCGAGGAGCGGGATCAGGTCATGGACGTGGCCGGAATAGTAATCGTGATTGCCCAGCACGCCATGAACACCCAGGGGTGCTCGCAGACGGCGAAAGGCCTCCATGAACGGCTCAAACTCCTCCACGCTGCCGGTGGTCAGATCTCCGCCCAGGAGGATCAGATCCGGGCCTGAGTCCATGAGGCGATCGAAGGCGTGGGCCAGGGTCGCCGGGTGCAGGAACGGCCCGGTGTGGATGTCGGTCATGAGAAGAACCCGGGTGCCGTCGAAGGCAGCCGGCAGGCGGCGCACCTCCACCTCCGCCACGGTCAGGACGAGATTGCGCTGCAACTGGTAGCTGTACGGCAACCTCATGCCCGGGATGTGGGGATAGACCCGATTCCCCATCTCGAGGTTGAAGCGGCGCTCCAGACGGCGCAGCCAGTGGCCCACAGGCCCCATGGGCGGTCGGGGCAACGGGTGAGCCTCCCGGGGTGGAGCCAGCACCTCCCGCCGCAGCGGCAGGCGGAGGCCTGCGGCACTCTCTTCTCCCGGCGATGGGCCGACCGTTTCGGGCGGCGAACGGGGCGTGGTCAACGGCGCTTGCGGCATCAAGGACTCAACCGGGCTTCACGGCCGCCAGTTGCCTCGCGAAAACCTCCGGGTCGGTGGTGGGGAGCTGGCAGACGCCGTGCTCACAGACATAGGCGGTGGCCCGGCCGTCCTGGGCGACCTTCCCCTTGACGAGCGGCAGCATGTCTTCCAGGTCATGGGCGCGACCACGCTGGGGCACCACAGCCAGGATCCGGTTGGGCAGGAATCCGCGCCTGAGAGGCGCCAGCAGAGCCTCGCTCCCGTCCCGCCGACCGGCCGTCACCACTACCACTTCCCGCGGCCGGTCCAGACGCCAGTCGAGGGCCAGCAACATCTCGGAGACCGCGGCCGGCGAGCGGGTGAGCAGCGGGGCGAACCCCGTGAGCAACCGATCCGCCGCCAGACGAAACCTGTCGTCGGTGGTGAATGTCGCCAGGCGCAGAAGATTCAGGGCCGCCACCGAGTTGCCCGAGGGCTCGGCCCCATCCTGTGCCGGCTTCTCACGCGCCAGCAATTTTTCATGATCGTCAGCGGTGGCAAAGTAGCCGCCGCGATCCCTGTCGGCGTAATGAAAATCCAGGATCTCCTGCAGGGCCAGGCCTTCACGCAACCAGCGCGGATCGCCATGGGCCTCGTAGAGATCCAGAAGGGCGGCGATGAAGAAGGCGTAGTCCTCCACAAAGGCCGGATTCTCCGCCTTGTCATCCTTGTACGATCGCCACAGGCGCCCGTCTTCATCCCGCATGTTCACCAGGATGAAATCGGCGGCCCTGGCTGCTGCCTCGATATAGGGCGTGCTATCCATGGCCAACCCGGCGCGGGCGTAGGCCGAGATCATCAGGCCGTTCCAGGCGGTCAGGATCTTGTCATCCCGCAGGGGCGCCGGGCGTGCTTTCCGCGCCTGGTAGAGCGTCTCCCGGGCCGCTTGCAGGCGGGCATCCGTCTCCTCCACACTCAACCCGCCGGCGGCGGCGACGTCGGTCAGGGGCAGGACCACATGCAGAATATTGCGCCCCTCGAAATTGCCCGCCCGAGTCACACCGTAACG